>NZ_JBJNLG010000022.1:0-103967 GCF_052169175.1 Serratia sp. CY31944
GTCGTGACTTCATTCAACAACATTTCATAAAGTATGCCACATCATTAGGTATTACTGTTCATAATGAACTGGCCTTTACCGCAGGAACGCTTTGGTTCCTACCAATCAAAGGTCATATTACAGAAATCAATAAATTAGCTAAGTTTACATTTGTACGGGTAATTCGACCTGTACCAAAGCTACGTGGCATCCGTCCTATGCGTCGAGCAGGGGGAGCTGAGGCACAGTGCATTCTTCCATCAGAAGGGCCACTATCCCCAGAAATTAGGGTTGCGATTCTTGATGGTGGATTGCCAGAAAAGCACCCTATTTCGCCATGGCTGAGATCGTATCGAGTAATGGATGATCATGCCGACGATGATCCGGATGCACTTGATCACGGGTTGGCTGTCTCCTCTGCATTTTTATTCGGGCCAATCAATACCAAAGGAGAAATACCTCGACCGTATTCCTCCATTGATAATTTGAGGGTGCTTGACAATAAAACATGTGAAGAAGACCCATTAGAACTATACCGAACCTTAGGTTTTATAGAGGAAGTATTGCTTTCTAGACAATATCAATTTTTGAATCTTAGCCTAGGGCCAGATTTACCTATCGAAGATACAGATGTCCACGCATGGACCTCTGTGATAGACGATTTATTGAGTGATGGCGATACACTGATGACCGTAGCAGTTGGAAACAACGGCGAAAGAGATCGTCAATCGGGTAATGCTCGAATTCAAGTACCCTCTGACTGTGTTAATGCGCTCGCTGTTGGGTCAAGTGACTCAACTAATGACAGTCAATGGAAAAGGGCTTCATATAGTGCAATGGGGCCAGGAAGAAGTCCCGGTGTCATGAAGCCGGACCTAGTGGCTTTTGGTGGTGAAACCACTGAATATTTCCATGTGCTTAGTAAGGGAGAAAAGCCTGTAGTATCGCCAGAAAGAGGAACGAGCTTCGCGGCTCCTTACGCTTTGCGATCTGCTGTGGGAATACGTTCTATATTGGGTAGTGAACTAAGTCAACTTGCTATTAAGGCATTACTTATTCATGCCTCCAAACCTCTTGAACACCCATGTACTGAGGTAGGTTGGGGAAAACTACCGGAAAATTTAAGTGAAGTGATTATAAGCCCAGATGGAGTTGCCAGAATCGTCTACCAAGGGGAATTAAAACCGGGAAAATACCTACGAGCGCCGGTGCCTATTCCTGATGGCGGATTAAAAGGAACTGTAAACCTGACAGCCACATTCTGTTATGCAACGGCTACAGACCCGCAAGACTCAGCCTCTTATACAAAAGCAGGGTTAGAAATATCGTTTAGGCCAAATGATGCCAAAGTAAAAGAAGGTAGCAAAAATGCAGACACTGCCGGTTTCTTTGATTTGAAGAAGTTTTCAACAGAAAGTGAACGGCGTTCTGACATGGGGAAATGGGAAACAGTGTTGCATAGCACAAAAAACATGCGCGGTTCTTCATTAAAGAATCCAGTGTTCGACATTCACTATAATGCGCGCGAAGCTGGAGCAAGCATCGTTAGCCACAAAGCCGACAAAATTAAATACGCGCTTATCATTACAGTACGAGCGGCAAAACATCAGGACCTCTATAACGAGATATTGCGCGCTTACAATCAGATACTGGTTCCAATTCAACCTCAAACATCTATTACCATCAGACCGTAATCAGATCACCTCTCCTCCCAAGATTTGGGAGGAGAGGCCATTGAATCCTTCTGCACGAACCCGCACAATTTTGCACAATAATTCGATCTCCCACATTGCGAACCTGTGCCAGTACTGGCACGGGTTCGATCTACTTTGGATCTTGCACAAAAAAGAGGGTGTGAGGCGCGCAGGCGAGGCGGGGGAGCAAGCGCGCGCTTTGGGGTATGGGAAGGGGGGCGTGTGTTGCCTGAATGGGCCGCTGTGCGGCTCTCGCCGTCACGTTACTCTGGGCGTGATGAACAGACGATATCGCGCCAGCGGCCCGCATAGCGCGGCTGGCGGTGGGGAGCGGTTCGACGTGATGGGCGGGGCGCTTGATGGGGCTACTTGTCGGGGGATGGCCGTCATAGACAGCGGCGGCCGTGCTGCAGTACCGGGGTTACTCTACATCGAGCAATGCATACGGGTTGAAGCGGATCACCTCCTCCCCCATCCAGTCGTTGACGTGCTTCATGGCTTCCATGATGGGCGTCAGCTCGTTGATGGCGAACACCCGCGCCGCCTTCTCCACGTCGCCGAAGGTGCCGTTACCTTCCGGCATGGCGCCCATCAGCTGCGGCGGAACACGGTGAGCGGCAAGGATATCGTCACGCGTGGCTGACTTGACGCCCAGGAATTCATCCTTGGCCGAGATCTGGCTGAACGGCAGGATCTGCACCGAGTCCTTACCGCCGTTAGGCGCGTGCAGCAGGATGTTTTTGAATGCCCCGCCGCGGCGCGTGTCGGTCAGCGTCTTCTTGAGCTTGTCGAGACTCTCCTGATCGGCGATAGCGCTGTTGACGTAGACGATGCAGCCGGCATGGCTGCCGTTGTCGTAGTACAGCTTGCGGAACGTGTCGGCCGAGTGCGAAAGGTTCGCGGACAGCAGGCCCGCGAAGTATTCCGGCATGCCGTAGATCTCCTGGTGAATATCCGGGTTGATCACATGGCAGACGGCGCCGGTGGGAAACTGATAATCATCAAGCCCCGCCTGGATAAACCAGTAGGTGTCCAGGTCAGAGCCGCGGCGCGTGTACTTCGCCAGCGTGTGGTGCAGCGCCAACGGGCCACCTAACACGTTGCGGCGCAGCTCCAGGTAGGCATTGCCGAACACCACCCAATCCATGGCGAAGGCGGAGAAGGCCTGGCGCGACAGCAGCTTATGCGGAATGAAACAACCGGCCAGCACGTTACGCTTGAATATCAGCGCCGACTGGTGCCAGCTGGCGTGGCCGAACTGGCGAGCCAGCCCGTACCAGCTGATCGGCGTGTCGTAGTAACGGCCGTTGTCGGCGCAGTACATCGAATCGAGCAGGTCATAGGACGAGCTGACCGGCCAGGGGCCGTCGAATGAGAAGGTACTCAGGCCAGGGAGTTTTTGCAGCTCGGTCGCCAGATCAAGCTGCGTGTCTGCGGCGGGCTGCTGGCGCTGCCGCGGTGATTTTCGTTTGCTCACGTTAATACTCCATAACCGTCATTGTGCTGCCGCCATCTTGTCCCAGCGGCTCGTTGATAATGGCCAGCATCGTCGCCCAGGCAAGGTCGCCATGGCTGACACCGCGGCTGCGGTCGGTGTCATAGGTGATAACCCCGCCAGGCGTTACCACTTTGCGCACCGCGCTGAATGCCGTGATCAGGTCACGCTCCCCACGGTCGAACTCCCAGCGACCGCCGCGAACCAGCTGCTGCATCTTCAATACCAGCATGCGCTTGCTGGCCGGGTTGAACTGGTAGCAGACCGCCGCCGGGAACTTCTTCTTCACCAACTGCCAGACCGCCTCACCAATCCCCTGCCCGTCAATGCCGACATGCTGCACGTTATAGCGATCCAGCATGCCAATGATCAGATTGGCCTGCGCCTCGAACTCCATGCCACGGATGCGCTGCGTCTCGATGGTGCGGAACTTGCCACCGGCGACCAGCGGCACGGCGTTGACGGAGATCGCCCCGCTGTCACCCTTCCCGCTGGCGCCGTTGGGATCGTAGCCAATCCAGACAGGCCGATCGGCCAGCGGCCGCATGGCATAGGGTTTCCAGTCGAGCCAGTCGTCATAACCATCGGCGCCGCAGGTCAGCAGCATGTTGTAGTCAAAGGCCGATTCGCCGTTGCGGATAAACTGGCAGCCGTAGAGGTTGTCGTATTCCTCCGGGCTGTTCTCGTCGCGGATTTCATCGATATCGGTCAAATCCCAGCCGTGATCGATGGCGTCCTGCAACGTGACGATCTGGCGCCAGATCTTGTCCGGGCACATCAGCCCGCTGTTCAGCGTCTTCCAGGACGTGTCGAATTCCACGCGGCTACTGCTGGCGCGCCCCTTGTTGAACGCCTCCCCTGTCCAAAACGGGTACGCTTCATGGCTTTCCGCCGATGGCGTGGAGAAGTAGGTACGCGTCAGCCCTTTCAGCGTCGCCATAGCGCCGGCCACCTTCTTCAGGTTCGCGAACTGACCCACCCAGAAAAACTCGTCAAAGAACAGGTTGCCGGTGTAGGACTGCGCCGTCGCTGCAGACGTGCCGAGGAAGTGCAGCTCCGCACCGTTGAACAGCTGGATCATGTCGCCGCCTTTCAGCTCGACGTCGACCTCCGCCGCAGCCGAACGAATGAAGCTGCGGAACTGGTACGCCTGACGGCGGCTGGCCGACAGAAAGATCTGGTTGAGCTGGTGCTTGTACTTCACATCGTCAGATAACGCGCGGATCAGCGCCTCGCGCGCAAAATACCAGGTCGCCCCCACCTGGCGGCTCTTCAGGATCATCCGGTTGCGGTGGTGGTGATTGTCATACCAGCCTTGCTGGTGCCAGTGCAGCGACCCCAGAATGTTCTGCCGCAGCTGCGCGATCTGCGACTCAGAGAAGAAGTTTTGCTTCTTGCGCACCTTCTTTTTCGGCTGGGTGGCCAGCGTGCCGTTGTCCAGCTTCTTCAGCTGGCGCGTCAGCAGGTCGATTTCCTTGAAGTCGCCGCCGCTCTTCTTGTCCTTGCCGGTCAGCTGCACCAGGCGCGCATCAATCGAGGTGGTAACGCGCTGGATCGGTGGCGTTTCGTCCCATTCGTCGCGCTTCTTCCAGGCGTAAACCGTGTTCTGGTTGATACCCATCAGGCGCGCGATCTCCGCCGGCGGGTAGCCCTGCCAGTAAAGCTGTCGTGCGCGGTGCCTAGTGAATGTTTCCTGAACCGTCATTGTCTCCCCCATGTCCTGCCGGGGAGGTTAACCCGCGCGCGCGGGGGCTTTCTCTCAGTGCCGGCTGTCGCCGTTCTCCGACAACAACAACGCGTTGAGACAGGGCCGGACGCCCTGCCATCATCACCGGGAACTCAACAGAATCGTGAGCAAGCAGACATGGCAAGCACAACGAGCACCCGTAAGAAATTCCGCATTATGACCTCCGGCGTCACTATCGACGGCCGTCAGGTCACCCGCGATCAGATCCATGCGATGGCGGCGTCGTATAACCCGTCTCTCTATGGCGCCCGCGTCAATATCGAGCACTACCTTTCTCCGTTCCCAGACAGCGAGTTTTGCGCAATGGGGGATGTTGCGGCCCTATCCGCCGAAGACATTTCCGAAGGGCCGTTAGCAGGGGAAGCATCTTTGTTCGCTGAGATCGAACCCACGGCTCGCATGAGGGCCATGACCGACGACGGTAAGAAAATCTTTTCCAGCGTCGAGATCCATCCCAAATTCCCGACGACCAACGGCCCGTATCTGGTCGGCCTGGCGATGACCGACACCCCGGCCAGCCTGGGCACTGACAAGCTGAAATTCACCGCCGAAAAACGCGGGGAGATCATGCGATTCAGTGCTGCGGATGCTGAAACGACGATGTTCACTACCGCTTTCGAAGCTGAGCTGATGCAGGCAGACCAGTCGCGCTCAACCACCGGCAACGAGTGGTTCTCCCGCGTCATGGGCATCCTCGGCAAGGGCAAGAAAACCGACGATGAACGTTTCAGCCAGGTGCATCAGGCGGTAGAGGCCGTGGCGCAGTCGCAGGCCGATTTGACCGACCAGTTCAGCGCCACCGCGCAGGAAAGCGCCAGCAACAAGCAGGCCATCGCGAAGTTGACCGCTGACCTGGCTGCGATGCAGCAGAAGGTTGTAACCACGGACGGTAACTTCAACCGTCGCCCGCCGGCCGGCGGTGGTGGCAACGCGCAGTTGGCTGACTACTAAGTCAGCGTCTGATCGATATTCACTACAAGAGAAACGAACATGGAAAACATTACCCGCGAGCTGTTCGACCAGTACATCAGCCGGCAGGCCCAGCTAAACCGCGTATCGCCGGCCGCCGTCGCGGCAAAATTCGCTGTCGATCCGACGGTGCAGCAGAAGCTGGAAGCCGCCGCGCAGGAAAGCGACTCTTTCCTGAGCAAGATTAACGTCTTCGGCGTGACCCAACAGATCGGCCAAAAAGTGCTGATCGGCAGCAAAGGCCCGCTGGCCGGGGTGAACAACAGCACCACCACGCGCCGCAATCCAGCCGATAACAGCAAAATGGAGCCGTACGACTACATGTGCCGCAAGGTCAACTACGACTACGGCATCAGCTACGAGCAATTGGACGCCTGGGCGCATCAGCCTAACTTCCAGCCGCTGATCAGCAGCGCAATGGCGCGACAGATGTCGCTTGACCGCATCATGATCGGTTTCAACGGCACCAGCTACGCCGATCCGTCCAACCGCGCCGCCAACCCGCTGCTGCAGGACTGCGGCATCGGCTTCCTTGAGAAAATCCGTAAGGAAGCACCGCATCGCGTTATTTCAAATATCACGGTCACCTCGCGGGATGAAGACAACAAGATCATCACCAAAGGCACCTACGGCAACGTATCGGCTGCGGTGTATGACGCCAAAAACAGCCTGATGGACGAATGGCACAAGCGTAACCCGGATAACGTGGTGATCCTGGCCGGCGATCTGCTGACAACCAGCAATTTCCCGGCAATCAACGCCATGAGCCAGACCAACCCGAACACCGAAATGTTGGCCGGTCAGCTCATTGTCGCGCAGGAGCGCGTCGGGAACATGCCGACCTTCATCGCGCCGTTCTTCCCGGTCAACGGCATCCTGATCACGCCGTTTAAGAACCTGTCGATCTACTACCAGCGCGGCGGCCTGCGCCGAACCATCAAGGAAGAGCCGGAGTACAACCGCGTCGCGACCTACCAGTCATCGAACGATGACTTCGTGGTCGAGGACTACGGCAACGTCGCCTTTATCGACGGCATCACCTTCGCGCAGCCTGAGAACGGCGGTTAATCACCCGGGCGGGCACCTGCCCGCCCCCCTTTGGGGACAGGACAATGCTGACACCGGCACAACGACATTTTCAGCGCGTGATGGCGGAACGCCACGGTAAGACCGAGGAGTTCACAGACGCCGCCCGCACTGCGCATGAACAAATCCTTCACCGCCTGCGCATGGATCAGAGTGCACTCAAACGCGTGCAGTCCGACCAGGCGAAAGCGGAGATGAAAAAGCAGCTTTTACCGCAGTACGACGGCTGGATCGAAGGCACGCTCGACGGCAACAGCGGCCGGCAGGACGAGGTCATCGTCACCCTGATGATCTGGGCGATTGACGCCGGCGATTACCCGCTGGCGGTGCGTATCGGCCGCTATGTCATCGAGCACAACCTCGCAATGCCTGACCAGTTCCGCCGCACGGCAGCGACGGCCCTCGTGGAAGAGCTTTGCGATCCCATTCTGGTGCAGGTCAAGGCCGACGAGAGCACCGATTTGACCGCACACCTGCAGGTGCTGGACGAGCTCGCGCACATCGTCGATGGCAAGGACATGCCTGACGTCGTGCTCGCCAAGCTGTTCAAGGTGCGCGGCTTTGCCTTACGCGGTGGCGATGATGCCGCCCAGGCGAAGGCGCTGGAACTGCTGCGCCAGGCGCTGAAACTGGACGCCAACGCCGGCGTGAAGAAAGCGATCGAGAGCCTGGCACGCCAGGTCAAGAAAGCCGGCCAGAACACCGACGGCGCAGGCGATAACGATGCCGGCACCGCGGCAACAACCGACGCTGCAGCAGCATCAAAAACGACTGTACCGGCCGCCCAGCGCCGGCAGCGCAGTAGCACCCCGCGTAAGCCGTCAGTCGCTAATAAACCCGCCGGCAAGGCCGCCGGTAAGAAAGCCAAACAGGACGCCACCGAATAAAACGACTTGCGCCCCGTGCGCTGGCGGCGCGGGCGGAGATCTGCAGCGCTTCGCGTGTGCTTTTCCCCATCCGCTCACCGCCACCTTTTGAGGAGATTGGGCCATGAGCCTTGTTGCCGGGCGTACCGTCACCCCCGCCGCTGACGATGTGCCAGATACCGACGATGGCGGCGAGACCATCACCGCCGGCCCCTTCTGGCCCGCGATTGCGCTCAAGGACGTGCGCCTTGAGATGCGCATCACCGGCGCGGTGACCACCACCCGCTTAAAACAGGCCGCGATTGAGGCGACAGGCCATGTGATCGACCAGTTGACGGGCTGGCAAGAAAACCAGTCGAAAGCCGGCTTCGCGTCGCTGGAGACCGTGCCAGCCCGTCAAATCAATGACGTGAGCGTGAAGATCCACCGCTACCGCCGCGCGGTATTCAGCATCACACGCGCGCTGCTGATCGAAAACTATCGCGACGTCGACACCACCGGCGACGCCGGCGAGAAACGCGCCGCCGGGTTGACGCTGCAGGCGGCAGATCTGTGGCGGGATGCCCGCTGGGCTATCGCCGATATTCGCGATGAAGTGCGCAATTTTGCGGAGGCATTTTAGTGAAGGTGCAAGCAATGCAGGGCGACACGCTGGATCTGCTGTGCCAGCGACACTACGGCACCACGCAAGGCGTGACCGAAATCGTGCTAGCCGCCAATCCGGGGATCGCCGAACAGATATTTTTGACCGCCGGCCAGGTGGTCGAACTGCCGGAGATCGAACGTTCAACCCAACAGGAGACGGTGCAGCTATGGACGTAATCGACCGCCTCTGGAGCTGGGTGATCTACTCCTATTCCACCGTGCTGATGGGCATCGGCATGATGACGCAGCGCGAATGGCTGGCGACCGGCGGGCTGGTGATCGGCCTTATCGCCGCGGCGCTGGGCGAAATCCACCGCCGCCGGGTGGCGCGCAGCCAGGCGACCACCAACGCCCTGCTGGCGCAGCTGGTTGACGCAGTGCGCAGCGATGCCGAGAACCGGCAGGATGTGAAGGCGCTTATCAGCGAGCTGAAAGGGGGCCACCGGTGAGAAGAAAAAGCGTTATCGCCTGCAGCGTGGCCGCCATTGTGGCGCTGGTCGGTGCCCTGTGGCCCGAGAAGGTGCGCACCAGCCAGGCGGCACAGTTAAAAATGGCGAAGTATGAGGACTGCCGCAAGACGCCCTACTACTGCCCCGCCGGGGTGCTGACCATCGGCATGGGCTCAACGACCCACGTCGAAGATCGGCAGTACTCGGAAACGGAGATCGCCGAACGCTGGGTAAACGACCTGGTACGCGCGGAAAAGTGTATCAACAGCAACTTTAACGGCGCCGCCGCCCCGCAATTCGTGTTTGAAGCGCTAACCGACGTCAGTTTCAACGTGGGTTGCACCGGGATCAGTTGGTTCACCGATCGCCAGGGCAAAAAGCAGCGCACCACGCTGTGGAAATACGCGCAGGCGGGCAATTGGCCCGGCGTGTGCCTGCGCCTGACCGACTTTGTGAACTCCGGCGGCAAACGCCTGCAAGGGCTGGTTAACCGTCGGGAAGAGTTCAAAGCCTGGTGCCTGTCTGACCCGGATCTGAAGGTCGAAAAATGAAAGGGTTAGGTTGTTTTACTTTGATTTTTGCCATTTTGCTCGCTTTGGCATTCATGCAAAAAAAAGCCGAAACCAGAAAACGCATAGCCGCAGAGAAAGAATTGAGCAGCACCGTGCAGGTGCTGAAACAGACCAACGATGTACTGGCCGAAGTGCGCGCCCTGCGTGCCGACGTCGGCGAGATTGAGGCAGGCATGAAGAAGCTGAGCGAGAAGCGCGGCACAAATGGAGAGCAACGACGTGAAACCATCAAGACTGCGCTGGCCGGCGAAACGTGCGCCGTTACTCCTGTGCCTGCTGCTGTCGCTGACAGCCTGCAAAAGCGCGCCGCGGAAGTCCGCGCCGCAGATTATTCAGGAACCTTTGCCGGCCAGCCTAACGGCAAACACTGATGTACCTGCAGCACCGTCACCGATGACTTACGGCAGCCTGGCGCCCTGGGCGGATCGGTTGCTGGATGCGCTGGACACCTGCAACGCCGATAAGGCGGCCATACGAGAACTCGAACTACGGCGTATCGCCAGGGGGATGAAGTGAAAAAAGCCGAACTGCTGCGCGACGCGCTGACTGCGGCCAGTGCCTGGTGCAAGGCCAACCCTGAGCTGTTCACCGTTTTTGTTGAAAAGGGGCATATCGAAATCCAGGCGACCGGCGAGCCTTCGTTTATGTACGTTTATCCGCTCCAGGTATTCGTGATGAACTATCCGGGTGATCTAGATGACCTGATGCTGCCACTGTTGGGATGGATATGGGAATACCAGCCAGACCTGCTATTGAACCCGGATAAAAACAAAAGCATTGAGTTCGAAGCCGATATTGCAAACGACGACACTGCCGATCTGTTGCTGAAGGTGCCAATTTGGGAGCGTGTCATGGTAACACGCCAAAATGGAAAGCTTCTTACACAGCACCTGGCGGAAGACAAGCCCCGCATCAACGGCGGCGACTGGCAAATCGTGTTCGATCCTGAGAGTGACGGGGAGCTGGTGCCATGACCGATGCCGCGCTGTTTCATAAACTGGATCAGGTGTTCGCCGATATTCTCGGCGGCATGTCCCCCGCCGGGCGTATACGCACCGCGCGCGAGGTCGGCCGCATGCTGCGCCAGAGCCAGTCGCGGCGCATTGCACGCCAGGAAAACCCGGACGGCTCAAAATTCGAGAAGCGCCGCCGCAAGGTGCTGCGCTCACAGGCCGGGATTGGCTTTATCTGGAACGGCGAAACCCGCCGCCTGAAAAACTGGCGGGCAACCAAGGGCAGCCGCGGCCGCATGCTGACCGGTTTCGATGAAGGTCGCGGTGCCGTCCGCTCATTCTATCGCGAGGATATCGAGCGTTACCTCGATATCAACTTCAGCCAGACGCGCAAGGACACCACCAAGGCCGATCCGATGTTTCGCCGGTTGCGCACCGCGCGATTCCTGAAGGCGCGCGCCGATGCCGGCGGCGCCACCGTCGGTTTTACCGGCGTTGCGGGCCGTATTGCGCGCACGCACCAGTACGGCCTGCGCGACAGGGTGAACAAGTCCGGCGCGATGGCATCCTACCCACGCCGCGAGGTGCTGGGGATCACCAAAGCCGACCGCATGGCGATCGCCCGTTCGGTCATTGACTCGCTGGGGGTGAAATAGTGGACGCGGCAGAACTCATTCGCCTGCTGGAAAACCTGATCCGCGTTGGCGTGGTCACGGCGATCGACGAAGACAACAAGCGCGTGCGCGTCGCCACCGGCGGGTTAGATACCTCCTGGCTACGCTGGAATGCGCAGCGCGCCGGCGCATTCAACATCTGGATGCCGCCGTCACTCGGTGAGCAGGTCTGGCTGTTGTGCATCGGCGGCAACCCGGAGACGGCCATTATCGGCGGCAGCCTGTACAGCAACGATCACCCCGCCCCCGGCGGCTCGCGTAACGAGATGGTGATCACCGCCCCGGACGGCGCCAAATTCCGTTATGACGCCGATGCCGGCGAGCTGGAAGTCAGCGGCGTCAAGACCGCCAAATTAACAGCCGAGGTCAAAGTGATCCTGGATTCGCCCGTCGTCGAATGCACCAACCTGCTGAAGACCCGGCAATTCGACGTCAGCGAAGGCGGCGAGATGCACGGTGATTTCAATCACACCGGCGGCGCCTTCGTGTCGAACGGCGTGAAGGTCGACAATCACGGCCACGGCGGCGTGCAGCGCGGCGGCGACTGGACGGAGGGCACCCGATGAGCGAGAAGTACCGCGGCATGAATAACAGCGGCACCGGCACGCTGACCGATGCGGATCACGTCTGGCAGTCAGCCAATGACATTCTGCTGACGCCCATCGGTTCGCGCATCATGCGCCGTAATTACGGCTCGCTTGTGCCCGATCTGCTCGACAGCCCGCAGAACGACGTCACCCGCCTGCAGCTCATGAGCGCGACCGTGATCGCGCTGGCGGCATGGGAGCCGCGCCTTGCGCTGGACACCATCAACATCAGCTATTCACCCACTGGCGCCGTCACGGCCGAGATGGCCGGCATGCTGACGGAAAGCATGGAGAAAAGCACCGGGACGATTGAGTTAAGGAGCTACAACGATGCCAACGATTGACCTGTCGCAACTGCCATCGCCGCAGATCATCGAGCCGCTCGACTTCGAGACGATACTCGTTGACGTCAAGGCAGTGATGATCGCCGCCTTCCCTGCTGACCAGCAGGCGTCGGTTGCCGCCGCCCTGTCGCTGGAGTCCGAGCCGCTCAACGTGATCGCCCAGGCGATGGCCTACCGCGAATTGTTGTTGCGCCGGCGGATCAACGAGGGGGCAGCCGCCTGCATGCTTAGCCACGCCGAAGGCACCGACCTGGACAACCTGGCCGCAAACCTCGACACCGAGCGCCTGACGATCACCCCGGAAACGGACACGTCCGACGCGGTAATGGAGAGTGACGAAGCCCTGCGCCTGCGCGCGCAATCCGCGTTCGAGGGCATGAGCGTGGCCGGCCCGTCGGCGGCGTATGAATATTTTGCCCGCAGCGCCAGCGGCAAGGTTGCCGACGCCAGGGCAACCAGCCCGGCGCCGGCGGAAGTGGTGATCGCCGTTCTGTCGACCGACGGTGACGGCACCGCCTCGCCCGAGCTGCTGGCCGCAGTGACGGCCGCGGTTAACGATGAAGAAGTGCGGCCGCTGGGCGACCGCGTGACGGTTCGCAGCGCGGATATCGTCGACTATTCGATTGATGCCGAGCTGTTCCTGTATCCGGGGCCGGAGTCGGAACCCATCATCAACGCCGCCATGGCGTCGCTGCGTGGCTTTTTGGCCGACAACGACAAGAAGATCGGGCGTGACGTTGCCAGGTCGGCGATCTCCGCCTCACTGCATGTGCAGGGGGTGCAACGTGTGGTGCTGCGTTCGCCGGCGACTGACCTGCAGATCTCCGACACGCAAGCCGCACGCAACATTGGCTATGCAGTAGAGAACGGCGGGACGGATGAATAACACCCTGCTCCCCCCGTCCGCCGGTGCCTGGATGCGCCACACCGAAACGGTCACTGCGCGGTTGTCGGCGATCACCGTCGCGCTGCGCACGCTGTGGACGCCGACCGCCTGCCCGGTTGAGTTGTTGCCGTATCTCGCCTGGGCGCTGTCGGTCGACCGCTGGGACAAGAACTGGCCGGCAGAGAAAAAGATAGCGGCGATCCAGCAATCCTACTGGCAGCACCGCCGCAAGGGCACCCGCGCCGCGGTGCGGCGGGTGATTGAGAGCATGGGATTTTCGGCCACCTTTGCTGAATGGTTCGACACCGGCGATAGGCCGGGCACCTTTCGCCTTGAGGTCGACGTCAACGATGTGGGCATCACCGAAAAGACGCTGGCCGAATTAAATCGCCTGGTCGCGGATGCCAAACCGGTCAGTCGGCATATAGCAGGCATCAACATTATTGTTGGTGCGGCCGGGGTGTTGAATGTGGGTGTTGCCAGCTATGAGGGGGATATTGTCGATATATACCCGGCCGGATTTATACCAGAAAGAGCAATTTATTACGATGCATCTATTCATTATGACGGCAATTATCATTATACCGGGGTAGCAAATGAGTAACATTAATGAGGTGTCGCGATGGGAACCAACCATTGATCAGGTCGATGATAGCGACCGTGTCAAAGGCGGGGAATCTGGCGTAATTAATATTCAAGCGGCACAATTAGCCGCGAGAACCAATTACCTAAAAAACCTGTTTGATACGCTAATGGGGATGGTTACCCTGGGCGAAGGGCCGTATACATCAGTAGAACAAGCTCAAGCCGACATTGACCGCGGAAAAATCCCCGAAGCGATGAAATTCAGCGTGCGTTCTATTATTTCCGGGCACTGGGTTGATGAATATTCAAATACCGGCGGGATAGCAACCCCAACGGGCGAATACCTTCCGTCAGGCGAAAGCATTATTTCAGCGCTGGGTAAAATAGATGCGACAAATCAGCGTGTAGACGGAATGATGCGATTGGCAGACGAATCCCCCCTACTCAGCTCCGACGAATATATGTGGGGAGTCAGTAGCGCCGCAGGCACGCGCGATATCGGCATGGCGCTGGATAAGGATTGGGGTCTGATGCTGGCAGAGCTGCCGCGTGCCGTGCAGGAATATCTTGTCAACATGCTGCCGGAATCGCTCTCAAACCGATACTCCGGCGTGCGTTGGGCCGTCGGCGAAGGCACCACCGGTGAGCTGGTTTTGCTGGATAACGGCGATTTCTACATCCCCGGTGTGGCGCTCCCACTGCAGGACGCGCTGGGGCAATCGTCAGCGCAGGTAAAATCGCATAACGGTACCCCTGCGCTATTTTGGAATGGCGTACCCGTCTGGACTGAAAAGCCGGTCATTTCAGCCAATAAAATGACCGAGTCGGGTTGCGTTTTTTCATACCAAAACGCAGACGGCAGCACGGGGGCGGGCTTATTGTTCGTGCCAAGTATTCGTGAAATCCCCGTATCTGCCGCCTATATTCTGCTGTATATCTGCCTGGGGCAAAGCCTCGGCGCGGCGTATGACAAACCCGGCAAGGACATCCGCATTGTGGGGGCTGACCCAGAGTTGCGCGGGCGCTGCCTGTCGCCGGCCGGCCGCGCGGACGGCAATAGCGGCAGCTGGAGCCAGCAGGATTTAGAGCGCACAACGGATATGGCCCATAACAAAGACCGCCAGGGGCACAATATTCCGCTCGCAAATGGCCTGATGTACGAAATGCGCGATGCCGGCATGAATCTGCCGACGATTATCAACGCCCCATGCAATGCGGGCGGGCAGCCATTTTCAGGAATATCCGCAGGTACCCCGGCATACATCAAAAGCATGAAAATGGTGGAATACATCACGGCGTTTGCTGCTGGCGTAGGAAAGCCCGTCAATGCGGATTTTGTTCTTTTTGAGCACGGGGAAACCAATAACGATAACGGCAGTTGCCGTAATCCCGGCGACTATGATGCGCTAATGACGCCCTACATGGATGATTCAATACCAGCATTTAAGGCGATAACGGGGCAGCAGAACGACATTTGCATTGTTGTCGGGCAGGTCGGCAGCAGAATAAACACGAAAGCCGGCGCGGTGGACGCAGAGGGGAACCCGACGGGCGAGACGGTGATCGTACAACCGTATTCCGTAGCAGCTGTTGATCAAATGACCTATGTCAGACGAAACGCGAACGCCATCATGTATGGCAGTAAATACATGTTAAACCACCTGTTTAGCGATGGTTCATTATCGCACCTGAATGAAAAGGGAAAGGTTATTCAGGGGGAAATGATTGAAAAGGCAATTTTCTGGCATTTATACGACAACAACAAAAAGGGAACATGGACAGGGAATCGCGTAAAAAAAATAACCATCACGGATAACATTATTGATATTGAGCGTGATGTGCCATTCCCGCCGCTGGTCTTCGACACTGCGATGTTGGGTGACTGCGAAAATTACGGACACTCGTTAGAGTGCGAATCCGCAATTATTGAGCGCGTAGATATCATTGACGAAATAAAGGTCAGGCTGACGCTAGATAAAGCGCCATCACCTGAAGACCATCTATTGATTGGATTTAATAACAGGTCTCAATCGGATAATGGTTATGTTTATCCTCGAACATGTATCAGAGACTCGTCGCCGTGGGTTTCCAGGTATGTAAAACAAAATGATGACGCATTCCCTATTTACAATTGGGCGGTACTTGAACGCATCCCGCTAACAGGAGAGCTATAGCATGGCGATAATTAATAACACGCGCTCACCGTATAACGGAAAGCGAAAGGGGTTCGACCTCAGCCCGTATATTCTGAGTCCCGAGCAGCTTTACGCCGCGCACAAAGCCCGCGTTATGGCGGACGGGGGCGTTATTTTCGATGAAGCGGGTTGCCTGGCACGTTTTGAAATGCTGGTTGCAAATGCGATTTATCAAAAGGTGATGTTGGCTATCAATCCGATGTTCGGAGTTAAACTTGCTGCGGATGGCGTCTCTGTTCTAAAGGTTTACGGCCTGCGCGGCGATGACTTTATTGCCGTCAAACAGCAGCTCGATACCCCACCGGCGCAGGAGCTGCCACTGTTCGATCGCAACAGCCGGTCGATTCGCGTGAAGGTGGCGGCGTATGCCGGCGGGTACCTGCGCAGCGAGCACGCGCAAACAATCCAGCATGGCGATACGAACACCTACGCAATTTCAATGCTGGCGATGGATACCGACCCAATGGACTCCGTCGGCCTGACGGCGGGGTTAAGCCTGGCCAATTTAGGTTTGGCCTATATGCGCGTGATCGCAAGCCCGTACTCAACTGGCATTCGCGAAGCCTGGCGCTACGGCACGCGCGCCAGCAATTTTATCAATCAAGGCAGCCCAGGCGCGGCGATCACGGTGGCTCGCGAACCGTACGAAGCCTATATCCCCTCGGCAGCGTATTTTGATATTGCGGCGGGTACGATCACTGCGTTTGAAAACGGTGGCGAAAAAAATACGGCGCAGTCGCCGACCGGAGCGCTCGCGTCGTTGCGTGATGCAGGATTTGTTTATGTGGGTAATGTCATGTTCGACGTGAAGCAGGGCAGCGGATTCATGCAGAGTTGCGACGGCTCATTCAGGGATTTCACGTTACTGACGGGGGCATCCCGCCGCGATGCTGAAGTTTTATCACGGATTAGCTAGGGGGACGCATGCCGCAGTATATCAGCATCATTACCGATGTCGGCGCGAACAAAATTGCAGCAGCAACGGCAAATGGTGAAAAAATCAATATTGCCCATGCCGCGGTTGGCGATGGGCTTGGCACATCACCGACACCGGAGCCGGGGCAAACGGAATTACTCGGCGAACGGTATAGAACGCCGATTAACGCACTACGGATTGATGACCGCGCCCCTAATCAGATCATCGCAGAAATGACGATACCGGCCGCCGTCGGCGGATTCTGGTGTCGCGAGGCGGGGGTATTTGACGATACCGGCGCACTCATTGCCGTCTGTAATCTGCCGCCGTCGTACAAACCAACGTCGGCAGAAGGTTCCGGCAGAATTCAGACCATCAGAATAGTGATCGCCGTCAGCAGCACTGCGGCCATTCAGCTGATTATCGATCCGACGGTTGTTATGGCCACCGTCGAATATGTGAATAACCAGGTGCGGCAGGCAGTACAGCGTGCAAACGATGCCTACGAGCTGGCGCGCCAGAAGGTCACATTTGATGAAATGTATCCCATCGGTGAAGTGAAGCTTTTCGCGACGTTCCTCAACCCTAACAAGCAGTGGCCCGGCACGCTTTGGTATTACACCGGTGAAAATAAGTCGATCCGAATCGCTAAAGAAGATGGCTCCGATGTGATGGGAACGGGCGGCGCAGATACGGCGACACTGAGTGTCGAGAATATGCCAAAGCACAACCACGGCGTCAGCGGCCAGGTGGGCGAGTTTGACCACGGCACCAGGTGGGCGTCGGAATTTGACCACGGTACGAAATGGACGTCAGAAGGCGGCGAGCACGCGCACCAGGGCGGCATGGTGGCCCCCGGTGAAGCGTGGGATGGCGATTACGTCGTCGGTTCGGACAATGACAGCCACCGCACCCGAAACTGGACAAGTCAGAACGGCAAGCACAGTCACACCGTCGATATTGGCAAGCACAATCACACGGTAGACATTGGTAAGCACAGCCACAGCCTCGAACTGGCGTCTGCCGAGGTCGGCGGCGGCCAGGAATTTAGCATTGTTGAAAGCCACATCAAGCTGATGTGCTGGTATCGCGCCGCATAAAAAAGCCCCTTTCGGGGCTTTTTCTTCTCCTGCAGTACAGCCGGCGCTGTCTATATCTGCCGGTATCGAGTACAGTCAGATCGCGCTATACCTCACCCGAACAGACCGTTTACCGATTTTGTCACCGAGTTGATCGCTTGGCTGGCGCTGGTTCGCAGCTCACCGAGCACGTCACTCGCTGACGTCGTTTGCAGCTTCTCGCGAAAATCGCTGTCGACACGGCTCAGGCTGATGGAGAACTCGATTTTTTTCGGGTTGCCGTAGCGATCAAACTCCGACTTACCACGCTCTAACCGCGTCATCACGTACATGCCGTAAATTCGCCCGTCCCCCTCAATCAGCGGCCATGGCCGACCGGTAAAGCCGATCGTTTCCAGACTCGACAGCGACAGATTGCCGCCGGTGATCTCCGGGTAGAGCACGCCGTCAAGCGTGATACTGTCATCCCCCGCCCCGATATACTGCCAGCCGGCAGACTGGTTAATGCGATCGTTTTTGACGTGGCGCCAGTCCTGCGAATGGCGCAGCTGCTGATACGGTGCCGTGCGCAGCGTAAAAACGAACATCCCGAATACCATCATCATGTTTTGACTCCCGTTAATCTCGATCGCGGAATGACCCGCGGTTGCCCCTGACTGTGCTGGCCATCGCATCGCGCACCGCGCTGCGCACCATCCGTTCCAGCTCCTGATCCGAACGCTGGCCGACGTCGTTAAAGACCAACTGGAAGATGGGGCCACCGCCACCAGGCGCGGACACGGGCGCCATCGCGGCCGGCTGTGACGCCGACGGCACCGAGAGTACCCCGCCGCCGGCAGCGGCCGCCACACGCGGCACCGGTTGCGGCATCACCCGCGCTTCCTGGTACGCCCCACGCAGTGCCAGCGCGCGAGGCAGATTTTTGAAGATGATATCTCCCGGCCCGATGCGTTTGGTGGCGTTGGTATTGTCGGCGGTCGCCTTGGTATTGCCGGCGATCTCGTTCAGGCGGCGTAGCGTGCCCGTGTCGCCAGTCAGTGCCGGGGGTGGCGAGCCGCCCAGCTTCGGATCAACAGTTGCCGGGCCAGTAGGCAGACCGGGGCCGGCCCAGCTCCACCCCTTCTTCACCATTTTTTTCTGCTGCGGATCCCATTCCCACATCGCGGGCTGATTGCGCAGCTCTTCGGCTTTGCGCCTGGCCTGCTCGATGCCATCCGGGATGAGGCCCATTTTCTCCAACAGCCAGCCCACGCCATCCATCAGTTTTGACAGCGGGTACAGCAGCACCTGCAGCGCAGTGCCGAACACTCGCCCGAACGTCTCGCCGGCGCTGGCGCATTTGTCCAGCGTGTCTTTGCTGGTCTGCATCGGCGTAAGCAGCTTGGTGAACCAGTCCCACACGCGGCCGAGGGCGTCACCAATCACGCCAAAGATCGGCGCAATACGGGCAAACGCTTCACGCAGCGGCGCCAGCGCCGTCATGACGCCAGCACCAAAGCCGACAAAGAACGCCTTGATCGGCTCCCAATATTTCCAAATCAGCACGCCGGCCGCGACAAAGGCGGCGCTAATCAACCCGATCGGACTCAGCAGGAACGACAGCACCGCCCCCAGCGCTGAAATAGCACCGGTGAGAATGCCCCATAGTGTTGACAGGCCCGTCAGCCGCAACGCCAATCCCATCACACTACGCACCAATGAACCCAGCGCTGCCGACGGCGCCATAAATACACCCATCAGCATGCTGCGCAGCGGCACCAGCGAACCCAGCAGCCCACGGAAGCCACCGGAGAGCGAAGCCAGCACACGCGACCAGCCGCTAACCCTCGCCATGGCGCTGCCGCCGGCGCCAACGAAGCCCCGCAGTGCGCTAATGGTTCCCATCAGACCGCGCCCGCCCGTCAGCAATGTGAAGCCCAAACGCAGCTTAGCCAGCGGCCCAATCAGCAAGCCGGTCGCCAGGCTGGCGATCCCCAGCACAGCCACCAGGGCGGTGACGGCGCCGGCGGTCAACAGAATGGACTGCGCCAGCCGCGGGTTTTCTTTCACCCACTGGCTCGCGGCGTTGATCGCTTCACTCAGCCCCTGCGTCAGTTTGCGCAGCGGGCCGTCGGCAGTCTCTTCTACCTGAATACGAAAACCTTCCCAGGCGGAGTCCAGCTCCTTCAGGTCGCCGCCGAGGTTATCCGCCATCACCTTGGCGGCCTTCAGCGCCTCACCCTGCGATTTCTTCAGGTCGGCCAGCAACTTCTGCAACTCACCGCTGCCGGCAGATAAAACCAGCGCCTGGAATGACTTCGCGGCTTCCTCGCCCGCGATATCCTTGAAGAACGAGAGTTGATCGGTGGCGCCGTATTTCTTGATCGATTTGTAAAGGTCAGTGAGAACGTCCTCGGCCGGACGCATCTTGCCAGTGGAGTCGGCCACGGTGACGCCCAACTCCTTAAGCGCGTCGTTGGCCTTTTTCGTTGGTGCGGCCAGGCGTGAGAACGTGGTTTGCAACCCAGTACCGGCAATACTGCCGCGCAGGCCCACGTTCGCCATCACGCCGATCATTGCCGTCGTTTGCTCAACGCTGACGCCAAGGTTAGATAACCCCGTACCGGCGTACTTCATCGCCTCGCCGATGTTCTGCAGATCGGTGTTGGTGCGGGTGAATGCCCCCGTCAGCACGTCACTGACGCGATCCATCTCCTTCGGATCGAGGCGGAACTGAGAAAGGATGTTCGAACTGATATCCGCGGACTCACCGAGATCCATCCCGCCGGCCAGCGCCATGTTGAGTACGCCAGGTAACGCGGCCTGAATCGCCTGCGGCGTAAAGCCGGCCATCGCCAGGAACGCCTGCCCGCTGGCGGCGTCGCGGGTGGTAAAGGCCGTTTCGGCGCCGAGCTTTTTCGCCTGGGCGCGCAGGTCGGCCAGTTGTGACGAGCTTTTATCCAGTCGCGTCAGCGCCTGCACGCGCGACATTTCGGCATCGAATCCCACGGCCGGCGCCAGGAAGCGGCCGCCGGTATACCCGGCAACCGATGCCCCGGCAACCATCCCCATGCCGGCGCCGCGCAGTTTGCCGGCGGCATCTTTGGCGCGGGTGTAGCCAGCTTGCGCCTGGGTAACGGCGGCCAGCTGCCGCCGCTCGCGCTCAAGCTGCTGGTTATATTGCTCTGTTCGACGGATGGCGCTTTGTATCGCACCGCTGCCGGCAGACAGATTAATCCCGTGTTGACGTACCGCCTGGGCCGCCTCTCGCAGCTTGGCCGTTTGCTGGCTGTAGGTTTGCGTCAGTCGGGTGAGTTTGCCGCGCAGGTTTTCCAGGTGCGCGGCCTGGGCATCGGTCAGTTGCCCACCCTCTCGAACGGTCTGATTCAGCCCGTTAAACTCGCGCTTCGCACGGTTGATCTTCTGTGCCGTGTCGTTGGCCTGCGAGCGCAGGCGGTCAAAGCTGGCGGCTTGCTTGTCCAGGTCTTTAACGGCGTTTTGCGTTTTCTTGAGGGAGTCAGAAAGACCGCTAACAGCTTTGCTAGCGGCTTTAACCGGGCGGGTGAGCTTGTCGATCGCGTTAAACGCGACGCGAATACTAAGATCCATGGTCATCCTCGTCATCGTCATGGTTGCCGCTGCGGATGGCGGCGCGCTGGCGCCATGCCATCAGCTCGCGCAGCTCCATGCCGTACATCTCGGAGGGCGGCCAGTGAAAAACTACAGCAATGTCAGCGATGAGATCGTCAACGCTGACAAACAGCGGTTCCCTTACTTGTTCCCCGTCTCCGCCACGTTCGGTACGGACGGCGCCGCTTTGGTCAAAAAAGGCGTCATCTCTTCAATGAACGCCACAAAGTCACCGGTATCCAGCGTGGCGATCTCGGCGGCGGTCAGTGCCGGCGCAGTGACGCGCGTTAGCAGCGTTGAAACGGCGTCATAGTCGAAGTTGAGCACGTCGACCAAGCGCAGACCACGCAGCGAGCCGGCCTGCTTGATGGTGTCGGTGATAGAGACGATGGAGATCTCTTTGTCGTTGCGCTTGATCGGTGTGGTGAGCGTTACTGACATGTGCATGTTCTCCTGGCGGCCACGCGTGCCGCCTTCAAAGTAGGTTAAGGGTTAACGATCAGCCGCCGAGGCCGAGGGCTGACACAATGCGATCGGGGTACAGGTTTTTCCCGTCGCGCTTGTAGATGAAGTTCAGCAGGTCAATTTCCAGCAACGCCTTATCATCAACCGACAGCTTGTAGTAGGTGTTCTTGATGGCGTAGGTGTGGTTGGTGTCATCGCCCTGCTTGGCCTCACCCGGATCGATTTCGGTGATGCGGCCGCGCATCTCCACTTCCATCAGCGAACTGGTTCCGCCGCTGTAGATTTCACCGACGAAACGCAGGCGCATTTCGTCGATATCGCCGCCGTACTTGAGGATCAGCTCTTCAACGACGCCGCCGACCACCATCGACGCATCCAGCGCGCCGCCGTCAAGGCCGAGGTCTACCGCTACGGCGCCTTGCATGCCGCCGCCCTGATAGTCCTCCGTCTTACGAGTGACCTTTGGCAAGGTGACGCTGGGGATCTTGCCGATGTGGTTGGTGCCGTCTACATACAGCGTGAACAGCCGGAGCTTTTTAGGGATAGCCACTTATGCCCCTCCCAGCGACGCGAAGGCCGCTTCGTAGTATTGATCGGTGAAGGTCTGGATCATGGTCAGATCTTCGAGTGGCGGCACCGGGCTGTAGTTGTAACGCACCACAACTTTGCCCTGCCGAATGCCGGTTGTCGGGTTATCGACGATATCGAACCAGCACGCGGCGCCAATCAGCCGACCCGCAGTGACCAGCCCCTGCAGCTTGGCATTGATGCCGCTGACCACATCCTTGACGTTTGCCGGCGTAAGCGGACTGTCTACCGTGGTAAATTGCGCCTCCGCGATGGTGTCCGCCAGGATCTGCGCGGTACGGGTGTACACCTCGAAGATGTACTCGTCCTTATCCGTAGTGCGGTTGCCCCAGAAGCGGAAACCGTCACGCTTAATCAGCGTGGTGACTTCGTTGGCGTTTAGCTCGTTGGCGTCGGAGTCCTCCGCCTGCAGCGCCCAAAAGACGTCTTTGGAAATGCCGAGCACGTTGCTGACCGCCACGTTTGACAGCGACTTATGCCAGCCCTGCTCGTTGTCGATCTTCGCACGGAGCCCCAGGGCGTAGGCCACCGCCGGGAACTCTTCGTTCTCGCCGCTCACCGAGTTATAAGCGATGAAGTTCGGCCAAATCAGCATGCCCTCACGCTCGGCAAACTGCTCGCGATAGGTTTTGGCCTCGGCAATGGTCTCGCAGCCGTCGCAATAGCTGTAGGAAAACGCTCGCAGCTGCTTGGCAATCACCCGCAGCTGTGCGGTGACTTCCTGCGTGTCGTACATCGGCACGCCAAGAATGCGCGGCCGGTAGCCGACTTTCTGCTCGGCGGTCAAAAGCGCGAACATGCCGGTATAGCTGCCGTCCGCCTGGGAGCCGCCGATAATCAGCTGCGACTGCGTTTTTGCGCCGTCTTCCGTGCCGGCTGCCGCTACACGTACCACGATCACGCGGGTGCTGACCTGGTCGGAAATGGCCTTCAGGGATTTATAGAGCGAACCGGTTTTACCGGCCTTGCCGAGTACGCTGATTACCCGCGTGATCAGCACCGGCGTATCTAACGGGAAGGTGGTTGCGTCAGCATCATCCGCAACAGCGACCAGACCAATGACCGTTGAGTCAACGTCATTGATCGCAGTCTGCAGGTCGGTGTTTTCCTTGACGCGCGCACCATGGAAGAAATTGTCGGTCATACTGTACCGCCATCATGCTTGTGAGTTCGTGGTGATATTCGCCGAAAAACGCCGGCGCAACACGCGGCGGTGGTTGTCATCCGCCGGCGACAACAACGCGCGGTTTTCCCCGTCGCGCGCGCATGAAACCATCAGCGCCAAAGGGGGAGCCATGGCACTGACTACTGACGCAATCGACAAGGCCAAATCACTGCTGGGTAGCAGCGCCAGCACGTTCAACGATTACCAGGCGGAGCTGTCGCGCGTGCCGGCGTTCAGCGTCATGCTTGGCGGCAAGGAGCTGACCGCACTGGATGAACGCATCTTGTCGCTGGAGATGACCGACAACCGCGGCTTTGAGGCCGACGAGCTGACGATCACCGTGGACGATACTGACGGCCAGCTGCTGCTGCCGCCGCGCGGCGCCGAGGTGTCCGCGTCAATGGGCTGGCACGGTGAAGCGCTGGTTTACAAAGGCATTTTTATCGTCGATGAAGTGGCGCACGCCGGGCCACCTGACACGCTGACGATCACCGCACGCAGCGCTGATTTTCGCGACGAGTTCAACGTCAAGCGCGAAGTGTCCTGGCATGACGTCACCGTAGAGCGGGTGGTGTCAGCGATCGCCAGGCGCTACAACCTGAAGGCCATCATCTCGCAGCAACTGATGAATCTGGAGATCGACCACGCCGACCAGACGCAGGAAAGCGACATGTCCTTCCTGACGCGCATGGCCGAAATGCTGGGCGCCATTGCCACGGTGAAAAATGGCAGCCTGCTGTTTATCCTGCCCGGCGGCGGCGTCAGCGCCAACGGCAAGGCGCTTCCCTCCTTCGCTATCACCCGCAGCAGCGGCGATCGTCACGCCTTCCGCATTGCCGATCGTGATGCCTATACCGGCGTGCGCGCGTACTGGCTCGATCTGGAATTCGGGAAAAAGAAAAAGGTCACGGTGAAGTCCCGCAAGCCGGCGAAAAAGAAAGTGCAGCGCAGCAGCAGCCGCGAGGGTGATTACATCGAGGGGGCCGACGGTAACGTCTATGTCCTGCGCAAAACCTACAATAACGAAACGGCCGCCAAACGTGCCGCGGCTGCAAAATGGCAGCAGCTCAAACGCGGCGCGGCTGAATTTACCCTTACCCTGGCTTATGGCCGCGCCGATTTATACCCGGAGCAGCACGGCACGGTATCGGGATTTAAAACGGATATTGATAATCAGGATTGGATCATCGCCAGGGCAAGCCATTCGATCGACGGGAACGGCTTTACCACGCGGCTGGAACTGGAGGCTAAAATACCTGAATGGATTGCGGAAAGTGAGAAGTGACGGCCATAATAACGGGGAGTTCAACTCCCGCCATGGGAGGCCATCATGTTTGTTTGCCCGATCTGCGGTGCTATGGCCCGCACCCGCACCAGTCGCCGTCTCAGTGAAATGACGATACGCCAATATCATCAGTGTCAGAATTTCGAATGCAGTATCACGTTCACGACGCTAAACAGCGTTGAAAAGCTGGTAACAAAGCGCGGCCCGCGCGAAGAGCTACCGCCCGACTTTATCCCGCAAAACGCCTTCCCCACGTCCCACTATGGGCGTGATCAGCTCAACCTGTCACTGTGAACCGGCCCCGCCTTTGAGCGGGGTTTTTTATCATCTGTTTTCATAGAGATGCCAGACACAGAGCAAATCAGATGGGTAAAAATGTGGTCATTAAAAATATAAAACTTATATTTTTCAATAAAATAAACAACAAAAAAGGGAGGCTTTCGCCTCCCTTGGTAACTCCCCTGCCTGAATCAGTGATTACGGATGTATTCGTCCATATCGGTTTTCAGGTTGTCGGACTTGGTGCCGAAGATGGCCTGCACGCCGGAGCCAGCGACGACTACGCCGGCCGCGCCCAGTTTCTTCAGGCCCGCCTGGTCAACTTTGGACACGTCGGCCACGCTGACGCGCAGACGGGTGATACAAGCATCCAGGTTAGTGATGTTTTCTTTACCGCCGAAGGCCTGAACCAGCGCCGCGGACATTTCGGAACCGCCCTGCGCAGTCTGCTCGGCAGCGGTGTCTTCACGGCCTGGGGTTTTCAGATCCAGCTTGGCGATCAGCACGCGGAAGATGGTGTAGTACACCAGACCGTAGACGATGCCGACGATTGGGAACAGCCAGATTTTGCTGCTGTTGCCGCTCAGTACGATAAAGTCGATCAGGCCGTGCGAGAAGCTGGTGCCATCGCGCATGCCCAACAGGATGCAGATTGGGAACGCCAGGCCGGCCAGGATAGCGTGGATCACGTACAGGATCGGCGCGACGAACATGAAGGAGAACTCGATCGGCTCGGTGATACCGGTCAGGAACGAGGTCAGCGCGGCGGAGATCATGATGCCGCCGACTTTCGCGCGGTTTTCCGGCTTGGCCGAGTGCCAGATGGCGATGGCCGCAGCAGGCAGACCGTACATTTTGAACAGGAAGCCGCCGGACAGTTTGCCCGCGGTAGGGTCGCCCGCCATGTAGCGAGGGATATCACCGTGGAATACCTGGCCCGCCGCGTTGGTGAATTCACCGATTTGCATTTGGAACGGCACGTTCCAGATGTGGTGCAGACCGAATGGCACCAGAGCACGCTCAACCACGCCGTAAATGCCGAAGGCCACGACCGGGTTCTGATAAGCCGCCCACTGCGAGAAGGTCTGGATAGCCGTACCGATCGGCGGCCAGATGAAGGACAGCACTACGCCCAGAACGATCGCCGCCAGACCGGAAATGATCGGCACGAAACGCTTACCGGCAAAGAAGCCCAGGTATTCCGGCAGTTGAATGCGGAAGAAGCGGTTGAACATATAGGCCGCGATGGCGCCGGAGATAATCCCCCCGAGCACACCGGTATCCGCCAGGTGTTTGGCCGCAATCTCTTCAGCCGGCAGGTGCAGCACCAGCGGCGCAACCACCGCCATGGTTTTCACCATGATGCCGTAGGCCACCACCGCCGCCAGCGCGGAAACGCCGTCGTTGTTGGTGAAGCCCAGGGCGACGCCGATGGCGAAAATCAGCGGCATGTTGGCGAAGACCGAACCGCCCGCTTCCGCCATCACGTGGGAGACTACCGCAGGTAGCCAGCTAAAGTTGGCGGAGCCGACGCCCAGCAGGATACCTGCGATAGGCAACACGGACACCGGCAGCATGAGCGATTTACCTACTTTTTGCAGGTTTGCAAATGCGTTCTTGAACATAGTTGAGTGTGCTCCTGAGTAATAATGCTTTGCTACTTCTTGTCGCGATGATTCGCGCTGCAAGGGGGGGAGAAAAACCCCTGCAATTCAGGGTGTCTGAGCACCCCTTGAATTTATTACGCAGAGTAAAATAAATAGCCTGCGCAATGTTTGATGACAATCACGTTTCGATGATCGAGCCGCGGTAACTTTGCATAAACCGGCTGTTTTTTGGCGAAACAGACCAAAAAACACGCATCAATCACCTTGAAACGGGAGGGAACCTTACCCGTTTCAGTGATTAATTACGAGCTTAAAAAAAATTACGCAGACAATGACCTACAGCTATAGCCTAGGTCAAAGATCACAGTTCGAGGTGAAATAAACGTGAAAAGTTGGCGGTGGTGGCTTCGGCCAGTTGTTCCAGGCTGACGCCCTTCAATACCGCCATGTATTCAGCCACATCGCGCACATAGGCGGGTTGGTTTTCTTTGCCGCGATGCGGCACCGGTGCCAGATAAGGCGAGTCGGTTTCCACCAGAATGCGATCCAGCGGCACATAGCGCGCCACCTCGCGCAGCTGTTCGGCGTTGCGGAAGGTGACGATGCCCGAGAAGGAGATGTAGAAGCCCAGATCCAGCAGAGCTTCGGCCGTGGCCAGATCTTCAGTGAAGCAGTGGAGTACGCCGCCGCAGTCCTGTGCGTTCTCTTCACGCAGGATCGCCAGCGTGTCCGCGCGCGCATCGCGAGTGTGGACGATCACCGGCTTGTTCAGATCCCGGCCGATGCGGATATGTTCGCGGAAAGAGTCCTGCTGCAGCTCAAGGTTGTCTTTCTGGTAGAAGTAATCGAGCCCGGTCTCCCCCAGCGCCACCACCTGCTCCGCCGCCGCCAGGCGACGCAGTTCGGCGTAATCATACCCCTCTTCCAGATTGAGCGGATGCACCCCGCAGGAGAAGGCCACGTCGTTGCGCTCGCCGATCAGCTCGGTCATGGAACGGTAACCCGGCAGCGTGGTGGCAACCGCCAGCACATAGCCGACGTCGCGCGCCTTGGCTTTGGCCAGCGCATCGTCCACATTCTGGTGCAGCGTTTGATAATCCAGACTGTCAAGGTGGCAATGAGAATCGACTAACAACATAATTTTTAACTCTTTTACTTTACAGCGAATGAGGTTGGGAATAGCCGGCGGCGCCGAGCATCTGTTCCCAGCGAAGTAACTGTTCGGTCAGCAGCAGCTCACGATTGACGCCCACCACGCTGAGCAGCTGATGGCGGCAGTTCAGCCACTGCTGCACGATCTGCTGCAGCGAGGCGCTGCTCAGCAGGCTGGCCAGTTGATGCACCAGCGGCTGCTGATCCTGATTCAATACATAGTGATGCGCGCCCTGCTGCCACTTCATCGCGTCCACCAGCAACGCGCACAGCCAGTGCAGGCGCTCGGCGACGTCTTCATGGTTCAACACCGGCAGCAGCGACAGCATATCGCGCTGCGGCAGCGCGGCGCTCAACGCGGCGCACAGGGCGCTGCGCTGTTGCCACTGCTGCGGCTGCAACAGCTGTTCGGCGGCCAGCGGCGCACCGTCGTGCAGGCGCAGCGCCGTGAGGCGGTCCGTCTGAGAGCCGGCCGCCTGCCGGCCCAGCCACTGCAGGCTGAGCTGCTCATCCGGGCTGGCCAAATGCCAATACAGGCAACGGCTGCGCAGCGTCGCCATCAGCCGCGACGGCTCACGGCAGCCCAGCAGAAAATAGGTTTTCTCCGGCGGCTCTTCCAGCGTTTTAAGCAGCGCGTTGGCCGCCGCTTCGGTCAGCTGTTCCGCCTGCGGCAGCCAAATCACTTTAGCGCCGCCCTGCTGCGCGTGGGCGTACAGCGTTTCAATCACCTGGCGGATCGGCTCGATGCCCAGGCTGCTCTTGCCCTTTTCCGGCGCCAGCACGTGATAATCCGGGTGGTTTCCCGCCAGCATCAGCCGGCAGCTGTGGCACTCGCCGCAGCTTTTTTCACCGTTGCGCTGCTGGCAGATCAACCAGCGGCTCAGGCCGTAGGCCAGCGCATCATCACCGTTGCCCGCCGCCGCGTGCAGCAGCAGCGCATGATGGCCTCGGCCGTCGGCGTACTGCCCAATCAGCTGGCGATAAGGGCCGTTCAGCCACGGGTACCAGTTCATTATGCGCCTTCCTGCTGCCGCAGCCAGTGGCCGACGCAGTCGCGGATCGCCGCGGTCACCTGCTCCAGCGGCTGGGCGGCGTCGACGGTGACGATGGTTTTATCCTGCGCCGCCAGCTCGAGATAGCGAGCGCGGGTGCGTTCGAAGAACGGCAGCGCCTCCTGTTCGATGCGATCCAGCTGACCGCGCGCCTGCGCGCGTTGCAGGCCGACCAGCGGCGGCAGATCGAGATACACCGTCAGATCCGGGCGAAAATCCCCTAGCACGGTGTCGCGCAGCGAGCTCATCAGCTGCGGATCCACGCCGCGGCCGCCGCCCTGGTAAGCCTGTGAAGAGAGATCGTGGCGATCGCCCACCACCCAGGCGCCGCGCGCCAGGGCCGGTTTGATCACGGTTTCCACCAGCTGCACGCGCGCGGCGTACAGCATCAATACTTCGGCCTTGATGGTCGGCAATTCGCCGTCGATGCCGCGCTTGAACAGATCGCGCAGCTTCTCCGCCAGCGGCGTGCCGCCCGGCTCGCGGGTGAAGACGATGTCGCTGACGCCGTGTTCGCGCAGCACATTGACCACCGTATCGCGCGCGGTGGTTTTACCCGCGCCTTCCAGCCCTTCGATAACAACGAATTTACTTTTCATTCTTTTCCTTTAACGCCTGACGGTACACGCGCACCGCCTGGTTATGGCTCGCCAGATTGGTGGTGAAGGTATGCCCACCCTTGCCGTCGGCGACAAAATAGAGATAAGGCGTTTTGGCCGGATTGGCGGCCGCCTGCAGCGAGGCCTCACCCGGCATGGCGATCGGCGTTGGCGGCAGGCCGGCGATCACATAGGTGTTGTACGGCGTCGGCGTCTCCAGATCCTTGCGCGTGATGTTGCCATTATAGCTTTCGCCCATGCCGTAGATCACCGTCGGATCGGTCTGCAGGCGCATGCCGATGCGCAAGCGGTTGACGAACACCGACGCCACCTTGCTGCGTTCTTCCGGCACCGCGGTCTCTTTCTCGACGATCGAGGCCATGGTCAGCAGCTC
Organism: Serratia sp. CY31944; assembly: GCF_052169175.1. NCBI lineage: Bacteria > Pseudomonadati > Pseudomonadota > Gammaproteobacteria > Enterobacterales > Yersiniaceae > Serratia > Serratia sp. CY31944. The sequence continues at coordinate 29,917 of NZ_JBJNLG010000022.1, forward strand.
TTCCGGCGTTTTATACGGCAGGCTGGTGTCGCGGCCGGCCCAGGCGGCCTGCAGCGCTTTGTTCATGCGCACGTGTGCGCGTTTGAGCAGCGCGATGTCGCTCATGCCGGCGGTATACTGATAGGTATCCGGGTACAAATGCCCTTCCGGCGTTTCTCCCGCAGGAATGCCGAGCGCGGCGGCAATCTCCGCTTCGCTCTTGCCCGCCAGGGTGTGTTTCAGGTATTTGGACTGCTGCAGCACCTGCTGCCAGTCACGCAGGCGTGAGCCTTCGATAAAGCGTGCGGTGAACTGCGCCTCTTTGCCGCTGGCCAACAGTTTCAGCATCTGGCGCACCGTCATGCCCGGCGTGAACCGGTAGGTGCCGGCTTTAAACTCCGCCAGCTCCGGCTCCAGCTTCAGCAGCCACTGGAACCAGCGGCCGTTGCGCACCAGCTTATCGCGCACCAATAGCCCTTCCAGCGCTACCCGACCGGTGCCGGCCGGCAGTTTGAAGATGGTTTCTTGTTGGATAGCCAGTGGCGTATCGGCAAAGCGTTCGATCTTCTGGTAGCCCCAAAACAGCAGCGCCAATACCAGAACAACAATAATAGACAGGACCTTCAGCTTTCTTTTCTTCATCAATCAGCCATGGTTAACAGTGTGGACGCAAAAAATCATACAGCTGGCGCGAAGCATAGCGCCATGATTGCGCAGCGTTTACCGGCAGCAGCGGCATCAGCGCATTGCTCACCAGGACTTCGTCGGCATCGGCCAGCGTCTCCAGCGGTTCACTGACGCACTGCAGACGGTATTCCGAGCACGCCAGCAGCGCGATCACCCGCCGCCGCATCAGGCCCGCGACGCCTGCCTGGCTCAGATCCGGGGTAAATACCGCTTTTCCCTTACGCCAGAACAAATTAGCCGCACAGCATTCCACCAGCATACCGGCAGTGTCAAGCACCAGCGCCTCGTCGGCGGCCGTCTGGTCAAGATGCGCGCGGATCAGCACCTGCTCCAGGCGGTTCAAATGCTTCAACCCCGCCAGCAACGGATTGCGCCCCAGCGCCACCGGGCTGAGCGCAAGCGTGATGCCCTGCTCGCGCCACTGCAAATAGTGCGCAGGGTAGCTGCTGCGGGCGACGATACGCGTCGGGTTTTCGCACCCCGTCGGGCTGTAACCCCACCCGCCGCTGCCGCGCGTCAGTATCGCTTTGACCACGCCGAGCGGAATTGATTCGGCCGCCAGCGCCATCTCCCGCTCGAAAGCCAGCCAATCGGTGGCGGGCAGCATCAGCCGCTGCGCCGCTTGCTGCAGCCGCTCCAGATGCCAGGGCAGCAGCTCGATTTTACCATCGATAACCCGGGCGGTAGTAAAGCAGCCATCGCCGAACTGCAGGCCGCGATCGCTCGGCGCCAGCGCATCGTGGCGTTGTCCGTTAATCCAGTACATGCTTCCTCCTGTTGCCGGGTAATTTCATTACGCTCGCAGAATAGCAGGCGACGAGGCGATACGCAGCCCTGTTGGTGTCCAGACGATAGGCGTAAAAAAGCCCGGTTAAAAAACCGGGCTTTCATCAGCTATCCACAGCGCGAATTACACTCGGCGGAAGATCAGCGAGCCATTGGTGCCGCCGAAGCCGAAGGAGTTACACAGGCTGAACTCCATATCGCTGACCTGGCGCGCTTCGTGAGGCACGAAGTCCAGATCGCAACCTTCATCCGGGTTATCCAGGTTGATGGTTGGCGGTACCGCCTGATCGCGCAGCGCCAGCACGGTGAAGATAGACTCGATCGCGCCTGCCGCACCCAACAGGTGGCCAGTCATCGATTTGGTCGAGCTCACCAGCACGCGCTCTGCATCGGCGCCGAAGACGGATTTCACCGCCTGCGCTTCCGCCTGGTCGCCCGCCGGCGTAGAGGTGCCGTGCGCGTTGATGTAGCCGATTTGTGACGGGGTCACACCGGCGTCAAGCAGGGCATTTTCCATCGCCAGCGCAGCGCCTGCGCCGTTTTCCGGTGGCGACGTCATGTGATAAGCATCGCTGCTCATCCCAAAGCCCACCACTTCGGCGTAGATTTTCGCGCCGCGCTTTTTCGCGTGCTCGTACTCTTCCAGCACCATCATGCCGGCGCCGTCGCCCAGCACAAAGCCGTCGCGGTCTTTATCCCACGGACGGCTCGCCGCCTGCGGGTTGTCATTACGGGTGGACAGGGCGCGCGCTGCGCCAAAGCCGCCGACGCCCAATGGGGTGCTGGCTTTCTCTGCCCCACCGGCCAGCATCACGTCCGCATCATTGTAGGCAATGATACGCGCCGCATGGCCGATGTTGTGCACACCTGAAGTACAGGCGGTGGCGATGGAAATACTTGGGCCACGCATGCCGTACATGATTGTCAGGTGACCGGCAATCATATTCACGATGGTGGATGGCACGAAGAACGGACTGATTTTCCGTGGGCCACCGTTAACCAGTGAACTGTGGTTTTCTTCGATCAAACCCAGGCCGCCGATGCCGGAACCGATCGCGGCTCCAATGCGGCTGGCGTTAGCCTCGGTGATGTCCAGGCCTGCATCCTGCATGGCTTGCATGCCGGCAGCGATACCGTACTGGATAAAGGCGTCCATCTTGCGCGCATCTTTGCGCGAGATGAAATCCTCGGAATTAAAATTCTTTACCAGGCCAGCAAACTTGGTCGCATAGGCAGTGGTATCGAAATGGTCGATCAGGCTGATGCCACTCTGACCGGCAAGAAGAGCGTTCCACGTGGACTCTACCGTATTGCCGACAGGAGACAACATGCCCAGTCCGGTCACAACTACTCGACGCTTAGACACGTTTGTCCTCCAGGGAGGGAAAAATATGACACTAGGGATAGAAAAAACTTAGGCGGTCGAGCGACCGCCTAGATATGTTCTCTTACTGCTGGCTAGCGTTGATGAAATCAATAGCTGCCTGAACAGTAGTGATCTTCTCAGCTTCTTCGTCTGGAATCTCGGTGTCGAATTCTTCTTCCAGTGCCATTACCAGCTCAACGGTGTCAAGAGAATCAGCGCCCAGATCTTCAACGAAAGAAGCGTTGTTCAAAACTTCTTCCTGTTTAACACCCAGTTGCTCAACAATGATTTTCTTAACGCGTTCTTCGATAGTGCTCATACTCTTAAATTTCCTATCAAAACTCGCTTTCGCGATGGTTTTCGTAGTGTATAAAATGCTGAAAAAGATGCAACTAAATCCCGGCTGGTCAAACCACGATTTTACGCTATTTTGCGGTTTTTGCCTCAAATAACGCAAATGGTTTTCACATTTTTTAAATCATGTACATGCCGCCATTGACATGTAACGTTTCACCGGTGATATAGCCGGCCTCATCAGAGGCCAAAAATGCAACAGCGCTGGCGATTTCTTTAGCATCGCCCAGCCGGTTGGCTGGAACTGATGACAAAATGCCTGCGCGTTGATCATCTGTCAACGCCCGTGTCATGTCCGTCTCAATAAAGCCAGGTGCCACGACGTTGACCGTAATGCCACGCGAAGCAACTTCACGTGCCAAAGATTTGCTAAAACCAATCAGACCGGCTTTAGCCGCCGCGTAGTTCGCCTGCCCTGCGTTCCCCATGGTGCCGACAACGGAACCGATGGTGATGATACGGCCAAACCGCTTTTTCATCATAGCGCGCATTACCGCTTTTGACAGGCGGAATACGGAAGTCAGGTTGGTGTCGAGGATATCCTCCCACTCATCATCCTTCATACGCATCAGCAGGTTATCACGCGTGATGCCGGCATTATTCACTAAAATGTCGATTTCGCCAAATTCGGCGCGAATTGATGCCAGCACGCTGTCGATAGATTGCGCATCAACAACGTTCAACATAAACCCTTTGCCGTTTGCGCCCAGGTAGCTGCTGATCGCTTCAGCGCCGCTCTCGCTGGTCGCGGTGCCGATCACTTTGGCGCCGCGTGCCACAAACGTTTCTGCAATAGCTCGGCCAATACCGCGGCTCGCGCCGGTGACCAGAACGATTTTACCTTCGAAGCTCATCATTTTCCTCTTTATTGTTCAAGCGCCGCCGACAGGCTGGCGGTGTCGTTCACCGCCGCAGCCGTCAGGGTGTCAACAATACGTTTAGTCAGACCGGTCAGCACTTTGCCCGGCCCCACTTCCAGCAGCGACGTCACTCCCTGTGCTGCGATAAATTCTACGCTCTCGGTCCAACGCACCGGGCTGTACAGCTGACGCACCAGCGCGCTACGGATCGCTTCCGGATCGTTTTCGGTGCGCACGTCGACGTTGTTCACCACCGGCACCTGCGGCGCATTGAAGGTGATGTCCTGCAGCGCCACGGCCAGCTTGTCGGCGGCCGGTTTCATCAGCGCGCAGTGCGAAGGCACGCTCACCGGCAGCGGCAGCGCGCGCTTGGCGCCTGCGGCTTTACAGGCGGCGCCTGCGCGCTCAACCGCTTCTTTGTTGCCGGCGATGACCACCTGGCCCGGCGAGTTGAAGTTGACCGGAGAAACCACCTGCCCCTGCGCAGACCCTTCACACGCCTTGGCGATCGCGTCGTTGTCCAGACCGATGATGGCGTACATCGCGCCGGTGCCTTCCGGCACCGCTTCCTGCATCAGCTTGCCGCGCAGCTCAACCAGACGGATCGCCGCCTTGAAGTCCAGCACGCCGGCGCAGACCAGCGCCGAGTATTCGCCCAGGCTGTGGCCCGCCATCAGCGCCGGCGCTTTACCGCCCTGCTGTTGCCAAACGCGGAAAATCGCCACCGAGGCGGCCAGCAGAGCCGGTTGGGTCTGCCAGGTTTTGTTCAGCTCTTCCGCCGGGCCTTGCTGCACCAGCTGCCACAGGTCGTACCCCAGGGCGGAAGAGGCTTCGCCGAAGGTTTCTTCGACGATCGGGAACTGTGCGGCCAACTCGGCCAGCATGCCAACGGTCTGCGACCCCTGGCCCGGGAAAACAAAAGCAAATTGCGTCATTTTTTCTTCCTGTCCAAATCAGAAACGAACCAGCGCCGAGCCCCAGGTAAAGCCGCCGCCGAAGGCCTCCAGCAGCACCAGTTGGCCACGCTGAATTCGCCCGTCGCGCACCGCTTCGTCCAGTGCGGAAGGCACCGAGGCGGCAGAGGTGTTGCCGTGACGATCGAGCGTCACCACCACTTTGTCCATCCCCATGCCCAGTTTTTTCGCCGTTGCGCTGATGATGCGCAGGTTGGCCTGGTGCGGCACCAGCCAATCCAGCTCGCTGCGGTCCATGTTGTTGGCCTGCAGCGTCTCGTCGACGATGCGCGCCAGCTCGGTAACCGCAACCTTGAAGACTTCGTTGCCCGCCATGGTGACATAGGCCGGCTTGTCTTGATTCTGGCGATCCTTGTACGGCAGCGTCAGCAGGTTGCCGTAGCTGCCGTCGGCATGCAGATGGGTAGACAGAATGCCCGGCGCTTCAGAAGCCCCCAGCACCACCGCCCCTGCGCCATCGCCAAACAAAATGATGGTGCCGCGATCTTCAGGATCCAGCGTGCGCGACAAGACGTCCGCGCCGATAACCAGCGCATGTTTGACCGCGCCGTTCTTCACGTACTGATCGGCCACGCTGAGCGCATAAGTAAAGCCGGCGCAGGCCGCAGCCAGATCGAACGCCGCGCAGTCTTTGATGCCCAGCATTTGCTGCACCAGGCACGCCGCGCTCGGGAACGCGTGAGTGGTCGTGGTGGTCGCCACGACGATCAGCCCAATGTCTTCTTTAGCCACACCTGCCATTTCCAGCGCTTTCTCAGCGGCCTGGAAGCTCATCGTCGCGACGGTTTCATCCGCAGCGGCGATGCGACGTTCGCGGATACCGGTACGCGTGACGATCCATTCGTCAGAGGTATCCACCATTTTTTCCAAATCAGCATTGGTGCGCACTTGTACGGGCAAATAACTCCCCGTACCGAGAATCTTTGTATACATGTACGATCAGTCACTCTTAGGTAATACAGCCTCAAGGCGCGCAGCAATCCTTTCCGGGACTTGCCGCTGCACCGCCTGCACAGCCTGTTCGATTGCGACTGCAAACGCGTGAGGGTTCGCAGCGCCGTGGCTCTTGACTACGGTGCTGCGCAATCCTAACAGACATGCGCCATTATACTGGTCGGGGTTCAGGTGGCCGAACCGCTTAACCACCCGTTTTTGCAACCAACGGCCCAACAATTTCAGCCACCACGCTCGCTTGTTGCCGTCGCCGGACGATTTCAGCAGCGATAAGAACACCCTGACCACCCCTTCCATGGTTTTCAGGGTGACGTTGCCCACGAAGCCATCGCACACCAACACGTCGGTCTTACCGGTGAGCAGCTCGTTTCCTTCCAGGTAACCAATATAGTTGATTGCCGGAGTATTTTTTAGCACAGCGGCCGCTTCGCGGATATTATCCAGGCCTTTGGTCTCTTCTTCGCCAATATTCAGCAGCGCCACCCGCGGTTGCGCAATGCCGATCACCTCTTCCGCCATCACCGCGCCCATCACGGCAAACTGCACCAGCATGGTGCTGTCGCACTCGACGTTGGCGCCCAAATCCAGCACCACGGTTTTACTGCGTTGCTGATTCGGGATCGCCGTCATCAGCGCCGGGCGCTCGATGCCTTCCAGCGGCTTGACCAACAGCTTCGCCAACCCCATCAGCGCACCGGTATTGCCGGCGCTGACGCAGCCCTGCGCTTTACCGCTGCTGAGCTGCTCGAGCGCAATGCGCATCGACGTGCCGCGGCTGGCGCGTATCGCTTGTGAAGGTTTGGCGTCGCCGGCGATCAGGGACTCGGCGGGCACGACTTGCAGACGCTCCAGAAGAACCGGATCGGCGTGGGCAAGCAAAGGGGAGATGACGTCGGGATTGCCGACCAGCAGGAGATGAAGCTGTAAATTAGAGGCCAGTGCCTGCAACGAAGCAGGCACTGTGACGCAGGGACCGAAGTCCCCGCCCATTGCATCTAACGCCAGGGTTAGACGAGTCAAGGTATCGCTACTTAGCCGATAACCTTGCGACCGCGGTAGAAACCGTCGGCAGTGATGTGGTGACGACGGTGAGTTTCACCGGATACTTTGTCTACAGACAGAGTAGTCGTGGTCAGAGCATCGTGAGAACGACGCATGCCACGCTTGGAACGGGTTGGTTTATTCTGTTGTACGGCCATGGACCTTACTCCTCAATTACTTACGCTTTAAACTGGCTAATACGGCAAACGGATTCGGTTTCTCCGCCTCGGGAGGCAGTTGGCCAAATACCATGTCCGCTTCGGACACTTCACAGTGTTCAGATTCATGTACCGGAACGACAGGCAGTGAAAGAATAATTTCGTCTTCAATCATCGCCAACAGATCGACTTCGCCAAACTCGTCAACTTCGATCGGTTCGTACGCTTCCGGTAATGCCTCAGCCTGCTCATCATTGACGACCGGGCTAAAACAATATGTTGTGTGAACCTGATGTTCGAACGGGACTCCACAGCGTTGGCACATCAACGTTACCGTGACGTCCGCATGCCCTGTTATCACCGCGAGGCGTTGATTGTCGATATTGAACGACAACGACACCTCGACATCACTGTCCACACTGACCACGGAGTCGGCAACACGAGTAACCTGCTCAGGCGCATAGACACCAGCATAGTCCAGGCGTTTCTGAGCGGTACGTACCGCATCAATGGTCAAGGGTAATTTTACCTTTTGCATAGGGCGCGCATATTAACTTTGTAACGACATAGAGTCAAAGAAAAAGGCCGTAAAACGGCTCCTTTCACCAATATTCGCTTCCACAGCGGCCGACAGTTTAAAATGCCATACCCATTTACGCTACGGTTTGCGAAAAAAATTATGCAGAGATTGCTTTTAGCCTCCACCTCACCCTATCGAAAAATGCTGCTGGAGAAGTTACGGCTGCCCTTCGACTGCGCCGCACCCGAGGTGGATGAAACCCCACTGCCGGGCGAAAGCGCCGAAGCGCTGGTGCTGCGCCTGGCGGCAGCGAAGGCTCAGGCGCTGGCCCTCGCCTATCCCGAGCATCTGATCATCGGCTCCGATCAGGTCTGCGTGATCGATGGCAACATCACCGGCAAGCCCCATACCGAGGAAAACGCCCGGGCGCAGCTGCGCCAGGCCAGCGGCCAGGCCGTGACCTTCTATACCGGCCTGGCGCTGTACAACGGCCGCAGCAAGCAGGTGCAGGCCCTGTGCGAGCCGTTCCACGTGCATTTTCGCGCGTTGAGCGAAGCGGAGATCGCCGCCTATGTACGTCTGGAGCAACCGCTGAACTGCGCGGGCAGTTTCAAGAGCGAGGGATTGGGGATCGCGCTGTTCGACAGGTTGGAAGGCCGGGATCCGAACGCCCTGATCGGCCTGCCGTTGATCGCGCTGTTTGAGATGTTGCGGGCTGAAGGCATCAACCCGCTGGTCTGACGCGGATTACTTGGCCACCTGCCGGCGCAGCACCTGCAGGCAGTGGCGCAGCTCTTGGTCCATCGGCGCTTCGATGCGCATCGTTTCGCCGGTGGCCGGATGCTCGAAGCGCAGCGCCGCGGCGTGCAGGAACAACCGCTTCAGGCCGGTACCCGCCAGCTGGCGATCGAACTCGCGGTCGCCATAGCGATCGTCAAAGGCGATTGGATGCCCGGCATGCAGCGTGTGCACGCGGATCTGGTGAGTGCGCCCGGTGATCGGGCTGGCCTTCACCAGGGTGGCGAATTCGTAACGCTCTTCCACCTTGAAGCGGGTTTCCGAAGGCTTGCCTTCGCTGCTGACGCGCACGATGCGCTCACCGCTTTGCAGAATGTTTTTCAGCAGCGGCGCCTGTACGGCCTTGCAGTGGGATTGCCACTGGCCGCGCACCAGCGCCAGATAATCCTTCTGCATGCCCTTCAGCCGCAGCTGTTCATGCAGCGAGCGCAGCGCGGAGCGCTTCTTGGCCACCAGCAGCACGCCGGAGGTATCGCGATCCAGACGGTGCACCAGCTCGAGGAAGCGGGCTTCCGGGCGCAGCGCGCGCAGCCCTTCGATCACGCCGAAGCTCAGGCCGCTGCCGCCGTGCACCGCGGTGCCGGAAGGCTTGTTGAGGATCAGCAGGTGGTCGTCTTCATACAGAATGCAATCGGCCAGCGCAGCTACCTTATCCAGCTTGGCCGACACCGGCGTCTCTTCGCGCTCGGCCACCCGCACCGGCGGCACGCGCACCACGTCGCCGGCCGCCAATTTGTATTCGACCTTGATGCGCCCTTTATTGACCCGCACCTCGCCCTTACGCACGATGCGATAAATCATGCTCTTCGGCACGCCTTTCAGGCGAGCGAGCAGAAAGTTGTCGATTCTCTGACCGGCTTCGTCGTCGGAAATCGTGATGAATTGTACTGCTGGATTGTTCGTTTTCATGGTGCGGGATTCTAAATAGAGCGCGTGAATAGCGCCACATCTTTTTCTGTGCTTAACTGTCTCTCTGACGGCGGGCGAAACCCCAGCGGACAATAAGGCAGCAAGCCGGTTTGAACGTTTGCGATTTCTTCCGCAGTTAAGGAAAAGTCACCTTGCTATAACGGCATCAGCAGTGGAATAATGCAGTCACTTTCCGCGTTGATTCTCGTTAAACAGGGAAAACGGTGGAATTATAAAATTTGTCTGATCGCGCAAAAACGCAGCAATGGCGTAAGACGTAATGCGAAATCAAACAATTAGCGGGCTGCGGGTTGCAGCTTGGCCGGCAAATGGAATCAGATCTGTCGACGTAAATCAGAGGCTATTCCCCTAGTAAAAGTGCTGTCTTTCACAAAGAAAAGCAGGCTTACCGAGATAATGCGCCCCTATGCAGGCGACAACCGTGAGGTTGACGGCTTTGCGAGAAGACACGGGGCTTTCGGTTTAACTCCGGCCATGAGGTTATTTTGCCCGCAGCTTTGTCGATAATGTAAAAATAACGAGTAAGTTAAGATGAAAAGAATGTTGATTAACGCAACTCAGCAGGAAGAGTTGCGTGTTGCCCTCGTAGATGGACAGCGGCTGTATGATTTGGATATCGAAAGTCCGGGTCATGAGCAGAAAAAAGCGAATATTTACAAAGGCAAAATCACCCGCATTGAACCAAGTCTTGAAGCAGCGTTCGTGGACTACGGCGCAGAACGACATGGTTTCCTCCCTCTTAAAGAAATCGCCCGCGAATACTTCCCTAGCAATTACTCTTCCCATGGCCGCCCGAACATCAAAGATGTGCTGCGCGAAGGCCAGGAAGTCATCGTTCAGGTAGACAAAGAAGAACGTGGCAACAAAGGCGCCGCCTTGACCACCTTCATCAGTCTCGCGGGCAGTTATCTGGTGCTGATGCCGAACAACCCGCGCGCCGGCGGTATTTCCCGCCGCATCGAGGGTGACGATCGCACCGAGCTGAAAGAAGCGCTCTCCTCGCTGCAACTGCCGGACGGCATGGGCCTGATCGTTCGCACCGCGGGCGTAGGCAAATCCGCCGACGCACTGCAGTGGGATCTCTCCTTCCGCCTGAAGCACTGGGAAGCGATTAAAAAAGCCGCCGAAGGCCGCCCCGCTCCGTTCCTGATCCACCAGGAAAGCAACGTTATCGTGCGCGCCTTCCGCGATTACCTGCGCCCGGACATCGGCGAAATCCTGATCGACAACCCGAAAATTCTCGATCTGGCCAAAGAGCACATCGCTGCGCTGGGCCGCCCGGATTTCAGCAGCAAAATCAAACTGTACAGCGGTGAAATCCCTCTGTTCAGCCACTACCAGATCGAATCGCAGATCGAATCCGCCTTCCAGCGTGAAGTGCGCCTGCCGTCCGGCGGCTCGATCGTCATCGACAGCACCGAAGCGCTGACCGCCATCGACATCAACTCCGCCCGCGCCACCCGCGGCGGCGACATCGAAGAGACGGCGTTCAACACCAACCTGGAAGCGGCGGACGAGATCGCTCGCCAGCTGCGCCTGCGTGACCTTGGCGGTCTGATCGTCATCGACTTCATCGACATGACGCCGGTTCGCCACCAGCGCGAAGTGGAAAACCGCCTGCGCGATGCCGTGCGCCAAGACCGCGCGCGCATCCAGATCGGCCGCATTTCCCGTTTCGGCCTGCTGGAAATGTCCCGTCAGCGCCTCAGCCCGTCGCTGGGCGAGTCCAGCCACCACGTGTGCCCACGCTGTAACGGCACCGGCACCATTCGCGACAACGAATCGCTGGCGCTGTCCATCCTGCGCCTGATCGAAGAAGAAGCGCTGAAGGAAAACACCAAAGAAGTTCACGCTATCGTGCCGGTTCAGGTTGCTTCGTACCTGCTGAACGAAAAGCGCGAGTCCGTCAGCGCGATCGAAAAACGTCAGGGTGGCGTGAAAGCCGTCATCGTGCCTAACGATGAAATGCAAACCCCGCACTACTCGGTGCTGCGCGTGCGCAAGGGCGAGGAAACCTCTACCCTCAGCTACCTGCTGCCGAAACTGCATGAAGAAGACATGGAGCGTCCGCTGGAAGATGCGCCGATGGAACGCAAGCGTCCGGAGCAACCGGCCCTGGCTTCCTTCTCCCTGTCCGCCGATGCGCCACCGCCGGCTGAAGAACCTGTCGCCGTGGCCAAGCCTGCCGCTGCCGCCGCCAAAGCTAAAGCCGCAGCGCCGGCCGCCGCCAAGCCGGGCTTCCTGGGCCGCCTGTTCGGTGGTCTGAAGAGCCTGTTCGCCGGTGAGGAACAACCTGCCGTCGAAGAAACCAAACCGGCCGAAACGCCGAAGGCGGAAAGCAACGGTGAAAACCGTCGTCAGGATCGTCGCGGTCAGCGTCGCCAAGGCACCGGCCGTAAAGAGCGCGGTGAGCGTGGCGACCGTCCGGAACGCGGCGAGCGTAAAGAGCGCGGTGAAGGCCGTGACAATCGCGAGCGCGACAACCGTGAGCCGCGTGAGAACCGCGAAGGCCGTGAATCGCGTGAATCCCGCGATGAACAGCGCCGTAACCGCCGCAACCAGCAGCAGAACGCGCCGGTAGCGGAGGAAACCGCCTCGGAAGACAGCGCTAAAGCGCCGCGCGAAGATCAGCAGCAACGCCGTGAGCAGCGTGCTGAACGCCAGCGTCGTCGTCAGGAAGAAAAACGTCAGGCTCAGCAGGAAGTGAAAGCGCTGGAAAGCGTTGAAGCTGTCGAGAGCACCGACGAAGAGCAGGAAGAACGCCAGCAGCAGAACATGCAGCGCCGCCAGCGCCGCCCTCTGTCGCAGAAAGTGCGTATCCTGTCTGCGGAAGAAGAACTGCAGCGTGCAGCGGAAGAGTTGTTGGCGCCGAAAGCGCCGGTAGCGAAAGCCGAAGTCGCGCAGCCGACCGCCGACGACAGCGTCAAGCTGCTGCCGGAAACCGTTGCCGCTCAGCCGGAAGACGATGCCCAGGGCGAAAACCGTGGCAACGGCGAAGGCATGCCGCGCCGTTCCCGTCGTTCACCGCGCCACCTGCGCGTCAGCGGCCAGCGTCGCCGTCGTTACCGCGATGAGCGTTACCCGCTGCAGTCCCCAATGCCGCTGGCGGGCGCGTTCGCTTCGCCGGAAATGGCATCGGGCAAAGTCTGGGTAAGCTACCCGGTTGCTCAGGTTGAAGAAGCCGAAGTGCAGGCCGAAGCCGTAGAAGTAGAACAGGCAGCGGCACCGGTTGTCGCCGCAGCGGTTGAACAGCACAGCGTTGCCGTGGAAGAAACTCAGGCTGCGGCCAGCGTCAACGAGCCGGCACCAGAAGCCGCCGTTGAAACTGCGGCCGTTACCGTAACGGAAGAAGCTGCAGCCGTAGCGCCTGTCGTTGCCACCCCGGCCGAGGAAACCCCGGCGCCGGTGGAAGCCGCGCCGGCACCTGCCGCAGTTGAAGAACCGAAAGCGGAAGAGACTGCCCCGGCAGTGGAAGCCGAGCCGGTAGCTGAAACCGTTGCGGCAGAACCTGTGGTTGAAGCCAAGCCGGTGGAAGACGAGCCTGTGGTCGACGCTGCGCCGGCAGAAGCTGCGCAAGCGGAAGAAACGCCAGTGGCAGAAGCAGCGCCTGCGCCAGCCGCCGTGGAAGCCGCTCCGGTCGAAAAAGCCCCGGCGCCAATCGCCGCAGAACCTGCGCCTGTGGTTGCTCAGCAGCCGGCACCGGTGAAAGCCGTGCAGGACGTACTGTACAAACACATCGCCACTGCGCCGATGACCAAAGCGCCTGCGCCGGCCTACGTGCCGGAAGAACGCAAGCACAGCGACTGGCAGCGCCCTTCCTTCAACTTTGAAGGCAAAGGCTCGGCAGGCGGCCATTCGGCGGTGAGCCAGGCCACCGCGCCGGCCACCAAGCCGCAGCCGGTTAACGAATAAGTTAATCTGCAGCCCTAAAAAAACCCGCCATCGGCGGGTTTTTTCTTGCCTGCAAAAAGGCTCAGGCTATCTTTTTCAGTTTTTTGATGTCTAAAACATCCAACTTGCCGTCAAGCCGGCTGACGAACTGCTGAAAATGCGCCGTCTCATTATGCTTATCCAGCGCTTCGCTGCTGGCCCAACGCTCAAAGAACACGAAAACGCCCGGCTTTTCCAGATCGCGATGCAAATCATATTGCAGGTTGCCCAACTCCTGGCGGCTCGGCTCGAGAATGTCGTGCACCGCTTCGCTGACGGCGTCTTCAAATCCCGCTTTCGCTTGCAGGGTGGCGATAACGCGTACTTCCATTGCTTTCTCCCTTTCCACTTGATGAAAGTCGACGGTATTGGCGTCGGCATCGTTGAAATCCCTGTTACTATGCGCCCGCCGCGCTATTGATTTCAACTTGTCGCCAACAAACAGATGCATCTCAGGCGCTTTCCGCTTATCCTTACACCCCGGCGTGAATAAACCCATTATTCGCTTTTCATTAGACGTATTTGACCGCCGGAGCCTAGCTAGATGACCGCACAACCTCAAGTTCTGAAAATCCGCCGCCCAGACGACTGGCATATCCACCTGCGTGACGACGAGATGCTGAAAACGGTGGTGCCCTATACCAGCCAGGTATTTGGCCGGGCGATCGTGATGCCGAACCTGGTTCCGCCCGTAACGACCGTGGCCGCCGCGCGCGCCTACCGCGATCGCATTTTGGCGGCGGTCCCGCAGGGCCACAACTTCACTCCGCTGATGACCTGCTATCTGACCAACTCCCTGGCGGCCAGTGAACTGGTCAACGGCTTTGAGCAAGGGGTGTTTACTGCCGCCAAGCTGTATCCGGCCAACGCCACCACCAACTCCAGCCACGGCGTCAGCGACGTGACCGGCATCTACCCGCTGTTCGAACAGATGCAAAAAATCGGCATGCCTTTGCTGATCCACGGCGAAGTGACCGACCCTGCCGTCGATATCTTCGACCGCGAGGCGCGCTTTATCGAGCAGGTGATGGAACCGATCCGCCAGCAGTTCCCGGAGCTGAAGATCGTCTTCGAGCACATCACCACCAAAGAAGCGGCGCAATATGTGCAGGCAGGCAATCGTTTCCTCGGCGCCACCATCACGCCGCAGCACCTGATGTTCAACCGCAACCACATGCTGGTCGGCGGCATTCGCCCACACCTGTTCTGCCTGCCGATCCTCAAGCGCAATGTCCATCAGGAAGCGCTGCGTCAGGCGGTCGCCAGCGGTTCGGATCGTTTCTTCCTCGGTACCGACTCCGCGCCGCACCTCAAGCATCGCAAAGAGTCCAGCTGCGGCTGCGCCGGCTGTTTCAACGCGCCGAATGCCATCCCGGCTTACGCCGCGGTGTTCGAACAGCTCGGCGCGCTGGCGCACTTTGAGGCCTTCTGCTCGCTCAACGGCCCGCGTTTCTATGGCCTGCCGCTCAACGAAGACTTCATCGAGCTGCAGCGCGTGCCGACCACCCAGCCAGAAGAGATCGCCCTGGGCAATGAATCCGTGATCCCCTTCCTGGCCGGTGAAACCCTGAACTGGTCGCTGAAAGACTGATATTTTTTCTTCGCCCTCTTGCCCCCGCAGTCGGTTAACTGTATAAATAAACAGTAAATCGCTTCGGGGGCAATTATGCGTGTTGAAGTCACTATAGATAAAACCCGGCCGCTGCCGTCGGGCGCCATTGAGGCGCTGACCGGTGAACTGGGCAAACGGGTCAATCGCCAGTTTCCAGACGCCGTCGTGCACGTACGTTATGCCGGCGCCAACGGGCTCTCCGTGCTGGGGGGCGCCAAAACCGACCGGGATCTGATCGAGGAAATCCTTCAGGAAACCTGGGAAAGCGCGGACGAGTGGTTCAGCGCAGAATAACACTGCAATGCTGTTTTTGCCGGGGGTCGCTCTCCGGCTTTTTTGTTTCTGGCGCCCAGCCCATTCATCGCTTACCCTTACTCTGGAACAAAATCCGCCTCAGCGCTGTATTTAACGCAAAGGAGTAAGCATGGCCCCGGACAAGGTGAAATCCGAAGACACAATGACGTTTGGCGAACTGCTGGCGTTGATTGCCGATCAGAAAAGGCGCTTGAACGTACTGGAAGTGGCTTTCTCTTATCTGGCCTTCAGCCTGGATGACAAAGCCAACCAGCGGCTGATCCACAGCCTGAAGCTGGAATCGCACAGCCAGAATCGCGACGCCGAAACGCAAAAGCATTTCGCCCATTTGGCCGAAGAGCTGGAAAAATGTCTGTATGGCACATCGCCACCTGCCGACGCGGAATAACGCGCCGCGCTGTACTCACCCACTGCAGCACATACAAATTTGTAGAATAATTGCTCAAATAAATATTTATTTTGCAAATTTTGGTGACAACCCCCTCCACCGATGAAAGCGGATGCGTATACTGTAATTGCTCTCATGATGATGAGCCGCATTGATCCTCGTTAGTCACTCACGGTAGTTACTACTCAATAAGGGGTCTTTATGGACAGAAATGATGAAGTAATTCAGACGCACCCGCTTGTCGGTTGGGATATCAGTACTGTCGACGTTTACGACGCCATGATGATACGCCTTCATTACCTGTCTTCACTAGACCAAACGCCCGAAGAAGCCCAAGTAGACAGAACGCTTTGGCTGACCACAGATGTCGCCCGTCAATTAATCAATATCTTAGAGGCCGGCATCGCCAAGATTGAAGCTACGGATTATCAGGATCTTGATCGCAGAAAACATTGATTCATCGTCCCCTAACCCCTAAGGCGCCGCGCCCCATTCCCGGCGCCTTTTTCTTTGCCCTTCGCCGTTCAATCAGTGCATTGCGCCCGCCAACCTTTTATCATGGGGCGATAAGAAATCGCTATCAGAGAGGGTCAGCACGTGGAATATGATTTGATTGTGGTGGGCAGCGGTTCAGTCGGCGCAGCGGCAGGGTATTACGCAACCCGCGCCGGCTTGAAAGTGCTGATGATCGACAGCGCCATTCCCCCGCACCGCAACGGCAGCCATCACGGCGATACCCGCATCATCCGTCACGCTTACGGCGAAGGTGAAAAGTACGTGCCGCTGGTGCTGCGCGCGCAGGCGTTGTGGAATGCGCTGATTCAACATTCCGGCGAGGAACTGTTCCAGTCTTGCGGCGCACTCAACCTGGGGCCGCAGCACTCCGAATTCATTCGCAATGCTCAGCAGAGCGCGCAAAAATTCCGCCTGAACGCGCAAACCCTCAGCGCCGAACAGATTGCTCAACGCTGGCCGGAATTCCGCACGCCGGAAGGTTACGTCGGCGTTTTCGAGCCGGACGCCGGCTTCCTGCGTTCCGAACTGGCGGTGGCCAGCCTGATCAAGCTGGCGAAAGAGGCCGGCTGCAGCCAGTTGTTCAACTGCCCGGTCAGCGCGGTGGAGCCTATTGATGGCGGCGTTGCAGTCGTCACCGGCGAAGGGCGTTTCACGGCGCGAAAAGCGGTGGTCACCGCCGGCACCTGGGTGAAAGCGCTGTTGCCGCAGCTGCCGGTTGCGCCATTGCGCAAGGTATTCTCCTGGCATCAGGCGGATGGCCGCTACAGCGTGAACAATCGCTTCCCGGCCTTTACCGTTGAAGCGCAAGACGGCACGCACTATTACGGCTTCCCGGCGGATAACGACGGCCTGAAAGTGGGCAAACACGACGGTGGCCAGCCGATGGATGCCCCCGAGCAGCGTAAACCTTTCGGCAGCCACGCCAGCGACGGCACCGAAGTCTTCACCTTCCTGCGGCAGTTTTTACCGGGTGTAGGCGTATGTTTACACGGCGAAGCCTGCAGTTATGACATGAGCCCCGACGAAGACTTTATTATCGATACCCTGCCGGAGTGCGATCGTCTGATGGTCATCAGCGGATTGAGCGGCCACGGCTTCAAGTTCGCCAGCGTACTGGGCGAGATTGCCGCGCTGTTCGCGCAGGACAAAGCGCCGCCGGTCGACGTCTCCAGCTTTGGTCTGAAACGATTTAGCTAAGCAAAGGCTGTCGCTGTCCTGGTTCCCGTCGAGCCCTGGGCAGCGAAATCCGACGGTTACAATTTCTTAACCTGCTAACTCTTTTAAATACCAAGTAAAAATTCTTATAACGGAAATTTCTTGCATTCAGCAGTTGAATTTCCGAATTGAACACTTGCAGTGTAAGTCCTATTTTACAGAAGATATGCTCCATCGGCTTTCAACAAGGACGTCACCATGAAACTACTTGTCGTGGACGAATGCTGCTTCACCCGGGTCGGTATAGCCAGCTACTTTGCTGATAGTGGGATTACGACGATCAAGTGCTGCCACAGCATTGAGTACGCTACGCCGCTGTTGGCCAGCTTTCAGCCGAGCCACATTCTGGTGAACCTCAGCAACCAGTGCCGCTATAACGAAGCGGACGCACAGCTGCTGGCGTTTATGGAAGCCAGCCAGTCTGCCCTGCTGTTTATCTATCTCGATACGCCTTACCCTTACAGCGAAACGCCAATGCGCATCGCCGATAACGCGTTTCTGTTCAATAAAAGCATTCTGCCGCTCACCTTGCGCACGCTGCGCGAAAATCCGCTGGCGCTGGCCGATGACGGCGAAGAGCGTTCCCTGTTCAGCCCGCAGGAACTGACGGTAATGAAGTATTGGATGGCGGAAATGCCCAACTACCGCATCGCGAAAAAGCTGCAGATCAGCTCACATACGGTATACGTGCACAAGCGCCACATCACGGAGAAGATCAACGCGCGCAACCGGCTGGAGTTCTACTCGTTGTATAACGTGCTGCGTTATTTCTACCCGCCGAACACGCCTACGAACTCGACGCCGTTGGCGCTGCTGGCGGTATGACATCAAGCCTGCGATAACGCAGGCTTTTTGATCGCCATTCTTCCAGCGCTCATGCGCGGCGCGCTATAAAAGACGCAGAGAAAAGGACTATAATCAAAGGTCTCTTTCTTCTGGCGGCTGAAATGTTAAACCGAATACTGGCGGCTATCGTCAACAACGTGCGTGAGCACCTGGTGCTGTATCTTTGCCTGTGGCTGGTGCTGCTGGCGCTGGATGTCTACTTTTTCTTCGTACTGTAACCCATGCCGTCGTCATTTCCCCGATTGAGCTTCAACCGCTTCGGCGATCCCGCCCAGGTGCTGAGGCTGCAGCAGGTGAACAGGCCGCCGCTGCGCCCCGGCCGGCTGCTGCTGCAGATGCGCTATGCCCCGATTAATCCTTCCGACCTGATCCCAATTCACGGCCAATACGCGCACCGTATCGCCCTGCCGCAGGTACCGGGCTATGAAGGCGCAGGCGTCATCGTCGATCCGCAGAGCGGGCGCTCGACCGGCCGACGCGCGCTGGCGGTAGCGGGTGACGGCAGCTGGCAAACCTTCGTCACGCTGCCTGAGGATCGGGTGGTGTGGGTGCCGGACGACATCGACGACAACGACGCGGCGCAGATTTACATCAACCCGCTCACCTGCTGGGTGTTGCTGACGCAATGGCTGCCGCTCAACGCCGGCGACGTGCTGCTGCTCAACGGCGGCGGCTCCGCCGTTAGCCTGCTGTTGGCGCAGCTGACGGCGCTGCGTGGTATTCGTCTGGCGGTGGTGGTGCGCAACGCCGCCCATCGCCAGGCGCTGCTGGCCGCCGGCGCCTGGCGCGTTATCGAAGCGCCGCAGCTGGCGAAAATGACCCATTTTGGCGCCCGCGCCGCCATCGACTGCATCGGCGGAGAAGACGGATTGCAGCTGGCGCGAGCGGTTCGCTCCGGCGGCGATTTCGTGGCGCTGGGCCTTTTAGGCGGGCGCCAGGTGGACTGGCGGCGCGTAGTGGACGAGTTAAAGCTGCGCGCTTCGCTGTTCCACCTGCGTAAATGGAATGCGCAGGCGGCGCCGGCGCAGTGGCAAACGGCGTTTTATCAGCTATTCCAGCTGCTGCGCCGCGGCCAGTTGGCGCTGCGCCCGCCCGCAGCGATTTACCCTCTGCATCAGTACGCAGCGGCGCTGCAACACGCCGCGCAGCCCGGCGTCAGCGGAAAAATCTTCTTCACTCCGGCGCCGCCGGAGGCTGGCGCGGCGGGCGGCCGTCCCCCAGGATAACCGCCAGCCGATAGCCGCCCTCGGTGGTCTCCAGCGCGATGCGCGCCACGATCGTCAGCGGCACCGACAGCAACATGCCCACCGGGCCGAGCAGCCAACCCCAAAAGATCAGCGACAGGAACACCACCAGCGTCGACAACCCCAGCCCGCGCCCCATCACCCGCGGTTCGAGGATATTGCCGATCACCATGTTGACAGCGATAAAGCCGCCCGCCACCACCAGCGCATCGCCCAATCCGTTGAACAGCAGCGCCTGAATCAACGGTGGAATGGCGGCCAATACCGAGCCGATATTGGGGATATAGTTGAGCAGAAACGCCAGCAGCCCCCAGATAAAGGCGAAGCGCACCCCGACCGCCGCCAGGAAGATCCAGACGATCACGCCGGTGGCCAGGCTGATGATGGTTTTAATCACCAGATAGCGCGTCACGCCGTCCAGCGCCCGCCGCATCGCGGCGAGGCCTTCGTTCGGCTTATCCAACGCCTGCTGCAGCTTATAAGGCAGCAGCTGCACTTCAAACAGCATAAACACCACGGTCATCAGCAGCAGGAAGACGTTGGTCATGGCGCCAGACAGGTGCCCCAGCATGCGGGTAACCAGATTCATCGCCGCGCTGGGATCGACATACTGCAGCATCGCTTCGCTGGAGAGGCTGATATTGAAGCGATCGGCGTAATGCTGCAGCTCGCGCAGTTTCTCGATCATCATGCCGCGGTACTGCGGCAGCGAGCGGGCGAACTCGTTCAGCGAAGCGCCCAGCATGCCGATAAACAGCATCACGACCACGATCACCGCCGTCACCAGCAGCGTCACCCCAAGGATGCGCGGCACCCGGCGGCGTTCCAGCATCGTCACCAGCGGGTTCAGCACCATGGCGAGGAATACCGCCAGTAGAAACGGCACCACGATGTCGGCGGCGGCTTTCACCCCGGCCAAAATGATCACCAACATCGCCAACAGGACGGCCAAACGCAGGCTGCTGTCGGTTACTCGGGTTCGGCCCATGACGTTTCCTTGTTATTTCACTGGGTTAACCGGCCACAAAGAGCCGACTCTTGGCGCTAATGGTAGCAAAGTCGGCCGTCACGCCGCAGAGGATTTAGCGTAACCGTTCGAATAATTTAATCTTTCCGCCCTGCTCCTCGCCGCAAGAAATAGGCATAACCTTTGCCAACCAATAATCCCGCCCAGCAATCCATGAACGGTTTACGTAAAATGACAAAAGCTGACATTAATAGATAATAAGCCTAATTTTCAACAACTAACATAATCGCCACGTGAAAGAAATCATATCATCTTCAACGATTTATCTGATGAACTCCGAACATCTCAAACAAATTCACTGACTAATATTTCTAAGAAGTAACATAGTTAAATTTATTATTGATTTTATGTTTCCTAAAGTTTAATTATTGCAGCCAGCCAATCGGTAATCGAAGGAAACAGGATGCTCTGGAAAAATACCGCCGATCGTTTCGGCCATGTGTCAGTGTTGATCCACTGGCTGGTGGCGCTGACGGTGTACGGCATGTTCGCCCTCGGCCTGTGGATGGTCACGCTGGGCTATTACGACGTCTGGTACCACCAGGCGCCGGAGATCCACAAAAGCATCGGCACGCTGCTGTTCATCGTGATGGTGATCCGCGTGATCTGGCGCTTTGTCTCGCCGCCGCCCAAGCCTCTGGCCAGCTATGGCCGCCTCACTCGCGTCAGCGCCATTCTCGCGCATCTGGCGCTGTATGCCGTGCTGTTCGGCATTCTGATCAGCGGCTATCTGATCTCGACCGCCGACGGCCAACCGATCAGCGTATTCGGCTGGTTCGACGTACCCGCCACCGTGACCGGCATGGCGGAACAGGCCGACACCGCCGGCGCCATACACCTTTACCTGGCCTGGGCCGTGGTAGTGCTCTCGGTACTGCACGGGCTGGCCGCGCTTAAACATCACTTTATCGATCGTGATGTCACTTTGAAACGGATGCTGGGTAGCAGCGCCGATTAACCTTTGGATTTATGGAGATTGCTATGTTGAAAAAGACCGTATTGGGCCTGACCGCAGGCGCCCTGCTGCTGAGCGCCGGTTCCGCACTGGCGGCGGACTACAAGATCGACAAACAGGGCCAGCACGCCTTTATCGAGTTCCGCATCCAGCACCTGGGTTACAGCTGGCTGTACGGCAGCTTTAAAGACTTCGACGGCGGCTTCACCTTCGACGAAAAAGATCCGTCCAAGGACAAAGTCAACGTGACCATCAATACCGCCAGCGTCGACACCAACCACGCCGAACGCGACAAGCACCTGCGCAGCGCCGAGTTCCTCAACGTGGAGAAGAACAAGCAGGCCAAGTTTGAATCCACCGAAGTGAAGAAAAGCGGCGACGGTTATGCGGTGGTCGGCAACCTGACGCTGAACGGCGTGACCAAACCGGTTACGCTGGACGCCAAACTGATTGGCCAGGGCAACGATCCGTGGGGCGGCTACCGCGCCGGCTTTGAAGCCAACGGCAAGATCAAGCTGAAAGATTTCGGCATCACCACCGATCTGGGCCCGGCGTCGCAAGACGTTGAGCTGATCATCTCCGTAGAAGGCGTGCGCGAGAAATAAGTAAAAAAGCCCGGCTTGGCGGCCGGGCTTCTCATTTCCTCAGGCTCAGCGGGCTGGGCCTTCTTCTTCCGGTGCCGGAATGTGCATCGTAGTCTGCAACAGGCCTTTCGACTTATTGAAGATCTTGACGCCGTTTTCACGGCCGGCACGGCGCGCGCGCTGCTCTTCGCGTGGCAGCTTCAGCTCTTCGCGGCAAATTTCACTGCAGCACCCTTCAAACTTGGCGGCGCAGCTCGGGCACTGAATGAACAGCAGGTGGCAGCCGTCGTTTTTGCAGTTGGTGTGGGTGTCGCACGGCGCCCCGCACTGGTGGCAGTTGGCGATCACATCGTCGGAAATGCGCTCGCCCATACGCTCATCGAACACGAAGTTTTTGCCGATAAACTTCAGCGGCAACCCTTGTTCTTTCGCTTTGCGGGCGTACTCGATGATCCCGCCTTCCACGTGGTAGATGTTTTTAAAGCCATTGTGCAGCATATAGGCGCTGGCTTTTTCACAGCGAATGCCGCCGGTGCAGTACATGACGATGTTTTTGTCTTTGCTGTCCTGCAGCATCTCCACCGCCATCGGCAGCTGATCGCGGAAGGTATCCGACGGCACCTCGATGGCGTTTTCGAAGTGACCGACTTCGTACTCATAGTGGTTGCGCATGTCGACGAACACCGTATTCGGATCGTCGATCATCTGATTGACGCGATCGGCCTGCAGATATTCGCCGACGTTGCTTGGGTCAAAGCTCTCGTCATCGATGCCGTCGGCCACGATGCGCTCGCGCACCTTGAGGCGCAGCACCCAGAAGGATTTTCCGTCGTCTTCGAGCGCGATATTCAGGCGAACCTGATCCAGCGCCGGGTGCGAGGCGAACAGCGCGGCTTTGAACGCGTCGAAGTTATGCTGCGGCACGCTGATCTGCGCGTTGATGCCCTCTTTCGCCACGTAGATGCGGCCGAACACCTTCAATTTTTCGAACTGAACGTACAGGCTGTCGCGAAACACTTTGGGATCGTCGATGGAGAAATATTTGTAAAAAGAAACTGTGGTGCGCGGCTCGGTTTCCGCCAGCATGCGCGCCTTCAGTTCCTCATTAGAAATTCGGTTATGTAACACTGGCATGGTGTACTTTCCTGTCTTTCGGGAGGTGACTGATCATCGCGCGCAGCCTGCCGGCCCGCGCGCGGCGCACATCATACCCGAAAAACCGCCGCCGCGCAGCCCTGGCGCAAACGCCCCGTTCAGCGTCCGCCGCCTTCGGTAAACGCGGAAGCCAGCATACCGAGCGCCATCATCACGCCGGCGAGCGCCAATATCGCGTTCACCTGCAGATGCGCGCCGACGCTGCCGACCGCCGCGCCCAAAACCAGCAGCCCCGCACTGATCCATGGTGCCAACATATTTACCCTCTGAATAATTACCAGCAATAATATCGCCATTATCTTTGGCAGGAAAGATTGTGGAAAAATTCGGCATTCAATGCATATTTAACGCCCAAAAAGGGATTTTAATGCGTTGTGTTTTCCCGGATCGCCAGAAAAATGCCACAATAGTCGCAAACAAACGGCAGAAACGAACCTTGCCGCCGAGCTCACCCGGCTGCCAGACCATGCTATGACTCTGTCATTACACTTAAACAACCGTATTCAAACAGAGAACCCATGACTCAAGTTCCTACTTTCAATCGTTCCTTATTGCACCCGCGCTACTGGCTGACCTGGGTCGGCATCGGCTTGCTGTATCTGCTGGTGTTGCTGCCTTATCCCGTCATCTACTGGCTCGGCACCTCGATTGGGCGATTTTCCATGCGCTTTCTCAAGCGACGCGTCGCTATCGCCCAGCGTAACCTCGAGCTCTGTTTTCCCGACATGCCGCAGGCCGAACGCGATGCGCTGGTGGTAAAGAATTTCGAATCGGTCGGCATGGGGCTGTTTGAAACCGGCATGGCGTGGTTCTGGCCCAACTGGCGCATCGAGCGCTGGTTCAAGGTCAGCGGCCTGGAGCACATCCAAAAGGCGCGCGACAACCAGCAGGGCGTGTTGCTGATTGGCCTGCACTTTTTGACGCTGGAGCTGGGCGCGCGCATCTTCGGCATTCACAACCCGGGCATCGGCGTTTACCGCCCGCACGACAACAAGCTGATGGACTGGCTGCAAACCTGGGGCCGCATGCGTTCCAACAAATCGATGCTGGATCGCAAAGACATCAAAGGCATGATCCGCGCCCTGAAACAGGGCGATATCATCTGGTATGCGCCGGATCACGACTACGGCCCGCGCAGCAGCGTATTCGTGCCGCTGTTCGCGGTAGACAAAGCCGCCACCACCACCGGCAGTTACGTGCTGGTGCGGATGGGCAAACCGGCGATCATTCCGTTCACCCCGCGCCGCCTGCCGGACGGCAAAGGCTATGAGCTGATCATGCAGCCGGCGGTGGAAAACTTCCCGCTGGATAACGAACTCGATGCCGCCGCCTTTATGAATAAAGTGGTGGAAAAAGAGATCCTGATGGCGCCGGATCAATACATGTGGCTGCATCGCCGCTTCAAGACCCGCCCGGAAGGCGAGCCTTCGCTCTACTGATAAAGCAAACCCGCCGCCGGCGGGTTTTTTATTGCGCGCCTCTTGAGAATCGACGGCGAGGGTGGGATGGTAAAGCCTTTGCCACCAACCCCGGAGCCGCCATGTACATTGTCAGCCTGACCTACCATCGCCCGATCGCCGACGTCGACAGCCACCTTGACGGGCACATCGCCTGGCTTAAGAAATATTTTCAGGACGGCACCTTCATCGCCTCCGGCCGCAAGAATCCCCGCACCGGCGGCGTGATCCTGGCCAAGGGCATTGAGCGCGCGCGGCTGGACGCCATCCTGGCCGAAGATCCGTTCAACGCCGTGGCTCACTACGAGGTCACTGACTTTAGCGCCACCACCACCGCCGCCGGTTTCGAGGCGCTGGCCGGCCTATAAAACGCTGAAAATTCCGCGCGCCAAGCGCGGAATAAGGTTTAAGCGTCATTTTTAAAACTTTATTTCATTTTTTGCCCTATTCCCGTCCTCTGGTTTGCCGTAGCCGCGCCGGCGGCGCATACTTATCAGGCTAACTTTCACGTTTTGCCCCTCATCTTTTTGCCGCCGGCAAAACGCGTCACCTTTCGGCAATGGACATTTATGGCTTCGGCAGCAGAACCCGTTAACTGGAAACGCAACCTTTTCGTCGCCTGGGTAGGGTGCTTTCTCACCGGCGCCGCCTTCAGCCTGGTGATGCCGTTTCTGCCGCTGTACGTCGAGACCCTGGGCGTAACCGGCCATCAGGCGCTCAACATATGGTCCGGTCTGCTGTTCAGCATTACCTTCCTGTTTTCCGCTATCGCCGCGCCGTTCTGGGGCGCCCTGGCCGACCGACGCGGCCGTAAACTGATGTTGCTGCGCTCGGCGTTGGGCATGGCGATCGTCATGGTGCTGATGGGCATGGCGCAAACGGTCTGGCAGTTTCTCGCGCTGCGTGCGGTGCTGGGGTTGCTCGGCGGGTTCATTCCCAACGCCAACGCGCTGATCGCCACCCAGGTGCCGCGCAACCGCAGCGGCTGGGCGCTCGGCACCCTGTCTACCGGTGGCGTCGGCGGTGCGCTGGTCGGCCCGTTGATCGGCGGCCTGCTGGCCGATCTGTACGGCCTGCGCCCGGTGTTTTATATCACCGCCGCGGTGCTGTTCGTCTGCTTCGTGCTGACGCTGCTGTATGTCAAAGAGCAATTCACCCCGGTGCAAAAGCGCGACATGTTGCACGCAAAACAGGTGTTCGCCTCGCTGAAGAACCCGAAGCTGGTGCTCAGCCTGTTCGTTACTACCATGATCATCCAGATCGCCACCGGCTCAATTGCCCCGATCCTGACGCTGTATGTGCGCGATCTGGCCGGCGCGACCCATAATCTGGCGTTTATCAGCGGGCTGATCGCCTCGGTGCCCGGCGTCGCGGCATTGATGAGCGCCCCACGGCTGGGCAAGCTGGGCGATCGCATCGGCCCGGAACGCATTCTGGTCTTTATGCTGATCGTCTCGGTGCTGCTGCTGATCCCGATGGCGTTCGTGCAAACGCCGTGGCAGCTCGGCGTACTGCGCTTTCTGCTGGGGGCGGCCGACGGCGCGCTGCTGCCGGCGGTACAGACCCTGTTGATTTATAACTGCACCAATCAGGTCGCCGGCCGAATTTTCAGCTACAACCAGTCGTTCCGCGACGTCGGCAACGTCAGCGGCCCGCTGCTCGGCGCCGCGGTCTCCGCCGGCTACGGTTTTCGCGCGGTCTTCGCCGTCACCGCTTTGGTGGTGCTGTTCAACGCCGGTTATTCCTGGTGGTGTCTGCGGCGGCGGCCGGGCTATATGCGGGAAGACACGCTGCAGGAAGAACAATAGCTGCATTTATCGCCAATTTCCGCGATTGGCCGGATCAACGGCGCGTTTCCCCTACTTTTAATAATGCTTCCTGCGGGCCGGCGAATTTTCGCCCCACTCGGAACATTCTTACTACAACATCTTGTTTATCAACAATTAATTAACCTTCAGCGCATAAAACCCGCTGTCAATCATATTCCTGTCATAACCAACAGAAAAACCAGAAAAGGAGATGCTTGTCGACTTTTCGTCTAAAAAATGGGATACAGGTACTAGACAAAACCAACGACCAGTTATCAAATGGTTAAATAATATCACGCCAGATGTGAACCATCGGCCAAGTGAAGAAAAGGTCAGCACGCTTTCCACGGTTTATCAGCGTTGCAGCCGCGGTTTTGTCGGGTAATCCGCATTGGGCGGATCGCCTTCATTAAATACACATACAACCACAGTACGGGCTGCAGCCATGCAGCGCCTTTTTATTGGGAAATCGTTATGCAATCCTCTGTCAATAAGTCAGAAAGCCGGACCTTCTTCGGCCATCCCTATCCGCTGGGTTCTCTGTTCTTCACCGAAATGTGGGAGCGCTTTTCGTTCTACGGCATCCGTCCGCTGCTGATCCTGTTTATGGCCGCCACCGTATACGACGGCGGTCTGGGTCTGGCGCGCGAGAACGCGTCGGCGATCGTCGGCATCTTCGCCGGCAGCATGTACCTGGCGGCGCTGCCGGGCGGCTGGCTGGCGGACAACTGGCTCGGCCAACGCAAGGCCGTTTGGTACGGTTCGATTCTGATCGCCCTCGGCCACCTGTCGATCGCCCTGTCCGCGGTGATGGGCACCAACCTGTTCTTCATCGGCCTGATGTTCATCGTGCTCGGTTCCGGCCTGTTCAAGACCTGTATCTCGGTGATGGTCGGCACGCTGTACAAGAAAGGCGATGCGCGCCGCGACGGCGGTTTCTCGCTGTTCTACATGGGCATCAACATCGGTTCGTTCATCGCCCCGTTGATCTCCGGCTGGCTGATCAAGTCACACGGCTGGCACTGGGGCTTCGGCATCGGCGGTATCGGGATGCTGGTGGCGCTGGTGATCTTCCGCGTGTTCGCCGTCCCGGCGATGAAACGCTATGACCGCGAAGTGGGCCTGGATTCCACCTGGAACAGCCCGGTCGCGAAGAAAAAAGGCGTCGGCGCCTGGCTGCTGGCATTGGCGGTAGGCCTGGCTGCGGTCATCGTGCTGATCGCTCAGGGCACCATCGTCATCAACCCGGTCGAAGTAGCCAGCGTGCTGGTGTACGTGATCGCCGCGTCGGTCACCCTGTATTTCATCTATCTGTTCGCCTTTGCCGGCCTGAGCCGCAAAGAGCGCGCTCGCCTGCTGGTGTGCTTTATCCTGCTGATCTCCGCCGCGTTCTTCTGGTCGGCGTTTGAACAGAAACCGACCTCGTTCAACCTGTTCGCCAACGATTACACCAATCGCATGGTCGGCGGCTTCGAGATCCCGGCGGTGTGGTTCCAGTCGATCAACGCCCTGTTCATCATCCTGCTGGCGCCGGTGTTCAGCTGGGCCTGGCCTGCACTGGCGCGCAATAACGTGCGCCCGAGCAGCATTACCAAGTTCGTGATCGGTATCCTGTGCGCCGCCGGCGGTTTCGGCCTGATGATGCTGGCCGCGCAGAATGTGCTGAGCAACGGCGGCGCCGGCGTATCGCCGATGTGGCTGGTGGGCAGTATCCTGATGCTGACGCTGGGTGAGCTGTGCCTGAGCCCGATCGGCCTGGCCACCATGACGCTGCTGGCGCCGGAGAGAATGCGCGGGCAAATGATGGGGCTGTGGTTCTGCGCCA
Organism: Serratia sp. CY31944; assembly: GCF_052169175.1. Taxonomy (NCBI): domain Bacteria; kingdom Pseudomonadati; phylum Pseudomonadota; class Gammaproteobacteria; order Enterobacterales; family Yersiniaceae; genus Serratia; species Serratia sp. CY31944. The sequence continues at coordinate 58,201 of NZ_JBJNLG010000022.1, forward strand.
GCGCGCTGGGCAACCTGGCGGCCGGTCTGATCGGCGGTCACGTCAAGGCCGACCAACTGGATATGCTGCCGGATCTGTTCGCTCGCTGCTCAGTCGCGCTGCTGATCTGCGCCGCCGTGCTTATCGTGCTGATCGTGCCGATTCGCCGCATGCTGGAAAATACCCAGACCAAGAGCGCGCAGAAACCGGCGACCAGCGCCTGACGGATACCCCGTTTTTATCTCGCAAACCGGCGCTCAAGGCGCCGGTTTTTTTTATCCTTGCCAGACCTGATGTTGCAGGACCACCCGGTAGCCGTCAGGATCTTCAAAGGTTTGCCCCGCCCTATCCCAATAGGGGTTATAGGCGGTGACAGCCAGGAATCCCGCCGCCCGCATCCGCTCGCACGCGGCTCGCCATGCGTTCTCATCCGGCAGATAAAACACCAGCAGATGATCCTGCGTCGGCGCCTGCCCGACCCGCACCCCGCGATGCTGCGTGAACTCCAGATGGTAGGCATGCTGCGGATGGCCGATCATTATGCCGTCAAAGCCCTGATGATCGACAAACTCGCCCAGCTTTTCGAACCCCAGCCCGCGACAATACAGCGCGGCAATCTCTTGCAACCGATCGGTCGGGCGCGCGATGCGCAACACCGCCTTGGCTATCGACATGTACGCCTCCGCCTCATGATAATCTCATACAGCGCCATGCCCGCCAGCATCGCCAGCAGGAACGGCCATACCCGCTGTATCTCCGCCCCCGCCAACACCCAGGCGGGGCCAGGGCAAATGCCCGCGATGCCCCAACCGACGCCGAACAGCGCGCTGCCCGCCAGCAAACGGCGATCCACACGCCCGGCGGCCGGGATCTGCAGCGGTTCGCCCAACAGGCTCCGCTCGCGTCGCCGCGCCCACAAGAAGGCCGGCGCCGCCACCGCGATCGCCCCAACCATCACCAGCGCCAGCGAAGGATCCCACTGGCCGGTAACGTCGAGAAACGCCAACACTTTGGCCGGATTGGCCATGCCGGCGACGATCAGCCCCAGACCGAAAATCACGCCGCTCAGCAGCGCCAACAGGGATTTAAACATCTCACCCTCCCAGCAGGTGGCGCATCAGCCACACGGTCGTAAAACCCAGCAGCATAAACACCGCCGTGGCGGCCAGCGAACGCGGTGCCAGCCGCGCGACGCCGCACACGCCGTGCCCGCTGGTGCAACCGCTGCCCAATCGAGTCCCCACCCCCACCAACAGCCCTGCTACCGCCAGCCCGCCGCTGCCGGCCGCGATCTCAGCAGACGGCAAAGCCGCTGCGGCAGCATACAGCCAGGGGGAAATCAGCAACCCGCCAAGAAATGCGGCGCGCCAGCCCCGCTCGCGGCCACCCGCGCTCAATAAACCGCCGGTAATGCCGCTGATGCCGGCGATCCGGCCGTTGAACAGCAGCAGCAGCGCCACCGCTGCGCCGATAATGGCTCCGCCCGCCAGCGCGGAATACGGCGTGAAGTGTTGCCAGTCAATGGTCATCGCGGTTCTCCGGCTGTGGGCAATAGAGTTGATACAGGGTATGGAGCAGCGCCAGCGCTTTGGCGTCGGCCACCGCATAGTAAATCTGCTTACCGGCGCGTCGGGTGGAGACCAATCCCTCCTCGCGCAGCACGCCAAGCTGCTGGGACAGCGTCGGCTGGCGGATATCCAGCGCCTGCGCCAGCTCGCTCACCGCCATCTCGCCCTGGCTGAGCCGGCACAGCAGCAGCAGCCGATCTTCGTTGCCCAAGGTGCGCAGCATCGCGCCAGCCTGCGCCGCCGCCTTGCGCATCGCGTCAATATCCATTGCCCCTCCATCAATTTATAAAATTATATAATATTATTTTATAAACTATTTCGCCGTACCGCGCCACAGACTGGTGTGAAACAGCGCCGCATGGCATGCTGTCTTCCCCCTTTTGCCGCGCGGAGCCTGCTTACGATGCTGTTGTTTCACGACGTTCTGCCGCCCGACCAGCCTGTCCGGCCGTTGGCCAAGGATTATCGCCACGGCGACAGCGAGCCGGATCACTACCATCACTGCGCGCAGCTGATTCACAGCCTGAGCGGCGTGGTGCAGGTCACGACCCGGCTCGGCAGTTGGGTGGTGCCGCCCGGCCGCGGCGTCTGGGTGCCGGCTAAGGTGGTGCACAGTCTGCGCATTACCGGCCAGGTGGCAGCCAGGACGCTGTTCGTCGATCCGCTGGCGCGCGCCGATCTGCCGGCCCAATGCCAGGTGGTGCAGGTTTCTCCGCTGCTGCGCGAGTTGATTATCTGTGCGATGGAGATTGCGCCCGATTACCCGAGCGGCGGACGCGATGAACGCGTCATGGAACTGATTCTGGATGAGTTGCGGATGCTGCCGATCCTGCCGCTGCACCTGCCTGAACCGCGTGAGGCATCGCTGCTCGCCCTGTGCCGCCATATCCAGGCTACGCTGGCGCAGCCCTGGACGCTGGAACAGGCGGCCGCTCATCTCAGCGTCAGCGGACGCACCCTGTCGCGGCGCTTCCAGCGCGAAACCGGGCTGCATTTTAGCGATTGGGTGCGACGCGCCCGTTTGCTGGCGGCGCTGAACGCGCTGGCGACCGGCCGCTCGGTGTTGGAAGTGGCGCTGGATCTCGGCTATGACAGCCCCAGCGCGTTCAGCGCCATGTTTCGTCGGGTGCTGGGGGTCGCGCCCAGCGACTATTTCAGCCCGGCCGCGCCGACGTTGACGCCAGATAGCGCCCGGCGACGTTAAGCAGCGCCTGCAGCGAGGCGCTGGCGGAGTCGACGTCGATGCCAACGCCGTAGGTCGCCTCACCCTGTGGCAACGAGCAGCGAATATAGGCCACCGCCCGGCTGTCGCTCTGGTGCCCCAGCGTATGCTCGTGGTAATCCTCGATCGCCAGCGGCAAGCCGAAGCGCTGGCGCAGCGCATCCACCGCGCTGGAAAGCAGGCCATTGCCGGCGCCCTGCAGCCGCAGCGGCTCTCCCTCACAGGCAACCCGCGCATTGAAGCTGTAAGCCTCTACGCCGTGGCTTTCCGTCTGGTAGCTCAGCAGCTGCAAGCGCGGTTGCTCCACCAGCCCATAGGTGTCGCGGAATAAGCGCCACAGCTGCGCGCCGCTCATTTCCTTGCCGCTGCCGTCGGTCGCGCGCTGCACCACCTGGCTGAAATCAATCTGCAAACCGCGCGGCAACGCCAGCCCGTGATTTTGTTCCAACAGCCAGGCGGCTCCGCTTTTGCCGGACTGGCTGTTGACCCGGATCACCGCCTCATAGCTGCAGCCGACATCGGCGGGATCGAGCGGCAGGTAAGGCACCTGCCACCAGCCATCCTGGCGCTGGCGCTGGGCGGCGAAGCCTTTTTTAATCGCATCCTGATGCGAACCGGAGAAGGCGGTAAACACCAACTCGCCGGCATAAGGATGGCGAGGGTGCACCGGCAGCTGATTGCACAGCTCCACCACCTCCACCACCTGCTTCAGGCGGCTGAAGTCCAGGCCCGGCGCCACGCCCTGGGTATAGAGATTCAACGCCAGCGTAACCAGATCGACGTTGCCGGTGCGCTCTCCGTTGCCGAACAGGCAGCCTTCGACCCGATCGGCGCCAGCCAACAGCGCCAGCTCCGCGCAGGCCACGCCGGTGCCGCGATCGTTATGCGGATGCACGCTGATCGTTACATCGGCGCGGCGGCTAAAGTGGCGACAGAACCATTCAATCTGATCGGCATACACATTGGGCGTGCTCACTTCCACCGTCGCCGGCAGATTGATGATCATCGGCCGCTGCGGCCCCGGTTGCCACACCGCCGCCACCGCTTCGCAGATCTCCAGCGCGAACGCCAATTCAGTAAAACAGAAGGTTTCCGGCGAATACTCGAAGCACCAGGCGGTATCGGGCTGTGCCTCGCACTGCCGGCGAATGCGCCGCGCGCCGTTCACCGCCAGCGCCACGGTGGCGGCCTTATCCTGGCGGAACACGATGTCGCGAAACACCGGCGCCGTGGCGTTGTACAGATGCACGATAGCCCGTGGCGCCCCCTGCAGCGCCTCGAAGGTGCGGTCGATCAGATCGTCGCGCGACTGCGTCAGCACCTGAATCGTGACGTCGTCCGGGATCAGCTGCTCGTCAATCAGCGTGCGCACAAAATCGAAATCCGTTTGCGACGCCGAAGGGAAAGCCACTTCAATTTCTTTGAAACCACACTGCAACAGCAATTGATAGAACTCGCGCTTGCGCGCGTTATCCATCGGTTCCGCCAGCGCCTGGTTGCCGTCGCGCAGATCGCTGGAGCACCAGCGCGGCGCCTGCCGCAGCGTACGCGCAGGCCATTGGCGGTCCGGCAACGCCACCGGCGGGAAGGGTCGATATTTGCTTGAAGGGTCGATTAACATGGGCTTCTCCTGACGCCTGAATGAACGATAACGCCATTATTTCCCGCCCTCGCCGCCTCTTCTCCCGCTTTGCGGACAACCATCGTCGCAATGCGGACAACAAAAAAATTTGCATCCTGCGCCAGTGAGACAACAATTAGGTTTGACGTTTCCCCCACCGCACCGGCAGTGCCGCCGGGCGCTCTACTCTCATTGTCAACGGAGGCGAACATGAGCCTGTATGCAACCCTGGAAGAAGCCATCGAGGCCGCACGCGAAGAGTTTATCGACACCGCCGAAGGCGGCGGCGATGACGAACCGCCGGTGCCGCAGCAGTTCAATCTGCAAAAGTACGTGATGCAGGATGGCGACACGATGTGGCAGGCCGAGTTCTTCGAGGAAGAAGGCGAAGCGGTGGAGTGCCTGCCGCTGCGCAGCGGTGCGGCGGCGCAGGCAATCTTCGACGGTGACTACGACGAGGTGGAGATCACCGCCGAGTGGATAGATGAAAATACCCTGTACGAATGGGAAGAAGGCGACTTCCAGCTCGAGCCGCCGCTGGATACCGAAGAAGGCCAGGCCGCGGCCGATGAGTGGGATGAACGTTAACCCGCACTACGCACTCATCGCCAAGGAGGCAGCATGAATATTCGCCGGGCTCGCCCCACCGACTACCCCGCCATTTTGCAGCTGCAGGGGGAAAACGTGCCGGAAGCGCTCGACGAGCGCCAAAAACGGCAGGGATTTATCGTATCGCGCATGAATGAGGCGCAGCTGGCGGCGATCAACCGCGGCATCGGCATACTAGTGGCTGAACAGGAAAACCAACTGGCGGGCTTTGTTTGCCTGATGCCCGCCGACGTGCAACCACGCCCGCCGGTGGTGGACGCGATGCTGGCGACGCTCGCCACGCAATCCTTCGCCGGACGCGCGCTGAATGAACTGCGGGTGTTTCTCTACGGCCCGGTCTGCCTCGCCGCCGCCTGGCGCGGCAAAGGCGTGCTGAAGCGCCTTTACGCCGCGGTCAAAGCGCACACCAGCCATGACTACGACGTGGGCGCGCTGTTTATCGACGACGACAATCCGCATTCGTTGGCCGCTCACGTGCAAGGGCTTGGCATGACGGCGCTGGCGCCTTTCCATTGCGGACAGAAAGGCTATCAGCTGGTGGTGTTCGCCACCCGCTGAGCGGGTTTATTCATAGGGGCCGTGCTGCGCATCGAACGGCAGCATAAAGGTGTCCACCACCATCGACAGCGGCACGTCTATCACCGTGACGTAGCGCCAGGGCGTATCGCGCAGATCCCACTGCACGCCGGGATAGTACTGGTGGCCATGCCCCGCGCCGGGCACGGTGCGGCTGATAATGCTGCCGCAGCCGGTCAGGGCCATCACGCCGGCCGCCACGCAGGCCAGCCGAAGGTAGGAAGAGAGATTCACGACATTGACTCTGAGCAAGGGGGGTTGTTTCGCGAGTGAACAACGCATCGGCCGCAGTCTACCACAGTTCCCTTTCTCCGCCGGCACCGGCGCACGTAAGCAAAAGGTAAAAAAAACGGGGAATGCGCCATGCGCATTCCCCGTCTGGGCGTTGCCGTTCAGCGATTAACGCCGGCCCGTTGGGTGCGCCAGCGGGTTGTGTGGCAACTGCTGATAGTGCTCACGCCAGGCGGCGCCTTCCGGCAACAGCCAGACGCGCTGGTGCAAACGAGCCAGCGTGACCGGATCGCTCAGCAGCTCCAGACGTTTGCCCTTCGCCAGCTTCTCCGGCCCCAGCTGCAGCGCTTCGTTCACCCGCTCCTCGCGGTTGCGATCGAGCGTCGCGCGCAGATGGTGACGCGCCGTCGCCAACGCCGTCGCCAGCGCGTTAAAGGACGGGTTGACCACCGCATGCATAAAGCCGTTGGTCAGCGCGCGATTGCGGTTGAGATGCAGGTATTCTTCCGTCGCCAACAGCTCACGCGGCGGGTTGTACTCTTCCGGGATCAGGAACAGCTTGGCGCGTTTGCTCTTCATGCCCAGCGTCGCGCGGCTCGACAGCACCGACACGAACGGCGACAGGATCAGCGAGAACACGATCGGCGCCAACCACCACAGGAAGCGCAGATCCAGCCACGCCATGCCGCCGGCCCACACCAGGCCCAGCAACATCTGCGAGCCATGGCGGCGGAAGGCTTCGCCCCACGGCGTATCGTCGTCGTCACGCTGCGGCGAATTCCACACCACTTCCCAACCGAGGAAGGCGCTCACTACGAACACGGTATGGAACAGCATGCGCACCGGTGCCAGCAGCACCGAGAACAGCATTTCCATCAACATCGAAATGAACAGCCGGAACGCCCCGCCGTACTCTTTCGCGCCCTTGGCCCAGATCAGCACGATGCTGAGCAGCTTCGGCAGGAACAACAGCACCAGCGTGGTGGAGAACAGCGCTATCGCCAGCTCGGGCCGCCACTGCGGCCAGACCGGGAACAGCTGCCGCGGCTGCAGGAAGTATTGCGGTTCCATCAGGGTGTGCACCACCTGCAACGCGGTGGAGAGCGCCAGGAACATGAACCACAGCGGCGCCGACAGGTAGGACATCACGCCGGTGAGGAACACCGCGCGGTGCACCGGGTGCATGCCCTTCACCAGGAACAGGCGGAAGTTCATCAGGTTGCCGTGGCACCATCGACGGTCGCGTTTCAGCTCGTCCAGCAGGTTTGGCGGCAGCTCTTCGTAACTGCCCGGCAGATCGTAAGCGATCCACACGCCCCATCCGGCGCGGCGCATCAGCGCCGCTTCAACGAAGTCATGCGACAAGATTGAACCGGCGAAGGAGCCCTCGCCCGGCAGCGGCGCCAGCGCACAGTGCTCAATAAACGGCTTCACGCGGATGATGGCGTTATGGCCCCAGTAGTGCGACTCGCCCAGCTGCCAGAAATGCAGGCCGGCGGTAAACAGCGGCCCGTAAACGCGGGTAGCGAACTGCTGCACGCGCGCATACAGGGTATCCATGCCGGACGCCTTCGGCGCGGACTGGATGATGCCGGCGTTCGGGTTGGCTTCCATCAGACGCACCAGCCCGGTGAGGCATTCGCCGCTCATCACGCTGTCGGCGTCCAGGATCACCATGTAGCTATACTCACCGCCCCAACGACGGCAGAAGTCGTCGATGTTGCCGCTCTTGCGTTTGACGCGGCGGCGGCGACGGCGATAGAAGATGCGGCCGTGGCCGTCGACATCGCGGCACAGCTCCATCCACGCCTTTTGCTCCGCTACGCAGATGTCCGGATCGTAGCTGTCGCTCAAGACGTAGATATCGAAGTGTTCCAGCTGACCGGTCGCGGCAACGGACTCATAGGTCGCACGCAGGCCGGCGAACACGCGTTCGACGTCTTCGTTGCAGATCGGCATGATCAGCGCGGTGCGGTGCGCCGGATTGATCGGCTCATCGCCCTTGATGGTGGAGGAAATGCTGTATTTGTCCTTGCCGATCAGCAGCTGCAGGAAGCCCATCAGCGCGGTCCAGAAACCGGCCGAGACCCAGCAGAACAGTACGGCGAACAGGATCAGAATGCCGGTTTGCAGCACATATGGCAGCAGTTGCAGCACCGACTGCATCAGATCCTGATCCAGCATGGCGATAGGATCGATCAGCGCCCAGCCCTGATAAGGCAAGATGGTTTTCATGTACCAGGTGGCGATGCCGGTTTGCACCAGCATCAGCACCAGCAGCACATAACGGCGCATGGAGCCGACGGTACGCCAGCGGTTCTCGGCCTCGGCCTCCTCTTTGGTGGCGTGCCGGTTGTGCGGCGAACGCCCCAGCAGAGAATCCCAGAAGCGCGCCACCGGGTTGGTGCGCCAGGCTTCCGGGAACATGGTGGTTCGTTTGATCGGCGGCGTCGCCTTCAGAATCGCGCGCCCTTCGGCGTCGGTATCGAAGTCGTCATCGCTGACCGCATCCGGCCAGGCGTTTTCGATACGCGGTTTGACCGAGGCCAGCGCCACGTCATCCGCCGACAGGCTATTGACGTTGGCGTCGGCGGCGCCCATCTGCCGATGGAGCGCCTCCAGTGCCTGAGCGTCATCCGCCGTTTGAGGGTTGAGCGCCTCCGACCGCTCGGCGGTCAGAGGCAGCGCCGCAAGATAATCCTGGGCGGGTTGAGTAGGCTTATTCATTGGCAGGTAGCTGATAGCTCCAGGTTTCCGACAGAGTCTTATCGCCATTGACCAGCGCCGCGCGCATTTCTACCGGCTTCTTGTCGTCTTTCACTTTCAGACGCACCGTCAGGCGCCAGCCTTTGGTCACTGGGTTATAGCGGACGTTGTTTTCCACCATTTCACCGTTGTCGCCGATGCTGATCTGAGAGGCGACCGGGGTATTGGCGTCCAGCCCTTTCAGCACCGGGCCGACGAAGTCGACCAGGAAGGCCACGCTGCCGTCTGGCTCGCGAATCAGGTTGGACTGCTTCACGTCACCGGTAGAACGCATGGTGCGGGCCACATAGGCGATGTCCTGCGAATGCAGTTTGTCTTCATCGCGGGTGAAGTTCAGGCGGTAGCTCAGCGTCAGCGGCTTTTTGGCTTCCGGCAGCGTATCCGGCGTCCAGAACGCGACGATGTTGTCGTTGGTTTCATCCGCCGTCGGGATCTCCACCAGCTCAACCTTGCCTTTGCCCCAGTCGCCCTTCGGTTCAATCCAGGCGCTCGGGCGCAGATCGTAACGATCGTCCAGATCTTCATATTCTTTGAAGTTGCGGCCGCGCTGCAGCAGACCGAAGCCTTTCGGATTCTCGACGGTATAGGTGCTGACGGACAGGTGTTTAGGATTGTTCAGCGGGCGCCAGATCCACTCGCCGTTGCCGGCATGGATAGACAGGCCGTTGGAGTCGTGCAACGCCGGACGATAGTTCAACGTCGGCGACGGCTGGTTCGGCCCGAACAGGAACATGCTGGTCAGCGGCGCCAGGCCCAGTTTGCCCACCTTGTCGCGCAGGAACACTTTGGACTCGACGTCCACGGTGGTGTCGCGGCCCGGGATCACCGTGAAACGGTAAGCGCCGGTGGCGCGCGGGGAATCCAGCAGCGCATAGATCACCAGGTGCTTGTCGCCCTGTTTCGGACGCTCAACCCAGAATTCGCGGAAACGCGGGAACTCTTCGCCGGACGGCAAAGCGGTATCGATGGCCAGGCCGCGAGCGGAAAGCCCGTAAACCTGCCCTTTACCCACCACGCGGAAATAGCTCGCGCCAAGCAGGCTCATGATCTCATCGTTTTTGTCGGCGCTGTTGACCGGGTAGAGCACCTTAAAGCCGGCAAAACCGAGATTTTTCACCGATTCAGGGTCGTGTTTGACCGAACCGAAGTTGAAGTAATCCGGGCTGTACTTGATCTGTTTTACGCTGGTGGAGGTGACTTCATTGATTTTCACCGGCGTGTCGAAATACATCCCCTGATGATAAAACTCAAGCTTGAAAGGGGTTTTCAGCTTGCTCCAATAGGCTTTATCGTGATTGAACTGAATCTGCTGATAGTCTGCGAACTTCATCTCGCGGAACTGAGAAGGAAGGTTGCTCTTCGGGGCTTCGAAACCTTTCGCCGCCAGATCCTGCGCCTGCTTGGCCACATCATCAATAGAAAAGGCCCATGCCGGCGAACTGAACAGCGTGAACAATACGGTAGCACCTAACCAACGAACGCTCGCGGCGCGTGGTTGTCCGGATAATATATTAACTAGCACATCCCCCCCTATTCGTGTGCTCAAATCATTTAAATCCATATTAATGGATTACTCAGCTTTCCGACAACATGATAAATGGATGGTTCATGTTTACGGCTCATTGTTTAAGCAGCTGATGGAACACCAGCGTAGCAAGCCGCGCAACAAGACGCTATGGAAAAATGCGGGGGGCTATAGTAGGGTTCCGGATAACAATTTAACGTTTGACGACTTATTAAGCGTGTTAATGAACTCTCGATTAAATCACCAGCGGTAATCTATGACTAAAGGCAGCAAACAGCGCGAGTTTTTTCTCGACTCCATCAGAGCCTATTTGATGTTGCTCGGCATCCCGTTTCACCTCTCCCTGATCTATTCCAGCCACGCCTGGGCGGTGAACAGCCCGTCGCCCTCTTTCTCGCTCACGGTGCTGAACGACTTCATCCACGCCTTCCGCATGCAGGTGTTCTTCGTGATCTCCGGCTACTTCTCCTACATGCTTTACGAGCGCTACGAGCGCCACCAGTGGCTGAAGGTACGGCTGGAGCGGGTGGCGATCCCGCTGTTGAGTTCCATCCCGCTAATCACGGTGCCGCAGTTTTTCATGCTGAAGTATTTCACCGATAAATTAAACGGCTGGGATGAGTTTTCTCTCTATCAGAAAATAAATGTAACAGTTTGGGAATTGGTGTCTCATCTTTGGTTCTTATTGACCCTGTCATTGTTAACCTGCGCCTGCTTTTATCTGTTCCGCAACATCAAGCGTCAACCCCGTGAACATATTCCTGCGTTAATAAACAGAATGCGTGGATTAGGAAACATCTCACTGTATTTCTTTATTTATGCGATATGCTATTCGGCCGCGCACCGCATTATTTTAATTTTTGCACCGCAGCTATTATCCAACGGCCTGTTCAATTTCGTGGTGATGGAGACGATGTTTTACCTGCCGTTCTTCATCCTCGGCGCTTATGCGTTTAAGTATGTGTGGCTTAAGGAGATTTTTCTGCGCCGCTCACCGCTGGCGCTGCTCGGTTCGCTGCTGCTGTTTATCGCATATATGCTGAACCAAAAGCTGCTGGCGCACAGCAGCTATATGTTCGAGCTGGAAGTGGTGATCAAAACCCTAATGGGGATCCTGATGACTAACGTGGTGTTCTCTTTCGGGCATAACCTGCTGAATTATCACTCGCCGCGCATCACCTATCTGGTCAACGCCTCGCTGTTTATATATCTGGTGCACCATCCGTTGACCCTGATATATGGCGCTTTCGTGACGCCTTATATCGGCAACAACCTGTTGGGATTCTTGCTGGGCCTGCTGTTTGTGTTCTCGCTGGCCTTCGCGTTATATGAACTGCACAAACGCGTTCCGCTGCTGCGCTTCCTGTTCTCCGGCAAGCCGCAATAACCTTGGCCCCTGTAACCCAGAACATTTGCAGGGGCTTTCTGTCATATTACCGCCGTGTAAAAAGCCTATACTGGTCGTTTGCATGCAGAGCACACATTGCTCAGCCTGACGTCGCCCGTTAGGGCAAAGTGATACGGCTGCATAGATAACCTAGCCGTTATAACTGCAATGCATAAGTAGAAATCCGGATCCCTGCCTTACGGTAGTGATTGGGCTCAACACCCCCGAAGGGCTGCGCGATCGTTTAATTCATTCGATGGCGTTAGCTGCATCTCCCTTCCGTCACGACAGAGAGGATTTTGAATGACCGACAAGAACACCCCAGCTCAGGAAGCCATAGCGGAAAACGCCACCCTGCTGAAGATCCTCGGCAGGTTACTGTCCGCGCTGGACGCTTCGATCAGCGGCAAAGAACGCAGCATTCTGGTCGCTGAGCTCTCCAACTTCAATCTCGACGGCATTTCCGAAGCGGAAAGCAAGCTGGCCTCCGAGCTGATCAAACGGGCGCTGGAATCGCTCGATCATTAATCCTACCGCGCCTGCAAACCATTAAGCCTGCCTGCGCGGGCTTAATGGTTTTTCCCTCAGCCACGATCGAACATTGTTGCCGAAGCAGAAATACAGCAGCCTGATAATGTTGGATAAAAGGCAGGAATCTCCCTCTTCTCCTCACTTTCTTCGTTTAATCACACCAAAGGGCAATAATTGATCGGTTGTTTTCGCAATCAGCCTTGGCGTTTTACCCACTAAACACGTTATCATCGACACACTCGCAGTGCCCCCTATCCCCCAGCCTCAGGAGAGCGATATTTTGGATGCCAGCACCATTAACAGTTTGTTCGTCATCGGTGCCGTGCTGGTGGGGGCAAGTATTCTGCTCAGCTCATTTTCTTCCCGGCTCGGCATTCCGATCCTGGTGATCTTCCTGGCGATCGGCATGTTGGCCGGCGTCGATGGCCCCGGCGGCATCGTCTTCAGCAATTACCCCGTCGCTTATCTGGTCAGCAACCTCGCGTTGGCGGTGATCCTGCTCGACGGCGGTATGCGTACCCGGGTCAGCTCTTTCCGCGTCGCCCTGTGGCCGGCGCTGTCTCTCGCCACCATCGGCGTGGTGATCACCGCCGGTCTGACCGGCATGGCCGCCGCCTGGCTGTTCAATCTCGATCTGCTGCAGGGGCTGCTGATCGGCGCCATTATCGGTTCCACCGACGCCGCCGCGGTATTCTCCCTCTTGGGGGGCAAAGGTTTGAACGAACGCGTCAGCGCCACGCTGGAGATCGAATCCGGCAGCAACGATCCGATGGCGGTGTTTCTCACCATCACGCTGATTGCGATGATCGCCGCCGGGGAAACCGCGCTGAGCTGGGCCTTCCCGCTGCATCTGATGCAGCAGTTCGGTATGGGCATCGTCTTCGGTCTGGGCGGCGGCTGGCTGCTGCTGACGCTGATCAACCACATCAAACTGGCGGACGGCCTCTATCCGCTGCTGGCGGTGAGCGGCGGCATTCTTATTTTTGCGCTGACCACCGCGCTGGACGGCAGCGGCATTCTGGCGGTGTATCTGTGCGGCCTGCTGCTGGGCAACCGGCCGATCCGCAACCGGCACGGCATCGTACAAACCTTCGACGGCCTGGCGTGGCTCAGCCAGATCGGCATGTTCCTGGTGCTTGGCCTGCTGCTCAACCCGCACGAGCTGCTGCCGATCGCCATCCCTGCCCTGCTGCTGTCGCTGTGGATGATCCTGTTCGCCCGTCCGCTGTCGGTGTTTATCGGCCTGCTGCCGTTCCGCAGCTTTACCCTGCGCGAGCGCGGCTTTATTTCCTGGGTCGGCCTGCGCGGCGCGGTGCCGGTGATCCTGGCGGTGTTCCCGATGATGGCCGGGCTGCCCAACGCCCAGCTGTTTTTCAACGTGGCGTTCTTCGTGGTGCTGGTCTCCCTGCTGCTGCAAGGCACCACGCTGTCGTTTGCCGCCAAAAAAGCCAAGGTGATCGTGCCGCCGGCGCTGACGCCGATCTCCCGCGTTGGGCTGGACGTGCACCCGGAAAACCAGTGGGAACAGTTCGTGTATCAGCTTTCGGCGGAAAACTGGTGCGTCGGCGCGGCGTTGCGGGAGCTGAAGATGCCACCCAATACCCGCATCGCCGCCCTGTTCCGCGGCAAAGAACTGCTGCACCCAAGCGGCAGTACCCGCCTGCGGGAGAACGATATTCTGTGCGTTATCGGCCATGAGCACGACCTGCCCATCCTCGGCAAACTGTTCAGCCAGGCGCCGGCCGTGACGCTCGACGAGCGCTTCTTCGGCGACTTTATCCTGCAGTCCGATGCCCGTTTAAGCGACATCTCGCAGCTTTATGGCCTCAATCTGCAAGACGACGTGGACGAGCAGCAGACGCTGGGCCAGTTCGTCATTCAGCTGATCGGCGGCGAACCGGTGATCGGCGACCAGGTGGAATGGGACGGCCTGACCTGGACCATCGCCGAAATGGACGGCAATCAAGTCAGTAAGATAGGCGTGCGGATCGTAACCGACTGACGCTGCCGCACCGGCTGCGCTATCAGACGAGGGAACTTCTGGCCTTAAGAACGTTCTTAATCACTATCATGATGCATGAACTAGGGCGTCGCTGAATTATATCCCTTTGATATAAAAACTTAACAGCGGTGTCCACAGGGATTAAGGACGTGAACGGCAAGACTCGATTTCTTTCGGTAATGATGCTTATGGCGCTGGGCGTAGCGGCGCTCGATCTCAGCATCGCCGGTTTGGTCCATAGACTTTTAATTGGATAATTTCAACGTGACGCAGCAGGAACAAGAAAAAGACATTCTGGGGAAAATACTGGTGACGGTGTCCGCGCTTTGCCTGATTCTGGTGGCGACGTTGCTGATCTGGGGATTCGTGCTGGATTGACACCCCACGACGCTCAGACATAAAAAAAAACGCCGCGGCGGTTTTTTTTATGGGGCAGGCGATCAGATCTTGCAACCTTCGCAGTCCGCTTCGTCTTCGAGGAACTCAGGGACCTCTTTTACCTTCTGCGCCGCTTTTTCTTCGGCTTTCGCCAGTTCGGCATCGATATCAAAATCGAAAATATCATCACTCATCGCTTGATCCTCATTCTGCTTCGCGTTCAAACGCTGAGTATAATCGACAAGCCGCCGGCCGGAAACCTTTCAGTTTGCCGCCGCCAGCTGCGGCTGCTCATCCTGCGGCTTTTTTCCGTACGCCATGTCGTACACGTCGTAGAAGTCGATTTCGCCCTTGTTGCCGATGATCACGCGCATCTTCTGTTTCAGCGCGGCGCCGATGGACGGCTCCTCCAGCAGTTGCTGCACCGCATAGGGCGACAGCGCGCGGGTAAAGTACCACTCGCCGTTGTAGCAAACCCGCAGATCGAGCACCCCGATGTCCTCGAAGCGGTATACCGGCCGGATCTCGATCAGCAGCATGGCGAACATGAACAGCACAAAAGCGGTGAAGCCTAGGAAAGCATATATCCCCATGTACGGCACCTGGTACATCACGGCGATCACCGCGAAATAACCGGCGAACATGGCAAGGCACAGATAGCGGTGAGTGCGAGCGAATTCGCTGTTGAAGCGCGGCTTGCCGTCACGCCCTTCGCGCCGATTGATCTGTTCAATCTCTTTAACCAAGATGCTTTTAATCGCGTCCATCGTTACAACCTTATGCTGGAAACAGCATTGCCATCAAATCTCACCGCTAAAAGTAACACAAGTACAGTTTCGCCAGGTAGATCAGTTAGCCAACTTAATGACTGCAACTGTTATAGTTCGGCTTCAGCGCGGTTGGGCGGCCTTGCCTTGCGCAAACATGAACATGCGCTGGGCCACATCGTCGGCCTGTTTGATTTTCTGCTTTTGCGGTTCGTTGCTGCGTTGAATGGCGCGGGCGTAGGCGATTTCATGGGCCTGATCGATCATCGCGATGATCCGATCGCGTTCGGTCTTTTCCATATTGCCCAACATGGTGGTGATAATCGCCTGATAAGCGTTGGACGCGGCGCTCAGCGCTTTCTCTCTCGCCTCGAGGGCGGCGACGCGTTGCAAGAGTTCCTGCAGTTGCTCGGAGTGAGACATATCGACCTCCTGTTGCCGGGCAGCAAGCCTGCCTGATTACAGTTTAGCAAAGGATCGAAAGAGAAAGAGGAAGGAAAGCCAGCGGTTACGGTAAAGCACACCCGAAAATCCCAACGAGGAGCCGATAGTGCAAATCAACCCGGGTGCGCTTTACGGTAAGCGCGGTGAGATGAAGGGAAGAAAGCTGGCGCGCTATGCAGGACTCGAACCCGCGTCTATCAATTTTCAAGCCAAAACAAGCCATTATAAAACCAATCACTCTGCCAACTGAGTTAATAGCGCGTTCCTTCGCTTCGGGGCGCCATTATCCATAACAACATTATGGACTCAAGCTTTTTTAGCATAATGCGCTGAATTTACAGATAAGTCTTAGGCTATCGACAGCGTTATGGCATTACGACAGCTCAATAATCCGATAATCGCCGGCCATGAGCGGCTTGCACAAAATCTTGTAGCCATCGCTGTCAAAATGGCTGGCCGCACTCTGCAGCCGCTGCGCCTGCGCCAGGCTGCTGACCGAGCCCAGATAAAACCAATTGTGAATCACATGGTACTGACGCAGCGTCTCGCCCTGTTCTTCCAATGCCACGCGCCCGGCGAATGGCCAACAGGCGATGCGCAGCTGTTCAAGCGCCGCGCCGAGCCGCCGCGCATGTTCCTGCGCCGACTCCACGCCGCAGCAGGCGCCGGCGCACTTGCGCAGGCTGTAGCGGAAGCAGGCTCGCCCCGCGGGCAGCTTGTCGATCCCCAGCTTGCCATAACATAAACGATGCTCGTCGGCGATGGCGCGCAGTTTTTCCAGCGCGGCATGGCGATTGGCAAACAGCCCGTAGAGGTGGGGCGTGACGGCGAAATCGATCTCTTTGGCGTGGGCAATCGTCACCGTGTCCGCCTGCAGACGCAGCGCACACAGCTGTTTCGAGCGCCGCAGGCGTTTGTTGAACAACGGTTGTTGCTGCTTGATCAACTGCGCCTCCAGCAGCAATGCGCCCAACTCGCCGGCGGTCTCGATAAAGCTGATGCGCCGGGTTTGGCGCAGCATTTTCGCCTCGTCCTGCGCGCGAAAATGCGCCATCACCCGGCTGCGTACGTTGACGCTTTTACCGATGTAAAGCGGCAGGCTTTCGCTCTCGCCGTGGAACAGATAGACGCCCGGCCCCTTGGGCAACGGCGCCAGACAGGCGCGCAGGTGCTCCGGGTATTGGTAAATGTCGAGTTCCGGCTCGAGGCGGTTTGGCATCATGGCGGCGGCGTTATCCTGCTGATGAATGAATACTGGTTTTTTACCCAGTATAACGCGCCACACAGCCGGTTGCACCCCGAAGGATAATAACTCGCCGTGATCTTTAGCGGGAAAGCCTTTACTATCTCCTTTCCAGCGGGAAAGCGCCTCACGTTTAGCGCCAGTTCAAGCTGGCGCTGCCATGATGGCAGACTGGAACCGCCGCTTTTATCGTTATGGAAAACCTGGGCATGACTTCACTGAAACTAACCCCCCGTCGTCTGGCGTTGATCGCCGTCATCATTTTCATCTGCGTCGCCATCGCGCTGGCCCTCTATTGGCAACGCCCGCCGCAGCAGGATTACGTTACCGCAACGGCCCGCCTGGGCGATATCGAGAACGCCGTGCTGGCCACCGGGCGACTGGATGCCGTCGAACGCGTTAACGTCGGTGCGCGGGTCTCCGGTGAAGTGAAATCGCTGAAGGTCAAACTGGGCGATCGCGTCACCAAAGGGCAACCGATCGCCGACATCGACGATCTGCAACAGCGCAACGATCTGCGCAACGCCGAGGCGGCGCTGAACGTCATCAAGGCCGAACTGCAGGCCAAACAGGCGCAGCTGAAACAGGCCGAATCGCGTTTCAAACGCCAGCGCCGCATGCTGAACGACGAAGCCAGCTCGCGGGAGGACTTCGAAACCGCCGAAGCCACGCTCGCCACCACCCGCGCCGAGCAGCTTTCGCTCAATGCCCGCCTGGTGCAGGCGCAGATTGAAGTCGACAAGAAAAAAATCGATCTGGGCTATACCCGCGTGGTCGCGCCGATGGACGGCATCGTCATCGCCGTGGTTACGCAGCAGGGGCAAACGGTCAACTCCAGCCAAAGCGCGCCGACCATCGTCAAGCTGGCGCGGCTGGATATGATGACCATCAAGGCGCAGATCTCCGAAGCCGACATCACCCGCATTTCACCGGGGCAAAAGGCGTACTTCACTATTTTTTCCGATCCGGATAAACGCTACGACGCCACGCTGCGCACCATCGAACTGGCACCGGAATCGGTAATGAAAGACGACTCGCTCGCCGGCACCAGCTCCGCCTCCGGTTCCGGCACCTCGAACGCGTCGGTCTATTACAACGCGCTGCTGGACGTGCCCAATCCGGAAAACCGCCTGCGCATCGCCATGACCGCGCAGGTGTCCTTGCTGCTCGGCGAAGCGAAGAACACCCTGCTGGTGCCGATCCAGGCAGTGCATAAAATCGATGGCAAAGAGCAGCAGGTGCAGGTGCTGACCCAAGACCAGCGGCTGGAAACGCGCAAAGTGACCACCGGCATCACCAACAACGTCGACATTCAGATCCTCAGCGGCCTGAAAGCCGGTGAAACCGTGGTGCTGTCGCAGCCCGCCGCCAAGCCGGCTGAGGATGGCATCTTCCTGTGAACGCGATCATCGAGCTAAAAGGCATCAGCCGAACGTACACCAACGGCGGCCAGGCGCTGACGGTGTTGAAAGACATCGATTTGACCATCGCCGCCGGCGAACTGGTGGCGATCATCGGCGCCTCCGGTTCCGGCAAATCGACGCTGATGAACATCATGGGCTGCCTCGATGTGCCGGATCGCGGCGACTACTACATCAGCGGCCAGAACGCCGCCCACCTGTCGCCGGACGAACTGGCCCGCCTGCGCCGCGAGCATATCGGCTTTATCTTCCAGCGTTACCACCTGATGCCCGATCTCAACGCGCTGAGCAACGTTGAAATCCCGGCCATCTACGCCAACGCCCGGCGCGATCAGCGGCGGCAGCGAGCGGCGCAACTGCTGGCGCGGTTGGGCCTGGAGGGGCGCGAAGACCACAAGCCCGGCCAGCTTTCCGGCGGCCAGCAGCAGCGCGTCAGCATCGCGCGCTCGCTGATCAACGGCGGCGAAATTATCCTGGCGGACGAACCGACCGGCGCGCTGGACACCCAATCCGGCCAGGAAGTGCTGGCGATCCTCAGCGAGCTGAACCAACGCGGCCACACCGTGGTGATCGTCACCCACGATATGAAAGTGGCGCAACATGCGCAGCGCGTCATCGAACTGCAAGACGGCAAAATCATCGCTGACAGCGGACGCCAATCGGCACCCGCCGTCGCGCTACCGCCGCCGAACCGCAGCCGGCAAAGCGGCTGGCAAAGTCTTATCGACCGCACCCGCGAGTCGCTGCACATGGCGCTGAAGGCGATGAACGCCCACCGCCTGCGCACCGCGTTGACCATGACCGGCATTATCTTCGGCATCGCCGCCGTCGTTACGGTAGTCGCGCTGGGCGAAGGCGCCAAACAGCGCACGCTGGAGAATATCAAGGGGCTCGGCACCAACGTGGTGAGCATCTATCCGGGGCGTGACTTCTTCGACGACGCCATCGACAGCATCCGCACCCTGGTGCCGGCCGATGCCGACGCGCTGGCGCAGCAAAGCTTCGTCGACAGCGTCAGCCCGGAAGTCAGCGCGTCCGACAGCATCCGTTTTCGCAGCAAATCCGCCACCGCGTCAATCACCGGCGTCGGCCGCGACTATTTCCGCGTCAACGGCATCACGCTGGTGCAAGGCGCCACCTTCCGCGACGATCGCAATGCGCTGCAGGAAGTGATCATCGACGACAATGCGCGCCAGGCGCTGTTCGGCGATTTCGGCGTCGAGCCGCTCGGCCAGATCGTGTTTCTCGGCTCGGTGCCGGCGCGGGTGGTCGGCGTCGCCAAAAGCGAACACAGCTACGCGCCCAACCGCATCAGCGTCTGGATGCCCTACAGCACGGTGATGTACCGTATGGTCGGCAAAACCACGCTCAGCGGCATCACCGTGCGCTTGAAGGATGACGTCGCCAGCGAAGCCGCCGTCAGCGCCATCACGCAGTTGCTGACTCAGCGGCATGGCGTAAAAGATTTCATGACGTTCAACCGCGATCAGTTCCGTAAATCGATCGAGCGCACCTCGATGACGCTCAGTTTGCTGATCCTGATGGTGGCCTCGATCTCGCTGGTGATCGGCAGCCTGGGCGTGATGAACATCATGCTGGTCTCGGTGACCGAGCGCACCCATGAGATCGGCGTGCGCATGGCGGTCGGCGCAAGGCGCGGCGACATCATGCAACAGTTCATGATCGAGGCGGTGCTGGTCTGTTTGATCGGCGGCGCATTAGGCATCGCACTGTCGTTCGCCGCCGGTTCGCTGTTCACCTCGCTGGCGGGCGGCATGTTCACCGCCATCTATTCCTGGCAAGCCGCCGCGACGGCGTTTTTCTGTTCAACCTTAATCGGCATGATCTTCGGTTATCTCCCCGCCCGCAAAGCGGCAAGGATGGATCCGGTCGTTTCATTGGCCAGCGAGTAACCCATGAAAATTTTATCTCCCCTGGCGTTAAGCCTCGCCGCCCTGCTCACCGCCGGCTGCGGCAATGCCCTGAAAAGCGACTACCGCGCGCCGCAGGTCAACTATCCGACGAGCTGGCAGCACGCCGCCGACAACGCCGCGCCGACGCCGTTCGACTGGCGCGATTTCCACGATCCCGAGCTCGATCGCTGGCTGCAACAGGTGATGGCCAGCAACAACGATCTGGCCGTCGCCGTGCTGCGCGTCTACCGTGCGCGGCTCGAGGCGGAACGCGTCGGCATCAGCACCGCCCCCGACGTCAACGCCTCGTTGAACAGCGGCATCAATCGCCCGCTGTCGGAGTCCTCCGCGTGGAATAAAACCAGCAACGCGTCGCTCACCACCAGCTATGAAGTCGACCTTTGGGGCAAGCTGGCGCGCCAGCGCGACGCCGCCGAGTGGGCCAGCCAGGCTTCCGCGCAGGATCTGCAGACGGCGCGCCTGACGCTGCTGGCCAACGCCGCCACGAATTACTGGCGCATCGGCTTCCTCAATCAGCAGATCGGCGTCAGCCAGGCGAGCATCGCCTACGCCAAACAGACGCTGCGGCTGGCCAACGCCCGCTACCGGGCCGGCAGCATCTCGGCGCTGGACATGGTGAACGCGGAACAAAACGTGCTGACGCAGGAAAGCCGGCTGCTGGCGTTGCAACACGATCGTCAACAGGCGCTGAATGAACAGGCGGTGCTGCTGGGCGCGCCTTCAGGCCAGGCCACTATCGCGCCCGCGCGTCTGCCGACGACGGCGATGCCGCAGATCAACACCGGCATTCCCGCCAGCGTCTTGAGCCGGCGCCCGGATCTCAGCGCCAAAGAGCTGCGGTTGCGCGCCGCCCTGGCCAACGTCGACGAGAAACGTCTGCAGTACTATCCCGCGTTCAGCCTGACCGGCTCGCTGGGCGCCAGCAGCAGCGCGCTGCTGGAGTTCCTGCGCAACCCGACGGGCAGCCTCGGCGCCGGCCTGACGCTGCCGTTCCTGCAGTGGCGGCAAATGGGGGTGGATATCAAGATTGCCCGTAACGACTACGAACAGCAGGTGCTGGAATTCAGGCAGGCGCTGTACAAGGCGATGGGCGATGTGAATAACGCGCTGTCGCTGCGCGCACAGCTGCGGGCACAAGAGACGCAGCTGCAGGCCTCGCTGGCATTGGCGCGCAAATCGGAGCGGCTGAACGAGGTGCGTTACCGGCAGGGCGCCGTCACCATTATCGACTGGCTAAATGCTCAGGAGCAGCGCCGGCAGGCGGAACTGGCGGTGGACGAGAACCGCTTCGCGCAGTACCAGAACCTGGCGAAAATCTATCTGGAATTCGGCGGTTCGTCGGTACCCTAAACCAAACTGCCTGGCTCTCCTCCGGCCAGGTGATTTTTTAGCGGTAAACACATCAATTTTTCCTGTTTTATCGCCCGTACTCTCTATACTTCAAACATTCCCAATCAGACGAAAAACCGTCAAATCGCACAATTATTAGACCATTCTCGCACCAAATCGGTGCAAACACTTAAGTTAAACTGCTGGATTTGATCGGCGCAAGATATAACGTTAAGCTATAGATGCAAAATAATTAGTCACCTAAATGACATAACCTTGGCATAAACGACGATATTTTGTGATCCACATCCCAACTTAAATGTGGATAATGAATCGTCTTGAACCGCGATTCGATTAGCCGATTTGATAACTCGAAAACAACAGTGAACGGAGATTACGCTTTCACGAACAACGAATAATTCATTAAGGGATGATTATATGAAGTTAAGAAAAAAACGACATAAACCGATGCACATTAACGACATCACCATCATCGATGACAGCAAACTCAAGAAGGCGATCACCGCGGCGGCTCTGGGCAACGCGATGGAGTGGTTCGACTTCGGCGTATACGGCTTTGTCGCCTATGCGCTCGGCCAGGTCTTCTTCCCAGGCGCCTCTCCCGGCGTGCAAATGATCGCCGCGCTGGCGACCTTCTCCGTGCCCTTCCTGGTGCGTCCGCTCGGCGGCCTGTTCTTCGGCGCCATGGGCGACAAGTTCGGTCGCCAGAAAGTGCTCTCGATCACCATTATCATTATGGCGGTCAGCACCTTCTGTATCGGCCTGATCCCGTCCTATGCGTCGATCGGCATCTGGGCGCCGATCCTGCTGCTGCTGGCCAAACTGGCGCAGGGCTTCTCCGTCGGCGGTGAATATTCCGGTGCGGCGATCTTCGTCGCCGAATACTCGCCGGATCGCAAACGCGGTTTTATGGGTAGCTGGTTAGACTTCGGTTCCATCGCCGGCTTTGTGATGGGTGCAGGCGTGGTGGTGCTGATCTCCAGCATCGTCGGCGAAGCCAACTTCCTCGACTGGGGCTGGCGTATCCCGTTCTTCATCGCCGCACCGCTGGGCCTGATCGGTCTCTATCTGCGCCATGCGTTGGAAGAAACCCCGGCGTTCCAGCAGCACGTGGACAAGATGGAAAAAGATGACCGCAACGCCATCGAAAATCCGCCAAAAACCTCGTTCAAAGAGATCGCGGCCAAACACTGGAAAAGTTTGCTGGTGTGCGTCGGTATCGTCATCTCCACCAACGTGACCTATTACATGCTGCTGACCTACATGCCGAGCTACCTGTCGCATAACCTGCACTACTCGGAAGATCACGGCGTTCTGATCATCATCGCCATCATGATCGGCATGCTGTTCGTACAGCCGGTGATCGGCCTGACCAGCGACCGCATTGGCCGTAAGCCGTTCATTATCGGCGGCAGCATCGGCCTGTTGGCGCTGGCGATCCCGTGCTTCATTCTGATCAACAGCAACGTGATTGGCCTGATCTTCGTCGGTCTGCTGGTGCTGGCGGTGCTGCTCAACTCCTTCACCGGGGTGATGGCCTCGATTCTGCCGGCGATGTTCCCGACGCACATCCGTTACAGCGCGCTGGCAATTTCGTTCAACATTTCGGTGCTGATCGCCGGTGCGACGCCGACCGCCGCCGCTTGGCTGGTCGAAGCGACCGGCAACCTGTACATGCCGGCCTACTACCTGATGGTTGTGGCGGTGATCGGTCTTATCACCGGTCTGTACATGAAAGAAACCGCCAACAAGCCGCTGCGCGGCGCGACGCCGGCCGCTTCGGATCGCTCAGAAGCGAAAGAGCTGCTGCAGGAGACCTACGACAACATCGAACAGAAAGTCGAGGACATCAACGCGCAGATCGCCGAATTGGAAAAGAAAAAGCAGATCCTGATCGACCAGCATCCCAAGCTGGATTGATCGGCGCGAAAACACAAAAGCCACCCGTTTGGGTGGCTTTTTTACTTTGATTTCAAAAGGAATAATGCGCAGCGCATTTTATGGCAAGCGGGATTGGTGGCACGCTTTGCCGCACACCTTTATTAATGAAGAACATAATCATGAGCACGATGGACCTTTCCATCATCATCGGCATCCTGGTTATGCTCGCCCTGTGGCTTGGCGCACTCTTCAACATCGGTGATATCACCTTGAGCATTTCACGTCTGTTCCACTGGATTGAAAGCCAACGCGGCTAACCCCATGCCGACGGCGGAAAACATCGGCTATGATTGAAAGACCTTACCGCCATTTTCCGAGACTGCCGCTCGCGATAAAGAGGATCGCATCATGACCGATTATGCGTTCTACAATCAGATCCTGACCCGGCTGGCCGCCAATCACCCCGGCACGCTGGATGAAAAAACCTATGAACTGTGGAAACAAGACGCCACCAGCCCGCACGCCTTCGCCGATCCCTTCGCCTATCTCAAAACCAAGGGCCTGATACAGGCCTATGTGATGAGCGACATCGACGAGAACAACTATGATATCGACCCGCATCAAACGCGGATCACCGCCGCCGGTCTCGAATTCATTCGCAACGGCGGGTTCAAATAAGGGCGACACGCGCCAACAAAAAACCGCCAGACGGCGGTTTTTACTCTAAAAGCAGGCGAACCGGCTCAGGCGGGGAAAGGCCGATAAAAAATGCGCAGCACTTCGTTGTCGCCCTGGCGTAAAAAACCGCCTGCCGGCTGCCAGCGCAGATCGCGTGCCAGATTGAGATTTTCCCAACCGACCGCGCCCCCCACGCCGATGCAAAGATTTTTATTGCCGGCGGCAAAGCCTGCACCGGTGCCGATCATGGCATGCAGCAAACGGGGCGCCGTCGCGTCACGCAGGGAAAATATGCCGATAAAACATCCCTGCGGCGCGCGCAACATATCGGCCATGGTGCGGATCTCGGTATCGTCCGGGCTGACGAAATGTTTGTATTGCTTATCGAACACCGTCTGCCACAGCTGCTTGTATTTCGCCTTGCTGAGCGCGCCTGAACGGTGAGCGCACAGCACCACCGCATCCCAGCACATCTCCCCGCTCAGCGAAAGATACTCTTCCGTATCGGCTTGCGGCTTGTCGGCGTAATGCCGCGCAAATTCAGCCGCATTCAAATGCGGCGGCACGGCCTGTTTGGCAACGTCACTCTTGTAGCGTTTGAAATTCAACCAATGCATGGGAAGTATCCTCTTCATCCGCTAGATTTATGAAGCTGAAGCCGTGGACGAGACGAGCCATCAAATCCAGGGCGTCGTCGGCGATGGCCGTTTCGTCGTCATTCAACCCCTGTTCCACCGACCGCTCAATCGCGTTCATCACCGCCGGAGCGCTGGTTTCCTCCCCCTGCGCCACCACGTCTAATACGGCTTTGCCGATCGCCAGACAAAGCTCATGATCAAACTCAACCTCTTTATACGGCTGCATAATCACTCCGATAAATTTTTCCCCAAGAATACTAGACCACAATGGCGTATCGCGCCTGTCATCGTAGCGTAGCAATCTATGCAGCCGAAGAGAAATGCATCGGGCCCCGGGTTGATAGCCCGAAGCCCTATCACGAGCGAGTTATTGCGGTGCTTGTTCGGTAGGGCGAATGATAAAACAAGTGGCGGTTGCCGAAGCCAGCAGCTTCCCTTCCGCCGTTTTGAGCGTGCCTTCAGCGAAAGCAACGTTCTTCGCCGCATAGACCAGACGCCCCTCGGCGATCAGGTCACTCTCCTTCGGCACAGGGCGCAGCATTTTTACCTGCAGATCGACGGTGCCGTAGCCTACGCCTGCGCCCAGCGTACTGTGCACCGCGCAACCGGTCACCGAGTCCAATACCGTGGCGGCAAAGCCGCCATGTACGCCACCCAGCGGATTCAGATGGCGCCCGTCTGCCCGCGCCACGATGCGGATATACCCTTCTTCCACCGCAACCGGCTTCATGGGCACGGTTTCAGCGATCGAGGCCGCTGGGATCTTGCCGGCCATTGCAGCCTGTAACAGCGCCAGCCCGGTCATTTTTGTCGGGTCCATGGTTTTCTCCTCGGATCAGTAAACCTTTCATATAGTAGAGGTCTGACCTGTTGGCTTGCTTTTTCGTGCTGGTGGCTTCTTCCCCCTTGATTCACTGAGTGTGAGCACCATCACTCTTTAGCGTTAATAACCACAATTTTTTAGCGCCTTTAGATTTAAAACAACTTTCTGTTGTAACCGCCGCCGGAAACTGAACGCAGTTAAGTTCAACATTATTAAGGCGTATCTATCATGGATTTCTTTCTGCAATTAGCGGTTATATTGGCATGCCTGCTGTATGGGGCGCGCAAGGGCGGCATTGCGCTGGGGTTACTGGGCGGTATCGGGTTGATGATCCTGGTGTTCGGCTTTCACCTGCAGCCCGGCAAACCACCGGTAGACGTAATGCTGGTGATCATCGCGGTGGTAGCGGCCTCCGCCACCCTTCAGGCCTCTGGCGGGCTGGACGTGATGCTGCAAATCGCCGAACGGATGCTGCGGCGCAACCCACGTTACGTCTCGATCATCGCACCGTTCGTGACCTGCATTCTCACTATTCTGTGCGGCACCGGGCACGTGGTGTACACCATCTTGCCGATCATTTATGACGTGGCGATCAAAAATAACATCCGCCCGGAACGGCCGATGGCGGCCAGTTCGATCGGCGCGCAGATGGGCATTATCGCCAGCCCGGTTTCGGTAGCGGTCGTCTCACTGGTGGCGATGCTCAGCAGCTATACCTTCAATGGCCGCCATCTGGAATTCCTCGATCTGCTGTCGATCACCATTCCTTCGACCCTGTGCGGCATTCTGGCGATCGGCATCTTCAGCTGGTTCCGCGGCAAAGACCTGGACAAAGATCCGGAGTTCCAGAAATTCATCTCGGTGCCGGAGAACCATCGCTACGTCTATGGCGATGCCGCCACCTTGCTGGACCGGGTGCTGCCGCGCAGCAACTGGATCGCCATGTGGATTTTCCTCGCTACCATCGCCCTGGTGGCGGTGCTGGGGGCATTTTCCGAGCTGCGGCCCAGCTTCGGCGGCAAGCCGCTCTCCATGGTTCTGGTGATCCAGATGTGCATGTTGATGGCCGGGGCGCTGATCGTCATCATTACCCGCACCAACCCGGCGTCTATCTCTAAAAACGAAGTGTTCCGCTCCGGCATGATCGCCATTGTGGCGGTGTATGGCGTCGCCTGGATGGCGGAAACCATGTTCGGCGCGCACCTGGCGCAGATCGAAGCCACGCTGGGCGTGCTGGTGAAAGAGTACCCCTGGGCCTATGCGCTGATCCTGCTGCTGGTGTCGAAATTCGTCAACTCGCAGGCCGCCGCGCTGGCGGCACTGGTGCCGGTGGCGCTGGCGATCGGCGTCAACCCGGCCTATATCGTCGCTTCGGCGCCGGCCTGCTACGGCTATTACATTCTGCCAACCTATCCCAGCGATCTGGCAGCGATCCAGTTCGACCGCTCCGGCACCACCCGCATCGGCCGCTTCGTGATCAACCACAGCTTTATTCTGCCCGGCCTGATCGGCGTTAGCGTCTCCTGCGTCTTCGGCTGGATCCTCGCTGCGGCGTTCGGTTTCTTATGATTGGTACTGCGGAGCCCTGCGGGGCTCCCTGCAAGCAGGATGACAATCCATGGGCATGGGGTATGACAAAAAAAGGAAGAATGCAGGTGTAACGCGAATTTCAGGCACAAAAAAACCGCCTCTCGGCGGTTACGACATTACTACTTATTGCTTTGATTATTCGGTATTTTTGTTCCCTGGTACCCGGGGCGGGACTTGAACCCGCACAGCCATAAGCCGAGGGATTTTAAATTCATCGCTTACACATTTATAAACAATGCTTTATGAAAATTTTCACCACATGCCGTACAAATGCACCGCATTATAATCAGTTAGTTAGCGCAACGTAATTCTGCATCTTCCGAACGTTATTTGCATGCCTCGTTCGCCGCCAGCAGCTCACGCTCATAGCCGATGCGCTGATGGCGTTCAGCACGCAATGCCCGCATCTGCATGCCGATGGGTGCACCAATCGGCAGCTGATCAACGGCGAACGCCGGGCGCGCAACGTCGGCCGTTTTGCATGGCACGGCCACCGGAACTTTCACTTCAACGTATGACGGCGCCGGCGGCGCGCTTGAGCAGCCTGACAGTGCCAGAACAGAAGCCACGATCAGTTTTTTCATTGGGCGCGCTCCCGACGCAGCTCGTCGTCAAAAGCAGCAGACGCCGCGCCGCATGATTCGCCGGTAGTGCGCTCGGCCATAACTGCGTTGGCCCTCTCATAATCGCTACGAGCCTGCTTGCGGGCTTTTTCCTGATCAGCCTTGGCCTTGGCTTCTCGTTCAGCATCAGCGCGTCGCAGCGCCTCAATGCCAGCGCTCTGGTTATCAATCATCGCCGCCAGCTGCCTGCCGGTATCTCGGCATTGAGTTAGCGACTCATTGAGCCGGTCAATCGTTGGCTGGTAGTGTCGAGATGCCAGCCAGGCGCCAGCGCCGACAACGGCCGTCAGCGCCAGCAGGATCAAGACCGCAGACGTTATTTTTCCAGACATAGCGCGCGCTCCTTATCACGGCGGATCACCAGGCCGTTTAGCTTTACGCCGCCGGCATATACCCAGCGCGGGAACTGCTCGCAGGCGGCCACAGTTTCACCCTGGCGGAACAGCCGGAACATCGTCGATTTCTGCATCCCCGCGCAACCGACATTAAACGTGATGCTCACCGCCGCGTCGAAGGAACCCTGCTGCAGCTTGTCACCGGCGGCATAGTTTGTAACGCACCGCTCAGCCGCCAAGATGTTATTTTGCCAGTCGGCGGCGATCTGCTGATCTGTCTTGCGCGCGCCTTGTTTAACGCCGTGCGTGTTGCCGATGCCATCCGTCCACACATCAGCGGGGCATTTGTACGGGTCGCGGCGGCAGCCCTCTGCATTGCCTATCAGCTCCAGTCCAGCGCGGCTGGTTTTTACCTCACCGCTTGATAGCACCAGGCCGATGATTACCGCGACAGAACAGACTGCGCCGGCCGCGCCAGTTTTATTCAGCTTGCTCATCGGCAATCCTCCCCATTCTTTCGCGGCGGCGATCCTCTCGAATCTTGAAATAAAGGTTCATCAGCCAGGTCAGGAAGGCGAAAAACAGACCTCCAAGAACACCTATTGCGGCCCACTGCTCCGGTGAATAACCATCCAGCAGCCGAGTAAACCAAAATGCGGCGCCACCACCGGAGGCGCCATAAGAAAGACCTGTCGTTAACTTTTCCATTTTCATACTCCACCTCCGCCGTTTGGCGGCGTTGATTAAGCCGCAGCGACTGAGTTGTCGTAGAATGTTCTCCAGGCCGAACCATCCCAATACACGGGGCAGCCAGTCCCGGAACCAGCTGATTCACCAGCTTTCCTCGCGTTTCTCGCATACACAAAAGCCCCCTTATCTTGGCCGGCGGGGAGTTCTGCAACGAGAAAATTACCCGGTGTTAAATCTCGGATTGAAGTTAACCCGCCAGCATTGGTAACTTTTACGCCTTGCGATGCACCAGGCGTGCTGAATGCAATACCGCTAACTGACCCACCGCCAGAAATAACAGATTGCGATCCGCTGCTATCCTCAAGTATCAAATTAACCGCAGCAGATGGGCCAGCAAATGACGACCGTTTGAATGTAAATCCGTTAGAGGAGTACATAATCATCTGCACGTTATACGCGCTCTGCGTCGTTCCTATCTCGATCGTGTTGCTCGCATTGTTATGGTAAAGAAGGCTCGGCCCTACTGTTCCAGTGTCGCCACCAATTCTAATTCGTGCGCCCTTGCCAAGGTGAATTGTTCTATTTGCGGCAAGGATTCTCAGATCCCTGTTGATATCAAGCGGACCCGTTGAGCCATCATATGAAACCGTATACGGCTGAATAAATAACGCCGGGGTTTGTGGGCCGCCATTATATGTGTACATCCCAATCCCTTGGGTGAAGTTTGAACCATAGGTGCCAATACTCAATACATCATCAAGCCCCAAAACAGAGCGTCCATTAAACCTAATCCTCGCCGAGAATGGCCCTACATCATTGAGACGCATTTCCGCACGGCCGCCAAATTGGCTTCCTGAAAGCGATCCTAAGTGATGAGTGCTGGCCCCCTTCTGCATACGGGATTCGTTATAATCTATCTTCAAGCAATACACATCAGAACGATCGAGATTATCTTCAACCATGCTCGCAAACGGCACCAGCACCGTGTTGCCTAGCGTAACGGCATGCTGCACACCAGCAGTTGCCGCAGCGAAGTTATATTCACCGGCGATGCGCACCAGGCAAAACGTGCGTGCGTTAGACCAATTCAGGTTATAAGCATCATTAACAGGAAGTTCAGAAACCCAAAGACCGGCCTGCTCTGCGTTGGGGTTTTGCTGGTCGAACCGATAGCAGTAGAAAAAAAGTACTTTCGTGAAATCAGGTGAAAATACCGGACTCACTGGGTTTACACTAAACGGAACAGAGGTTTCTACAGGCCCAGTAACTGAGGTTAAGTTATCCTCTGCCACCCACATCAGCGGTTTTTGAACGCCAGCAAACTGGCTGCGGGAAATTATGATTATTTTCCCATTATCAGACCGCTTCAAGAAGTTAGCTTCCACATGAATAATGTTGCCATTATTTAAGTTACTTGACGCATCTAACAACTTAATTTTTGTATATTCATACGTTGATGTGTTGAACACCAGACAACCAAACTCACCATCAATAGAATGATAGCCAACGATCCCCCTGCCATCACCTGTCAATTCAAATCCATGTAGGGCAATGGCTGGATTACCCGCATCACTAAGAAAATTAAAATTCTTAACGAATGACCAATTCACACCACTGTTAACTGATTCGTAAATCTCGTAGCGGATTTCTGCATTATCATTCGTCCCCTTTCTGAATCGAACAAACGCAAATAATTTTGTTCCGGCTGCATCTCTACCTAGCGAGAACGCAGCAGCAGATTCGTTTGATGTATGCGCAGCAATGCGCCGAGGCTGGCTAAAGTTTTGGCCGTCGCGTGTCGACGTACACATCGCATCCATATTAATCGATGTGTGATCAGAACCCAGGTTATAGCCGATGAATGCCCGACCGCCAATAGCCACGGCCTTCCCTTGTGGCCAGTTAGCGAAGCCCCAACCCGTATCCGAAACCCGAGACACCGAGCATGATAATGCACCTGCCAGCGCGTCAGCGGTTGTCTCTCCATTCCAGCCAATCATACCGGCGCCGCCTGGTATCGACTGATCAGAAAGTTCGAGGGAAAGATCGGTACCAGAATCACTGTCAGCTGAAACGGCCACCGGCTGCCCTTGAGCATTGATGCCGATTAATTTATTTGCCGTTCCAGATTGTGGGAGAGGCTGTACACCATAAGGGAACCTGACGCTGCGCGCGTTTGAGGATGCAAGTTCATTTCGTATGGCAATGTCTTCGCGTTGGCGCGCGGCTGCTTCGGCTATATCCCCAGCAATTCTGGCTGCTCTCTCTTGTGCCAGTGCCTCAGAACCGGCCGCGTCTGATTCAGCAATTTTTACCAGCACATAATTTTTGGTCGCCGCGTCTTGCTGATTTACAGGATCAGCTAAATTCCCGATTCGGTAGCCGTGGGCGTTGAATGGACCCCCGAGCAGTGGGCGCTGCAGGCACAAACCGAGATACAGGTAAGATTGCTGGATTGCCAACCACAACCGATCGAAATCGTTGTTGACGGTGGCCGCAAGCAGATCTCCGTTGTTCTGATAGTTTTGCAGTCGCGTAGCTGGGATTTCGCGAAGATTCATCACTGTTACGCCAGCTGCAGGCGGCGTCAGGAAAATCACATCGCCGCCATTAGTTGTGCCGACGCCGGTAATGCTAAAGCCAGAAGTAACAGGCTCTCCATTTAGGGAGACTGTTAAATCCCCGACATCGAGAATTAAAAACTCATACGGAAATACCGTAGTCACGCCGTTGGCGGTGTAGATGTTGTAAGGGGTTTGGATTGGAACCGCCATCGGTGGAAGCCTCTTAGTAGTCTACGGCGACCTCATGATCCCCGTCTGTTGGCTGCCAATCTTCCCGCCCTTGAGCGGTCGGTTTCCCGACCAATTTGCCGATGCGCACCGGCGTTTCGCTGATAGCCCCCGCACCAGAGTCGATAAAGTCGTCCGGCTGGTTGGTTAGCGCCGGGTTGAAATCGCGCATTTGGTCATAGGCCGGCCCGTCGAGTACGTCGCTATGCGCCCACAGGAAACGGGACGACAGCGGTGCCTCATAGGCGTCGAGGATACGTTTTTGCTTGTTGGTTATGGTGAACTCTTCCCTCACCCCGCAGCCCGTACCTTTCAGCGCCTGGCGGAGCAGCTTACCAGCGAAGCTGCCGGGACCGTTCACCTCAACTACCACCTGAGGGATCTGGTAACGCACCACCAGCTCGCGGATCTGCACCACCTGGCCGCCGGTGATTTTGTCACGCTCGTCGAACTCTGCCAGATCGCCGATCAGCCCCTGGCACACATGCCAGTACAGGTGCCCGCGTGCGTCGGTCAGCACCAGAGAAAAGGCGCTGGCGTCGGCTTTCGCTTTGCCGGTGGCCACGTCCCACCAGGCGACAGCGCCAACAATCTGTTGGCTGCCCAGCCACATCGAGGCGGTGCGGTTCGCGTACCGGATTTCCGGCTGCACGTTGTACTCGCGGATGCGTTCAGGGTCGAGGCGGGATTCGCCGAT
Source organism: Serratia sp. CY31944 (assembly GCF_052169175.1). Taxonomy (NCBI): domain Bacteria; kingdom Pseudomonadati; phylum Pseudomonadota; class Gammaproteobacteria; order Enterobacterales; family Yersiniaceae; genus Serratia; species Serratia sp. CY31944. The sequence goes on from NZ_JBJNLG010000022.1 coordinate 90,502, forward strand.
CGGTTTACTGTGCAGCTGGTACTGGCTATCCCATTCGTTGACAGTTCGCGTTTCCTGCCGGCGCTTCTCCATCTCGGCCGGCGTGAACCGCTCTGGCCATGCACATTCGGCGTAGCAGTCCACCGTCGTTCCCGGTGGCTCAGCGAAGGTGATCCCGGTAGCCGTCAGCTGATAATCAACGCCCTCAGCGAGCAGGCGCGCGCCGATGTGGATGCCGATAAAGACGTACTCCGGCCGGAACGGCAGCGCGTAGCTGCGCGCCGTCGCCTGTTTTTCATCGATGCGGTGCTCTTTCTCGAAAAGCTTGATGGTCAGGCAATCGGCGCCCATGGCTTCGACCTCGTCGTATAGGCTGTCGTGGGTGTGCGGCGTGCCGATGAACAGCTTGCGGCCGCCGGGCACGAGGATGTGAGTTTGTTCGCCGAGCCGGTAGCGCAGTTTCTCGCGCGCCTCCGGCGTCTGGATGTTTCGCGGGACTTCGACGTCATCGTTTTGGCACTCGTCGGCGCGGGCCGAGGTGACGTTAGACAGGATGCCTTTCGCATACATGCTGCCGTTACGCATATCCAGCGAGCCGTTAACCCACCATTGCTCAACGGTTCCCTGACCGTCTGGCAGCATGCCGCGCGTCAGCGGGTGATTGCGCAGCACGTTCTGCGTGTCGCGGCTGGTTTTGTACGCCGTGCCGTCGGCCTCGGATTGGTGCAAGATCCGGTACTGGCGATCCCGGTAATACCGCCAGGCGTTATACACCGCCAGAATGGTGGATTTACCGAAGCCACGGAAACAGCGAAGCACCGCCAGATCGCCGCGGTGCTCGAGCCAGTGGCAGGCGCGGTAATGGCAGTCGGGAACATCCCACCCCATCCGCTCCGCCCACATGATGAAAAAGGCGACGAACGAAATCATTTTTTCCGCTGCTGCAGGCGTTCGATAACTTCCTGCGCCGCGCGCTCAGCGGCGGATACCTGCTGCCCAAGGCGAAACGCCTCGTCGTCCGGCTCGTCGCCGTCTTTCGGCGTGCCGCCGCGCGTGTGCATGCCGATCAGCGAATGCACCTTCACCAGCAGCGTGAGCGATGCCGTCGCGTTCTTCTTGCACCAGTAGCGATCGCCGCGCTCCTGCTTCGTATGTTTGTCGAGTGGTTTGTCGGCGCCCGGCCAGGTATCCGGATCGGCTTCCTCGAGCACGACGTCGGTTAACTTGTCGCTCAGCGCAGTAAGGCGGGTTTTGTAATCGTTGTGCATAAAAAAGCCCCATGGTTGTCATGGGGCTATGATGTGGCGGGTGGTTGGTCGGTTTCCTGACTGTTTACCTGTGGAAGAACTTTTTAATTTCTGACCATTTCTTGCCAGGATCATCAGAGGCAATCACGGTACATGGTATCGTTAAAGCTAATGCTATTGCGCCGAGAATAAACGCCCCAGTGGTTTCATTTTTTTCAACATAAACATATGAACCGAACAGAAGTGCGATTGGCCAAATAAAACTAAAAACATATTTAAGGGCTTTCCCCACTATATCGCCAACTTTCGGCCTGCTTTCAATAAAATTAAAGAAAGCCCAGGCAACTAGAAAGAATATTAAATACGATACCGGATTGGCCATTTTACCCCCATTGGTTATTGCGGCAGCCTATCTTGTGGGCGCCACCAGTATGTTTGGTTGAACTCTTTACGTGAGCGCTTCTCCATGCGGCGCAAATACCCGGGGGAGAAATACTCTTGCATCTGGTTGAATATCATATGATCCAAAACGGCTTTTGTGTACCACAGGTTTTGACCAGGTATCAGCCCCTTTACGAACTTCACTGCATCACCGCCCGTCTGTTCTGGTTTTCCCTCGACAGCATTAAGCGGGACACCTTGCGCCAGTTTAATGGCATCATCAACCAAGCCGGCCACAGGGCCGAGCATTGAAGCCAAGGCATCAGACCCATACTTAGTGTGGTCAGAAAAGAAAAAGTCCCCGTAAAGCCCGAGGCCTCCGCCTTTTAGCAAGGCATTCATCCAGAACTTAAATGATTGGTCGCCGAAAGCTTCACGGGGGTTTTTACCCGCAATCATGTCGCTGATCTGCTGAGACATAGCCCCCAAGATCGTCGTGCTAGCCAAAAACGTCGCGAGATACGCTACGCGCCCACCCGCGGACGGCATATTCAATGCTCGTGACCAGTGGCGCATCATTACCGAAATCGGGAAAGATTTAAAAAGGAACAGGCTGCGCCATAACTCCCCATGGATAGTACCGCGTTGCACACCCGCGCCGGCGATCATGCGCTCCCGCGCGCCAGGCGAGATCACCGCCATATCAACCTCTTCGGAAACGGCGGCTAGCAGTTTGCGCATCGCCTCGAACTTCACGCGCTCCGGGTTACCAAATGCCTCGAGTTTTTCATTCGGAATACGCATGATGCTTTCCGGGGTAAGCATAGTTGTATTACCGTTCCCCCAATCCTCTTGTTCGGCCAAGCGCCAAATACTCCAGTCGCGCTCTGTAATCCCTTTGCTTTTGAGAATCCGGCCATCATCAGCAGCAATTTTCCCAAGGCTTCCATGCTGACGCACCAGATTACCCACGCCGCCCATCATGGTGACGCCATAGGCGCGTTTATGGGCATCCGACCAGGCAGATAGGCCGCTGGCACGCATAACCGCGTTGGCCGTCCAGCGTGACGCCGACGGGCCCATGTTGTCGGTCGCCCAGCGGTTCACGCTGCCGATCAGCGTTTCCATCGATAGGCCGGCGCCGCGCGCAAGCCGTAGCTCTTCTTTGTTCGCCGGATTCATGGCTGCCAACTGGTTACGCAACAGCTGCGCCATGGGCAGATTGTTCACTTTGGCGGTAAGGTACATAGTGCCGTTATCCGAAAGTGAAGAGATCAGCGCCGAACCGAGCCGCGTTGCAACAAGCCAGTTTCGGACGTTATCCGACCATCGCGCGATATGTGGGTTCGCGATGGGTTGCGTTTTTCCGGCAACAAAATTGTAAAGGCTCTCGGTACTGTTACGCAGGCGATTAATACGCCCTGACCGCTGCGGGTTTGCCTTTGCTGTCTCGCTGGTCAGCTGATCCAGCAGAGACCGGAATACGTGATCGGGGTTGGGCCCGTAGGTTTCCACCAGCGAGATATCCTTGCTCACGCCATCAATGTGATTTACCAAAATGTCCCACATCGATTTTTCGCCAAAGCGCTGCTGGTATTCGAGGTATGTTTCGGCATCACGAAAATGAATCTGCCGTTCAGCACTCCCGCGATTTGCCCGAGCGCCGGAGATCCGCAGCCCGCTGTCGCCCAGCTTGTTCATACCTCCAGTAGCGATCGTTTTGTAGGCGTCGCCCAGGAACGCAGCAAGCTCCGCATCATTCATCATCTCGCCGTTTTCTTTCACATATTTATTGCGGTCGAGTTTCCCAACGACAAAGCCCACCCATTCATCCTGTGACGCCTTACCCACCTTCTCCATGGAATGATGCTGCGGCAGCCCCCAATCCTCCAGGAATCCCACATCGCCGCCAGCATCGTTGAAGCGCTGGCGCAGCAGTTCTGCGACACGGCGCCACGCTTGGGCGCCTTTTTTAGCCCGCTGATTTCCAGTTTCCTGCCCGCGCATCTCGTAGACCAGATCGCGCACGCCTTGATTGTCTTCGAACAGCTGGAAGAAACGTGGATCGATAGCTTCGAAAAGCTCCTCCAACTGGCTCAGAGCATAATCGCGGGTCGCCTTGGTTCTCGACTCAACGGAAAGAAAATTAGCCTTGCCGTCCGCGTGAAAAGCTATGGTGCGGTTTAGCGCCTCGAGCTTTCCATCCTTGCCCTGGTAGCTGTTGATGTTGTTATCAAGGCGCTGGCGCGCGGCAATGGTTAAGGCTACACGCCGCTTTTTCAGTGCGGCCTCGCGCTGCAATTCGTCGGCCGCCATCTGCCCGGCGCGCTGCATCCGTTCCGCTTCGCTAAGATTGCGCCATGAGGCTGGATCGTTACGCGCGAGGTTGCGCATATTTTTCACGATGCGATCTTCAATCCCTTTTATTTCTGCGGCGGTAAGTGGTCGCTGTGATGCTGCGGTGATCGCCTGAATGCACTCGTCTCTCATGAAATTATCTCCTCAGGAAGCAGCTCACGGCCACATCAAATAAATTTGCGTCATGTTGAGCATTGGCCACATCGCGATCGGCCTCAGCCATTAGATCGGCAGCTCTTACCACCGTTGTGCTGTCATCTGGATTTACGACATGAACCTGCAGATCCGGGTTGTCGGAAATGGCGCGCTGCGCCTCCAGTGTATCGGCCTCCGCTGCACGGGAATCATCCCCGCGCATGGCGCGCTCCGCGCCCGCAATTTCATCTTGCTGGATCTGCTGTCGCGTTCTGGGTTTCGGTGTTGCGAGGTAATTGGCGCCGGCCACATCGTCGAAACGAACCGCGTCAGTATCGCGAATTACGGCATCAGGTAATCTCATCGCCTTACGCACCTCTTGCGATGCCAGATCGACACGCGGGCGGCGCTGAATAAACTCGGCTCCATCCATCAATGAACCGACGTCTACCGGGTGCCCAGCGAGCGCATCAGTCATGGCTTTATCCATGGCGCGGGCATGGGCAGTACGTGATAGGACGCTGACGGGAACGCCAGGCGATGCCGTAACCTCATAGTTGAGGTGAGAGCTTGAAGTCAGCGCCGCGTCGATCTCTGCCGGCTCTGCGCTGCGTACCGCCACGCTTTCGCCCCGGCTATTGATAAATCGACCAAGCCCGCCGAAAGCTATGCCGAGCACGGCGTCGACCGCCAACGCCTGGTTATCGAAAACATCGTACTGGCGGGCCATATCCTCATAGCCACCGCGTCGTAGGATCTCCGCTGATAACCCCCTCTGTGCCATGCCCATCGCGACGTTGGTACCTGCGGAATAAAGCAGATCAGGTACCGCCCGCGCAGCAGTACCGGCAGCAGCGCCTACAGCTGTACCGCTGGAAGTTAGAGCGGCGCCAACACCTTCAGCTACTGCACCACCGGCACGAAGTCCGAGAGACATAGGAAGAACGGCGCCAAGCGCCGCTGTCCCGCCAGTTACCAGCGCTTTTTCTACAGCGGTGCCATAATCCACACCGTCAACACGGGACTTCTCGTAATCGGAAAAGCCCTGCAGGCCGCCAACTGTTGCCGCGGCGCCAGGCAACCCACCCAACAACGTGCCAGCCGCCGCCTGCCCACCCACCTCCGCCAGAGAGAAAAGCACCTGCCCGGCGGTACCGGTGGTTCCTGCATCAGGCGTTAACGCTCGCACCTGCTGTTCCGCCAGCTTTCGCTGATTCTTGATGAAACTTTCAGAGGTGTCGTTCACCCCGAACGCATCATTAACAGCCCGCGAGATCGGCGACACAACAGCATCCACGCCAGCCCAGGCAACTTGATCGGCCTGTGTAACCCCGGCGTAAAGCCCCTTGAAAGGTGCAGTGAATGCGCCATCAAAAAAATCAGCATCAGAGCGGGCTAACCCGATCGGATTTTCTGCTGCCGTTGCCAGCTCCCTATTTTGCTGCGCCTGGTTGAATCCGAAATAACTCACTGCGGTATCCCTCCGTTTCCTAGGCGAACGCGCTCAGCGTTAATGCGGAGCACAACCGGATTACCGTCCTTACCGAGCAGGTAGCCAGCCCCCAGCTTTATCAGGTATTGGCTGTCGCCAAAGCTTTGCAGCCCATATTGCCCAGGCGGCGCCTTGATGCCGGCATCAACGATCTGGGATTGCCACGCGGTGTTTACGGCAGAATCAAATTGCCCCTCTGACATTCCCCACGGCAGCAAAACCTCTCCCTGCCCGTTGTAATCGTAAACGCCACCGGTGGCCACGTTGATTGCCTGTGTCCATGCGTCACGATCATACTCACCAGAAACATCACCTTTCTTAGCCATCAGCCCGGCGTAGTAGTCCTTGGCCACTTCATAGGCTTGTGACGCGCCAGCCGCATCACCGGCAAAGGCGTTCCCAACTGCATCAACGAAATCCGGGCGCAGATCAGAGTCTTTCGGTATCTCGATTCCTTTCGTTTTGTTCTCCACTCCGTTCACTTTGGTGGTAATTCCAGCCCGTGCATTAGCTCCTTCGATGATTGTTTTTGCCGCATCATCGGGGTTTACCATAGAGTCTGAGATCCATCCGGATTTACCGATCACATTGCCGCTTTTACCCATAATCGCGCCTGCGACTGCAGCAGACGGGGCGTAACTGCTAACCTGCTGCAGCGCTGCGGAATACTGCGCGCCAGTCCCTAACCCCTGGCGCATCGCATCCAGGTAGGCAACTGACTGCGACGCTGGCGCTGTACGCAGCATCTCGCCAATCTGCGATGCTTCTGCCTTTGAAAATACGGTTAACGGCGTTCCGTAGTGCCGGGCGATCTCCGGGGTGGCGCTGGCGCGGTTTGTCAGGCTGCTGCCGAATGTTTCCGGTGATTGCACATCCAGAGGGTTAACCTGCTGCTGGCCAGCGGCATAAAGGATGGGGTCGGCTTCGCGTACCTTGTTCACGTACGCCACGGCTTTTTGCAAGGTTTCGTATCGCTTAGACGATTCGGCGAAACCTTCGCCGGGTACCGGCTCGCGCGCATTAAGCAGCGCCTGCTGACCGCCCGGGGATAGCTGTTGTACAACCGAAATGTCGCGGCTAAGTTGGCGTGTGTCGAGGTAGCTGGCGTACTCTTTTTGTCCGGCGTCATATCCATAAGCGCGGACAAACTCGCCCTCTCTAAACTCGCGTGGATAGCTCTTGCCCTGGTAGGCGACGGCGTTGAAGTCTTTCAGCTCACTTTCCAGCCCGGCACGATATTCACGCTGCTGTTGGCTTAACTGCCCTTGCGCCATGCTACGCAATCGCGCCAGCTGTACCGGGTCGAGCTGAGTAACCGCTGTTGCTGCACCAGCCGCACGCAAATTTCCACCTTCTGGCTGGGGCAAGGCGGTCATACCCAACGCAGCCATAGCGCCGGTGGTGATCTGCTCTTGCGAATAGGGATTGCTGCCATTTTCATGTTGGGTGATGCTGGCGCACAACGCGGTAAGCGTGTTGATATCGGTCAGATCAAGACGTTTGTCAGCCGGCACACCGAGCGCCTTGGATACCGCCGCCGTGTAGGCTGCAGTGTCGTTTTCGTTTGGTGGCGCCCACCGCCCGATAATTTGCTCAACCGTGGTGTAACCGCGCTTGTTGTAGGCCAGCAGATTTTTACAGAGCGCACGCAGTCCGTGTTCGGGGGTGGCGAACGACGCAAAACGACCATCGCCTTTTACTTCCCCGTCCCAGGTGTTGGCGGTTTTAACCAGATTGCCGGGGTTATTGTTGCGAAGTCCTACCGGATCAGAAGCGCCGCCACCGCTGTAGCGCACCGCGCCGCCCACGTCAGAAGGCTCACCCATCAGCCTGGCGGCCGTGTCGGCATCCGACGCAACCAAGTTTTCCATGGTTTTATATGCGGTTGTTTTAACGTAATTATTTTGTTGTTCGGTTACCTGCTCCGGCGTCCAACCATGGGCCTTACCATACTCAGCGATCTGCTGCTGCGCGCTACCAACCTCTAACTGATAATTGACGTTGTCACCCCAATAGCTCTGGGCACGCGTCGAGCTGTTCGCTATGGTCGACTCAAAATTACCCTGCTCCACCTGGCGGCGTTGGCTCAGTTCATGGGTTAATCCTGTACGCTCGAGCTGAATGCGCTTTGCGATTGCCTGCTGCTGGAACTGCTCGCGCATTTCCTGCGGTAAATCAGCAGCAAGTTTGTTCGCAAAGTCCTCGTACTGGCTGGTGTAGTTTTTGGTCGCACCTTCCGCATTAGTTCCCTGTTGTGCCAATAAGCCATGGTCTGGATCGTTAACCAGCCCGTTACTGAAATCATCAAGCTGCAGCGTCAGCGCCTGCAGCTGGCTCTGGTTTTCCTGGGCAATTCGGCGCTGCTGATCTTCGGCAACACCGATCCCGACAGTCGCCAGGTGCTGCAATGCATTGGCAGGGGCACCAACATTCCCAACGTCAATTCGCGTACGCTGCGCCTCGGGCGTCACATTGCCAAAATTTCCGGTTGGTATCCGCATCAGCGCACCCCCATATTCGAGAACATGTTATTCGACGCCGCGGTGCCGGTATTCGTCGTTGTTGGGCCGGCCTTTTTCCAGCCGGAGTAACCGGTGCCAGCTGCGGACAACAGCGAGCTGCCCGCGTTGATATAGCCGGACGTCGCCGCATTGCGGCCGCTGAGTCGGTCGGCCTGCGCCTGCGCGTTGTACCGGGCGCCGGTGTTCATGCCGTTCAGGATCGTCGTGTATGCGTCCTGCTCGGCGTCGCCGGTGATGCCGGACGTGATGCGCAGCGCCGTACCCTCGCCAGTTTCTACGCCCGACGCCGCCAGCGCCGCGTTTGCCTGTGCGGCCTGCTCACGCCCTGCCTTGCGTATTCTGTCGGCCTGTATACGCGCTGATGCGCGTGCGGCCTCGGCGTCTGCGTTCGCCTGATCCGCCTGGTAGTTCGCCATTTTCTGCTGCTGGATACCGCTTGCAGCAGCGCCGCCGGCAGCCAGCACCGATGATGCGACCAGGGCTATTTCCACACCTGTGCACATAATCAAATCTCCTTCGAATACAACAGGCCAGTGCGCGACAGGCCAAGACGTTCATACATCGCCCCGGTGCGTTCTTCATGCACGCCAGTGGTGATGCCCATATTGATAACGGCGGCGCCATGGTCAGCAGCCCACGCGATAAAGGTTTTAGCCAGACGCGGGCCAGCAGATCCGCCGCGGTGCTCCGGCGCGATAAACAGCCCGTACTCGAACGCCATCAGCTTGCGCGAAAACCACTGCTCGGCGATGCCGCCGGCCAGCCAGCCAATCACCTGGCTATCGCGCTCGGCCACCAGTACGCACCCGCTCGGAGCGGCAATCAGGTGCTTCGCCAGCTCGGCGCATTTCTGCTCGTCGAATGGCGAGGTTTCCGCGTAACGCGATTCCAGATACATGCGGGCGCCAAGTTCAATCAGTGCCGGGATATCCCCGGCGGTTGCGTTGCGGATCATTGTCAGCCCCCGTTGCTGGTGAAAGTGGTAATGATGGCCAGGAGGTGGAACGGCAAAGGCTGGCGCTGCTGGATAAGCAATGTGTCCTCGCCTTTCTCCCAGCCCAATTTTCCAAAGTAGTGATCGCCGGTGAACAAGGGCGCCGGCTTATCGAGAATGGCCGGGCCGAAGGTGCGGAACGGGATGATCGTCCCGTTGCACTCGGCGCCCGTGGTTTCAAGAAATCGCATCGTCACTTCGCTGGTGCGCTTCTTGGCGCTCTGCGTGGTGCCCTCGGTGGTGCCCACTTCTGGGGTGAGCGTTTGGATTGTTGATTCAAAATGCAGACCGATTTCCACGCGGTAGGCTTTTCGCGTCAAGGTGATCTGACCGCTGGAAACCACCTGTACAGGCATCACTGAGCCGTCAGCAACAATATCGACGGTCTGCCCCTCAAGATGATTTAACCCTGACCACGTCGTTGCGCCGGCCTCGCTGCTGCCGGTTACGGCGGCGTCGGTATACAGCGTGGTGTCGAACACCTCGACGTAACGAACCACCTGGCCGCCGATCTCACGGCGTACCAGCGCGTAGACCACATCGTTACTATCTGACGGGATCGATGCCACCGATTCAAAGCCGCCGGCGGTGATCTGGCGTGACCATGCGATAACTTCCTGCGCCCGGTCGATTGCCATCGTCACCATCACGCCATCGGTGCGAACCAGCCAGATAAAGGCGTCCGGCTGCTGCTGATACGCCATATCGATCACCCCGCCGGCGGTGATGTGCTCCGCGAGCACCGTCATATCGTTGGCGGAATACGACACAAAACTGTCCGGGTCATAGGCCACTGCGTAGAGTTTGCGGCCGGCGCGCTGCACAAACATGATTTCGGTACCGACGCGCACCGGGCGGATCCCGTTGCATCCGTATGGGCTGGGGTTTTTCACCGAGATATTTGTCGGGGTGATCGCCGCATCATTGCCCGCGGTGATCGTGAACTCGCCGCCGTACGTCAGCGCGATCAGCGTGTTCATCTGTGCCAGGTGCACAATCGGGTTGAGCTGGTCGGAAGACAACGTAAAGCTGATCGCCTTATCGTCGTCGGTACCCAGTTCAAATGACAGGTAAACGCCGGTTTCGCTGAACCAGATGGTTTGCGGGTACCTGACTGAGCCGGCCAGAACTAGGCGCTGTTGGTGCAGCGTCACGGCGCCAGGGTAGCCGTATTCGTCAGTCCATACCGTGTCTTCGCGCGTCCACGCACCAGGCGACGCTGCCTGTGTGGCGGTTAGGTCAGTGCGGATAACGCCGACGGCAATCTGCTCGCTGGTGATGCTCTTGATCAGCACCAGGCCGCTGTTAATACGGACGTATGAGCCAACATCCTCAGCCACCCAGCCGGGGCCGGTGAATGGCGCCGGATCCTCGCTGTCTTTCGGTGGCTCGTCGTCGCTCAGTGTCAGCGTGATTTCTGAGCCGACAAATTCCTTAACCGACGGCTTGCACCATTTTTCCGGCGTGTCGCGGATTTCGTCGAACGGCTCAACGATAAATGGACATGGCTCAAGCACCCAATCAAGCTGCCCGCGCCGCTGCAGGCGGTGAGGCTTAACGCCCTGATGCACCAGAAACATGGTATCGGCGCCCTGAACGTAATTTACGGCCGGCAGCATGTCGGCGCTGTACGGGCTGGCGATTTCATACGGGGTGTTGTCATCGTTCACCAGCTGCGCGCCGTTCTGGAAAATCCGCAGGTATCCGTCGCCAAACTCCAGCACGTACGCCTGAGAGCGGTTAAACACGTAGGGGATCAGCCGGGCGCCGCGGTCGCCGTATTTGGCCGCTGCCGCGTAACGAGTGCCAGGACGACGCATGACACCGCCCTGCACAACGCAAACCGCATTCTCGATCTGCTTGGCGCCGTTGGCGTAACGCGCGATATCAACGCGGCCCATGAGGCGCGGGGAAATCTCGCCGGCGGTGAAGTTGGTTTTTATCAGGTTGGCGCGCACGGTCAGAACCTCGAATCGTAAGTTGGATAGCCGCCAAGTTCTTCCGGCGGATCTTCCTGTCCGTCAATAGCCTTGGCTTGGCGCAGCAGGTAGGCAGCCTCCTGGGTCAGGCTGTCGCGCAGGCTGGCGGATGCCGTTACCGCATAGGCCAGCTTGGCCGCCATAGTGGCTTCGGCCAGATTCACCAGCGCCGAGTCCCAGGTCGACTCGTCTTCATTGCGGAATATGTAGCGCAGACGAATCACGTTCTGATTGGCCAGCAGCTTCTTTCCCTCGATGCGGTACGGGATTTCGTCCCACTCTTCGCCGACAGACAAGATGCGGATCAGGTCACCGGGTAACGGGAATTGAAAGCCGAATCCAAACGCCGGAGCCGTGCTGCTGGGTGAAAGCACCACGCGTTTAACCGCGCAATTCCATGGGTGCTTGCGCAGCAGATCATTACGCACGGTCGGGTAGATGTTCGAGCACAAGCGGGCATGTTCGCTGTTTTCGTCGAAGCTGTTGATCGGGTGTGCACCGAGCGCGAGCAGTGCGTTAGAGCAGATGGAAATACTGGAAGCCATGGCGTTACCTCATGAAAAAGGCCGGGGTGTTACCCCCGGCAAAGGAGCGCTGGCATTAAGCGGTGAAGTCGATCGCGACAACCTTGTTTTCGGCTGCGCGGCCGGCGCCATAGGACGCATCGACAGAGATCTGAATGGTGTTGTTCTTGTCGCGGCGCGGGCCGATATCGGTGTTGTACTCGGCACCGGTACCGAAATGCACCGCAGACTTGCACCAGGCGGCGGCGGTCTTGGTGGTGACAGCCGGATCGCCAGCGCTGGCCGAGTCCAATTTTTCGTATGCCAACCACTTGAAGCCCAACCAGTTGCCGGACACCGCGCCTTCCTGCAGCATTTTCACCGCCATAAAGTCGGCACTGGTCAGGGTGGTGTCGCTCAGGATCTGCGTGAGCATGTCAGCGTTGTACGTGATGAACAGTTCCTCGCCGTTCTGCTCGTCACACTCATTGCGGCGGAACATGGCCTTGGCGGCGATCAGCTTGGCCTTGGTCATGCCGGTACCGCCCGCAACAATTTTTTGAGATGCCGGCAGCGCCACAAGAGCGTAGGCGCCAGTGTTCGAGGTTTTGCGCAGGACGGTATCCAGCAACGCGCGGTAAATCACGTCGTCCTTTTTGCGGTTCGCGGCCGCCAGGGTCAACTGCAGATATGGCCCCTGAGGGTCAGCGATCAGCTTGCGCAGGTCGCGTTTTTCCACTGGCACGAACACGCCGTAATCCGCCATCAGCGCGTTACGGGTACCCGCTTCAGGCAGATCCCAAACCGTATCGCCGAAGCGCTCGGTGATTAGGTTCATCTCAATGGTGCCCATATCGTTGATGGTGAACGATGCGCCGGTAATCATCCCGCGATCGTGTACGGCAGCTTGCAGGCGCGAGTCCTTCTGCTGCGATGCGATTTCGAAAGAATCATGGAACTGCTGCACAAAGGCGGCGGTGATCATGTTCTTGTTTGGATCAAAAGCCATTTTTATCACTCCAAAGATTATCGCCTGCGGGTTATCGGGTTACCGGCCCTGAATACACCAGGCGAGTGGCGCGTACGCCTGGCGGGAGATACCAGTTATCCGGCTACCACGCCGGGCTGTTGGAGTGATAATATGTGAGGTTGGCGGTCGGAATCCCGACCAAATCAATCAGACAGAACGGAGTTGATAGAATGGAATTCTTTAATACGCCTGAAATTTTTTCTGAACTGAAGGCACGGGGGCATAGAGATTTCAGTTTAGTAACTCACGGTGATGACGCTCTATCGTTTTGGACATCACCACCGACTTGGATTGCTGATTCTAACGGTAAAATGATTTGTTTTTTTTCGCAAAAGGTAGATGGTTTAGGGCAAGTAATCCTTCATATTGATAAAGACAATGGTTATAATCACTGGCACTTCAATTCTTATCCTACAACAAATACCACTAAAACTCGAACCTTCGCACTATGTATCTCTGGAGAATTAACGGAATATGGCGGCATACTTCCAATAGTTTCAGTGCCAACTGCGAACTAAGATAGTTTTGGGTCGCAACATTAAATTGCGACCCACCAACAAAGATAACAATCAACTATCAAATTTAATATTTCTATTAACTGACTGCAGTTTACCTACTGAAGAATATATAACCCCAAGTGAAACACCCAACTCATTCAGCAAATACTCCTCATTAATACCATTTTTAAAATCAAAAGGTTTTAATGAGAATTTTCGCCTTCCTTTTTCCACAGCAGCCCCATTTATAGCTCCTGCGTCATATGGCCGAACAGCCGGAGAGTGCCCGATGAATCCTTCGACCGAGTCCCCTTTGCTGTCACGCGGCATGATCGCCGTCATCAGCGCG
>NZ_JBJNLG010000023.1:0-98763 GCF_052169175.1 Serratia sp. CY31944
ACCGGGAATAAAAAATAAAGGATTATAATAATATGAAGATCGATATTTTCAGCGAATGTACCTATACCATTATCGGTATCAGACAACTGATAAATCAAACATGGTCAGAAAAAAACACGCCAGCCGACTTTAACCGCAGAAGGGTCTGCTTTATCGATGTCACCCTCGCCAATTTTGAAGCGCGTTACCGCGATGAATATGCCAACCCCAAAACCTACAAAATAGTCATTATTACCGACTGTCCGCATGAGATGGTGATTGTCGACAATAAGACCATTATATTATCAAATCTTATATCTTTAAGCCGTTTCAGCCACCTGATCGGCGATTTATATACGCGCTACAGTCACTATACCGAGCCGCCGCAGCTCTCCCGGCGTGAGTCCCTTTTCCTGTCGGAGTGGTCGACGGGAAAATCGCTGACCGATATCAGCAACGCTATGAATATAAGAAACAAAACCGCCAATCATTACAAATCGAGAATCATGAAAAAGCTTGGGGCCAGCAGAATAAAACCGCTGTTGCATATTACCCGCGTACGGTGTTTAACCGATCGTTTAAATATAAAAATTAATAAAGAATAGTTCCTCTGAGCCCAGATCCGCATTGGCGGCTGAACGCGTTCGCCGGCGTCTTTTACAAGCACCGTCGGCGCAGTCTGCCGTTCAACCACATTGCCAACCTCTCTCCCTGGTGCTCAATCGCATCTCGCGCGCATCGTTGTCTGGATCTCGCCGCCGCTTTACTGGCATTATCTCTGCTATCGCCGGGCGGCGAGAAGGCCTAAGACCGCGCCCGCCGCCCAGTATCGACTCGACGAGACAGGTAGCTTTACGCCATGGCAAACAAACCGCAACAGACAACGCTGACGATGTACGGCATCAAAAACTGCGACACCATCAAGAAAGCCCGCCGCTGGCTGGAAGATCAGGGCGTGGCCTATCATTTTCACGACTACCGCGCCGACGGCCTGACCGAACAGCAGCTGCGCGGTTTCGTCGCGCAACTGGGTTGGGAGCCGCTGCTCAATACCCGCGGCACCACCTGGCGCAAGCTGGATGAAGCGCAGCGCAACGCCTGCGATAACGCCGACGCCGCCATCGCGCTGATGCTGGCGCAGCCGGCAATCATTAAACGCCCGCTGCTGGACGACGGCAACGGCCGCGCCCTGCTCGGTTTTAACGCCGACACTTACCAGCAATTTATCGCCGAGGTCGCCGTATGACTTGCCCGGTTATCGAACTGGCCCAGCAGCTGATCAAGCGCCCTTCCCTCAGCCCGAATGACGAAGGCTGTCAGCAACTGATGATCGATCGTCTGCAGGCGATCGGCTTCACCGTCGAAGCGATGGACTTCGAAGACACCCAGAATTTCTGGGCCTGGCGCGGCGAAGGGCAAACCCTGGCGTTTGCCGGGCACACCGACGTGGTGCCGACCGGCGATGAAAAGCGTTGGGACAACCCGCCGTTTGAACCGGCGATCCGCGACGGCATGCTGTATGGCCGCGGCGCGGCGGACATGAAAGGTTCATTGGCCGCAATGGTGGTGGCCGCGGAACGCTTTGTCGCCGCCAACCCGGATCACCGGGGCCGCCTGGCATTCCTGATCACCTCGGATGAAGAGGCCAGCGCCACCCACGGAACGGTTAAGGTGGTCGAAGCGCTGATGGCGCGCAACGAACGGCTGGATTACTGCCTGGTCGGCGAGCCGTCCAGCACCGAGCGCGTCGGCGACGTGGTGAAAAACGGTCGTCGCGGCTCCATCACCGCCAACCTGCATATCCACGGCGTACAGGGGCACGTCGCCTATCCGCACCTGGCGGACAACCCGGTGCATCGCGCCATGCCGGCGCTGAATGAACTGGTGGCGATCGAATGGGATCGCGGCAACGAGTTCTTCCCGCCGACCAGCATGCAGATCGCCAACGTGCAGGCCGGCACCGGCAGCAACAACGTGATCCCGGGCGATCTTTACGTGCAGTTCAACTTCCGTTTCAGCACCGAGCTGACCGACGCGATGATCAAGCAGCGCGTGGAAGAGCTGCTGGAACGCCACCAGCTGAACTACAGCATCGAGTGGCGGCTGTCCGGCCAACCGTTCCTCACCTCGCGCGGCGCGCTGGTGGATGCGGTGGTCAACGCCGTCGAGCACTATTCTGAACTGACGCCGCAGTTGCTGACCACCGGCGGCACCTCCGACGGCCGCTTTATCGCGCAGATGGGCGCGCAGGTGGTGGAGCTGGGGCCGGTCAACGCCACCATCCACAAGGTCAACGAATGCGTCAACGCCGCGGATCTGCAGCTGCTGAGCCGCATGTATCAACGCATCATGGAGCAATTGGTCGCATGATCAACGCAGAGATGCTCACCGGCCGCTCAACCGAACACCTGGCGCCGCTGAGCGGGAACCATCGGCTGCAGCCGCAGGCGGTCAACGCCTTCCTGGCGATGCAGCAAGCGGCGCATGAGGCGGGATTCGATCTCCAGCCCGCCAGCACCTTCCGCGATTTCGACCGGCAGTTGGCGATTTGGAATGGCAAATTCTGCGGCCAGCGGCCAGTATTAGATAAGGACAGCCGCCCGATCGACGTCGCGCCGCTGCCCGCCGCCGAGCGCTGTGAGGCGATCCTGCGCTGGTCGGCTCTGCCGGGCGCCAGCCGCCATCACTGGGGCAGCGATCTGGATGTGTACGATCCGTCGCTGCTGCCGGAAGGGAAAAAGCTGCAGCTGGAGCCGTGGGAATATGAAGAAGGCGGTTACTTTGCGCCGCTCAACCAGTGGCTGACGGCGCATATGGCCGAGTTCGGTTTCTACCGCCCCTTTACCGAAGACAGCGGTGGCGTGGCGGTAGAGCCGTGGCATCTGAGCTACCGGCCGCTGGCGCAAGAGGCCGAACGCTTGCTGACCCCGGCGCTGTTGCTGGCGGCCTGGCAAGACAAGGAGGTCGCCGGTGCCGAATGGCTCGAACGCCATCTGCCCTCGATTTTTTCGCGTTTTATACGCAGTGAAGGAAAGGAGTAGCTATGCAATGGTTAGCTGATTACTGGTGGATTATCCTGCTGATCCTGGTGGGAATGGTCGTCAGCGGCATTAAGGAACTGCGCCGCGTCGACGTGAAAAGCTATCTGGCCAACAAGCCGGAGATACCGCCGCACCGCGACAACAACGCCCAGTGGGATGACGAAGACGACTGGCCGAAAAAGAAATGACATCAGGGCGCTCATCGGCGCCCTGAATTTTTAGCGAAAGGCGATCAGCTCGCCACGCTTGCCGGACAATGCCTCGTCCCAGTAGCGCTGCGGCACATAATAATGCAGCCTTTCCAGCGCGGCGTTCATCATGCCCTGGTTGATTACGTGCCCGACGTTTTCCTCCACGTCCAGCGTAAAATCGGCGCCGCCGGCCCGTAGCGCTTCTGCCGCCGCGTGAGCGTGTTGCACCGCGATCACCGCGTCCTCTTCACCGTGGATCAAATGCACCACGCTGTCGCCGAAAGCCTGCTCAGGCAGCTGGGCGAAACGCCCGCTGAACGCGACCACGCGCCCGGCCAACCGGGTTTCCGCTTTTAGCGCCTCAAGCGCCATGATCGCCCCCTGCGAGAACCCCACCAGCGCCGTGCCGGCATAGCCCACGCCGCTCAGTTGCTGCCAATGGCGCACTACCGCCACAAACTGCGGCATTACGTCTGCGATGCGGGCCGCGCGGTTCTCTTCGGTCACGTCCTGCACCGAAAACCACTGGCGCCCGGCACCGTTGCCAAACGCTTCGGGGCCACCGATGCTCACCACCTGCGCCTGAGGAAACTCTTTGGCGAAGTAGCTGCCGATCTCCCCCATCGCCACCGGGTTGTCGCCGACACCGTGAAACAGCAAGATCAGCTGCGCCGCCGGGGCCGCCGGGCTTTGGACAACGAAATGCTCATGTTTCATCGATGACTCCTTAATAGTAACCAAACCTGGTGCGGCGACAGTCGCCGCCACACCGCTGACAGTGACTATACGCCGTTGAGAAATCGGGAAAATCGGGTTTTATTGAGCGAGTTATTCAATTTATTGCAACGACTGCGTCCAGTCGCGCCAGTAGCGGCAGTGCTGCGCATTCAGCTGTTCCAGCGCCTGCGCCGCTTCGTGCCGCCAGTGGCGCAGCAAGGCTTTCTGGCCGCTAACGCCCGCCAGCTCCGCGCAGGCCGCCGGGGGTTGCCGCCGTTGCAGATGGCCGCGCAGCGCGGGCAGCGGCAGATTGCTGGCCAACAGCAAACGCTGCAATGCCCCCAGGCTGGCCTCCAGCGGCCGATGGGCGAAAGCGAACCCGGCCAGCTCGCGCCAATCCTCTTCGCCGAGCGGCGTATCGCCGTCGTCGCCCGGGATCGCCAGCGCGAGTTCAATACGCTGCCGCAGCCAGGGCCAGTCGCGCGCCAGATGCTTGTGCGCCGCGTGCCGCAGCGCCTCTCCTTGCTCGCTCAGGGGCAGGATAGCCATCGCGGTATAGCAGCCGCTGCTGGCCTCCGGCTTGCTGCCGATGCGCACCAGCTCGAAACCGCAGGATTGCCAAAAGCGCCACAGCGGCTCGGTATAGCCGAAGCTGACCGACAGAAAATCCAGCCCCTGCGCCTGACGGCGTTGCCGCTCGACCAGCTGACGCGCGATACCCCGCCGCCGCAACGCCGGCAGCGTGGCGATGCGGGTAATGCGCCGTGACCGCAGCGTCGGCGCCCACCACTGGCCGCCATGCGCTGCCAGCGACTGCGCCACCAGGTTGCCGCGCGGCCGGCGGCGGCCGGCCCACACATCGTGCGCCAACTCGGCGCTCAAGCCACCTTCGTCCACCAGCCACACGGCGCCAACTACCTCCTGCCCGGCCTGCGCCAGCCCGAAATGCATGCCGGGCGCATCCATCAGCCTGCGTAAGTCCAGCGGCGAGGTGCGGTAATGCGCGCTGCTCAGCAGGGCGTAGAAACGCGCCAGCCGCTGCGGATCGGCGCACAGCTCACGCTGCTCTGCCTGGCTGTAATCGATCGCCTGGCCATCCGCCGGCCAGGCGGGCAGCTCATTGAACAACAGCGCATTGTCCGTGACCCGTTCCAGCGCATCGCCCTGTGCCCAGCGCATCGGCTGTTGCAGGCTCAACGCCTGATAAGACGGCAGCCCGGCGCAAAACTTCAGCAGAAAACCGCGGCCGGTGCCCTCATACCCCTGCACCGTGGTGGTCAGCAGCACGCGCGGGAAATAACCGATCAGCTGCTGCAACAGCGGCGCGGGGATCGCCGCCGCTTCATCCACCAGCAGCCAGCCCACGGCGCCGACGTCCCCCTCCCGACACTGCGCCAGCAAGGCATCAGGCGCCCAAAACTGCGCGCGCCCCTGCGCCCATTCCCCGGCTACCTCCGTGGCGGCGCGGCTCGGCCCGGTGATCCAACAGGTCAGCGGCGACTGCGCCACCAGCATGCCGGCCAGCGTCGATTTGCCGCGGCCGCGGGCGGCGGTCAGCACCCACACGCCGGATTCGGCCTGCAGCAGCGCCGTCAAGATCGCCTGTTGCTCCCCGGTCGGCCGGCCATCCGGCGGCAGCCAACCCTCACGCGCCGGCAGCGCGGCCAGCGTCAGAGGCTCATCCTGCCGCCAGATCGTCACTTCTCGGTCGTCGGCCAGGTGCTGCTGCAGATGGTGAATGAAATGCGGGGTGGTGATCGGCTGTGGGCAATCGCTCCAGCGCAGGCTGTCGCCGTCCGGCAGCTGAGACCATTGCCGCCAGGGCGGCGTCAGCAGCAGCAGCCAGCTGCCGGCGCGCAGTGCGCCGCACAGCGCCGCCAATGCCTCCACGTCCAGCGACTGACCGGCGTCGAACACCGCGTGCAGCCGCTCCTGCCCCAGCAATTGGCGCACGGCGCCACTCGCCAACGCCGTCGGGCCGGGCGGCGGGTTTTGCCCCACCCACGGCCAGTCGCCCGGCAGCGTCGCCGCCAGCCGCTGCGCCTGTTCGCGACACCAGTCGGGCTCACCGCTGAGCACCAGCAGGCGCCGGATGCCCTGCCGCCGCATGAGTTGTTGCGCTGCCTGTAACATAAGGCTGTATCTCAATCCGAAAAAAATGCCGGAGTCAGGCTCCGGCACTTGAGGCGTTAACGGGATGCAAAGGTGTTGCAGGTATTGGGATCGCCGCTGTCGAAGCCCTGTTTAAACCAGGTGTAGCGCTGCTGCGAGGTGCCATGAGTGAAGCTGTCCGGCACGACGCGGCCCTGACTCTGCTGCTGCAACCGATCGTCGCCAATCGCCTGCGCGGCGTTCAGCGCCGCCTGCAGGTCGCCCTCTTCCAGCATCTGCTGCTTCTCGGCATATTTGCCCCACACGCCGGCGAAGCAGTCCGCCTGCAGCTCCATTTTCACCGACAGGCGGTTCACTTCCGCCTGGCTGGCGCCCTGCTGCATCTGGCGCACCTTGGGCTCGATACCCAACAGGTTCTGCACGTGGTGGCCGACTTCGTGCGCCACCACATAGGCCTGAGCGAAATCACCGCCGGCGCCCAGCTTGGTTTTCATGTCCTGATAGAAAGACAAATCGATATACACCGTTCTGTCACCCGGGCAGTAGAACGGCCCCATTGCCGCCTGACCGGTGCCGCAGCTGGTGCGCGTCACGCCGCGATACATCACCAGCTTCGGCGGTTGATAGGTTTTGCCCATGCGCTGGAAAATCTCTTTCCAGTTGTCCTCGGTCGAGGCCAGCACCACCGAGGTGAATTTGGCCAGCTCATCATCTTTCGGACTGATGTTGGCGCTCTGTTGTTGCCCCTGCGGCGCAACGTTACCGCCGTTCAATAGCGGCGACAGATCGATGCCGTAATAGCCGGCCACCAGCACCACCACCAGAATGACGATGCCGCCCTTGCCGCGCACCGGCACGCGGAAGCCGCCGCCGCCCAAACCTGAAGATTGCCCGCGACGATCCTCAACATTGTCACTTTCCCGACGCCCTTGCCAACGCATAAATATACTCCAGATATTTCCCCTGCTCGTTGAAGTTGCGCCGCGATGGTAAGCGCAAAGGCAGCTTCAAGCCTGAGTGGGATAGGTTTTAGTCATCTCGCATCCATTATTATAAATGGTCTGCCGCAGAGGAAATGTAGAAATTTTCTGGAAAAACGCAGAATAGCGGGACGATCCGGCCGGATCGCCCCGAATGGCGGTGCCGACGCTTAGTCGAGCTTCACGCCGATGCGGCGCGCCACTTCTTCATAGGCTTCGATCAGGCCGCCCAGGCTTTGACGGAAACGGTCTTTGTCCATCTTGTCCAGGGTGTTTTTGTCCCACAGGCGGCTGCCGTCCGGCGAGAACTCATCGCCCAGCACCACTTCGCCGTTGAACAGGCCGAACTCCAGCTTGAAGTCGACCAGGATCAGGCCCGCGTCGTCGAACAGCTGGGTCAACACGTCGTTGGCGCGGTAGCTCAGCTCGCGCATGCGCGCCAGATGTTCTTTGCTCACCCAGCCGAAGGTTTCGCAGTAGGATTCGTTGACCATCGGATCGTGCATGGCGTCGTTTTTCAGGAACAGATCGAACAGCGGCGGGTTCAGCACCAGGCCCTCTTCGATGCCCAGACGCTTCACCAGCGAACCGGCGGCGCGGTTGCGGATCACGCATTCCACCGGCACCATGTCCAGCTTCTTCACCAGCACTTCGTTGTCGGACAGCAGACGCTCCATCTGGGTCGGGATGCCGGCTTCTTCCAGTTTGCTCATGATGAAATGGTTGAACTTGTTGTTCACCATGCCTTTGCGATCGAACTGCTCAATGCGCTGACCATCCAGTGCTGACGTATCGTTGCGGAACTCCAACACCAACAGATCGGGATTCTCGGTGGTGTAAACGGTTTTTGCCTTTCCGCGATACAGCTCAGCTAGCTTTTGCATCTTACTTACTCCAGTGATGTATCCCCGATGTCTCCCGAGCGCGGCCCGAAATTAGGGGGTATAGAATTGACCTAATGAATTCTTTGGCGTGCCGGACACTATTGTGCCAAACCTGCGACGCAAACGATACCGTATAGAAAAAACAAAAAGGGGCCGAAGCCCCTTTTTGATTAGTTAACGCTGGTTTTACTGAAGGCAGACTGGAATGCCGCCACCAGTGCGTCGTTTTTCGACTGGGTCAGCGGTTTGCCTTTCGGATCGATAAATTGCAGGCTGGTGCGGTTGTTGAGATCGCCGACCTGCAGCTTGTAATCCCCTTCCGCCAGTTCAGGATCCTTGACGCCCAACGCATCCCAATCGCTGCTGCTCAGGGACTTGTAGGTCACGGCGACGGTGCCCTGCGGACGGCTGCGGTCACCCACTTTCATCCCCAGTTTTTCGAGCGCCGGCGGCAGGCGATCCCACACCACGGTGTACGGGCCGCGCACGACCAGCATCGGCAGGCCGGTATCATCGGCGCCGCTCTGCACGTCCAGCGCGCCGAAGCGGCTGGCGGTTTGGCTGCTCGCCAGGTTGTCCTGCTTGTCCAGGCCTTCGATCAGGGTGTTGATCATCATGCCGTTGTAGCGCTGGATCTCAGACTGATCGGTCACCTGCTCGGTCTTGCCCTGCTGCTGCAGGCCAACGCTTTTCACCACCAGCGCCTGCTGGTAGCCCTGCTGCTGCACGCTGATCTGATAACGGCCTTCGTACTGGTTGTCTTCGTCCAGACGGTTCCACTTCACCCAGTCGGTGGTCAGGGTCTGACCGGCGTCCTGGCGGGAAGCGATCGCGATGTTCTTCGCCTGCAGCAGGCTGACCACGCGCGACCACAGGTTCTGGTTCTGCGGGCTGTTTTCCAGCAGCAGCGTGCCGCTGTCGCCGGCGTATTGCGCGCGTGAACCGCTCAGCAGCGCCAGCGGCTGCACCGGCGGACGAATGTCCAGCTGCTTGCCGACGTTGCCTTGCAGCGTCGTGGCGGGAACGTCATAGTTGCCGCTCTGCACCGGCAGGATCATGCCGGACGGCGCGTTCAGCGCTTTGAGCGGAGCCGCGTCGAGGTAGGCCTCGTCGCCGCTGACCTGGCGCTTGTAGCGCTGATCGCTGCTGCAGGCTGCCAGCATCATCACCAAAGAGATGCCCACTACTTTTGCTACCGTCGACTTTTGCAATGAATAAGCCATCAAATTTCCCTTAGAGTTACAGCAAACCGACGCTTTTCAGCGCGCGCTCCACCACCGGGCGGGCGGCTTCGCTCAACGGC
Source organism: Serratia sp. CY31944 (assembly GCF_052169175.1). NCBI lineage: Bacteria > Pseudomonadati > Pseudomonadota > Gammaproteobacteria > Enterobacterales > Yersiniaceae > Serratia > Serratia sp. CY31944. The sequence continues at coordinate 9,208 of NZ_JBJNLG010000023.1, forward strand.
GTCATCGGCAGACGCAGCGTATCGGTTGCCATCAATCCCAACGCCTTACAGGCCCACTTCACCGGAATTGGGTTTGCTTCTACAAATAGATCCTGATGCAACGGCATCAAGCGCTGATTTAAGCGGCGCGCGTCGGCAAATTTGCCCTGCGCCGCCAGCGCGCAAAGTTCCGCCATTTCGCGCGCGGCCACGTTGGCCGTCACGGAAATCACCCCTTTGCCGCCCAGTTGCATGAAGTCCAGCCCGCTGGCGTCGTCGCCGCTCAGCAAAATGAAGTCTTCATCGTCAACCAGCACTTGGATCTGACTAACGCGACTTAAGTTCCCCGTCGCTTCTTTTACAGCAACAATATTCTTGATTTTTGCCAGCCGAGCGATGGTCGGCGGCAGCATGTCGCAGCCGGTGCGCGAAGGCACGTTGTACAGGATCTGCGGCAGCTCGGTGCTCTCGGCGATCGCCTTGAAGTGCTGATACAGCCCTTCCTGCGTCGGCTTATTGTAGTACGGCGTCACCGTCAGGCAGCCCACTACGCCGGTATTGGCGAAGCGGGTGGTGAGCGCGATGGCTTCGGCGGTGGCGTTGGCGCCGGTGCCGGCGATCACCGGAATGCGGCCGTCGGCCAGCTCCAGCGTCTGCAGCACCACGTCAACGTGCTCGTCATGGGCAAGCGTTGCGGACTCGCCGGTGGTCCCTACGGAAACGATCGCCGCGGTGCCACTGGCTACATGATAATCGATCAATTTTTTCAGGCTCGCGCGATCGACAGCACCTTTGTCGTCCATCGGCGTCACCAGTGCAACAATACTTCCCGTAAACATTGGCCGTCCCCTCCACAAACAAGTCACTCATGGTACTTTTGCTGCCTATCCAAAAGCAAGCGCACAACCGCGTTGTAAGCGCTTGGCAGGCGGTTTTTTTTATGTTTACCATGGTAACCCCATTAAGCACGACAGGAAGCGCTATTTTGCCTCAGTCAGACGAACACTATCTCGTGATTACCGCGCTCGGCGCCGACCGCCCCGGAATCGTCAATACCATCACCCGCCACGTCAGCAGTTGCGGATGCAATATCGAAGATAGCCGTCTGGCCATGCTGGGAGAGGAGTTCACGTTCATCATGCTGCTGTCCGGCAGCTGGAACGCCATCACCCTGATCGAATCCACCCTGCCGCAAAAAGGCGCGGAGCTGGATCTGCTGATCGTGATGAAGCGCACAAACTCGCACGAAAGGCCGCCGATGCCGGCCACGGTGTGGGTGCAGGTGGAAGTGAAGGACTCGCCGCACATCATCGAACGCTTTACCGATCTGTTCGACTCCAGCCAGATGAATATCGCCGAACTGGTCTCGCGCACGCAGCCGGCGGAGGGCGACCTGCCGCCGCAGCTGTATATCCAAATCACCGCCCACAGCTCCGGCGATCGGGACGCCTCAAATATTGAGCAAGCCTTCCATCGCCTATGTACAGAATTGAACGCGCAAGGCAGTATTAGCGTGGTGAACTATCCACAGCATGACGAGAAAGATGGAGAGTAGTGATGAGCCCATTGAAAGCCGGTGACACAGCGCCGAAATTTAGTTTGCCTGACCAGGACGGTGAGGAAATTAATTTGGCCGACTTCCAGGGACAGCGAGTTTTGGTTTACTTCTATCCGAAGGCGATGACGCCGGGCTGCACCGTGCAAGCCTGCGGCCTGCGGGACAACATGGACGAATTGAAAAAGGCCGGCGTCGAAGTGCTGGGCATCAGCACCGACAAACCGGAAAAACTGTCGCGCTTCGCCGAAAAGGAGCTGCTCAACTTCACGCTGTTGTCTGATGAAGATCATCAGGTGTCGCAACAGTTTGGCGTGTGGGGCGAGAAAACCTTCATGGGCAAGACCTACGACGGTATTCACCGCATCAGTTTCCTGATCGATGGCAAAGGCAAGATTGAAAAAGTGTTTGATGATTTCAAAACCACCAATCACCACGACATCGTTTTGAACTACCTGCAGCAGTAAATCTCACGAAGCGCAGCGGCCTGCTGCGCTTCGTTATTCCCTCTCAGCCGGCCTCGTCTTCCACCTCGACCCGCAGTTCATCCGGCCAGGCGTGAATCACCGCCTTCACCAGCGTCGCCAGCGGTATGGCGAAAAACACCCCCCAAAAGCCCCACATCCCGCCGAACACGATCACAGAAAGGATAATCACCAGCGGATGCAGGTTGACCGCTTCGGAGAACAGGATCGGCACCAGCAGGTTGCCGTCCAGCCCCTGCACCACCAGATAGGCGACGATCAGCGTCCAGAAATCGGCGCCGACGCCCCACTGGAACAGCGCCACCACCACCACCGGTATGGTGACCAGCACCGCGCCGATGTAGGGGATCAGCACCGAGAAGCCCACCAGCACCGCCAGCAGCAGCGAATAGCGCATGTCCAGCACGGCGAACACCAGGTAGGTCGCCACGCCGACAATCACCATCTCCAGCACCTTGCCACGAATGTAGTTGGTGATCTGCTGATTCATCTCGTTCCAGACCTGCCCCGCCAGGCCGCGATTGCGCGGCAGCACGCGGCGCACCGCGTTCAGCAGCTGCTCTTTGTCTTTCAGCAGGAAGAACATCATCATCGGCACCAGGATCAGGTAGATAGCCAACGTCAGCAGGCCGACCAGCGACGCCAGCGAGAATTTCACCACCGATTCGCCCATGCCGGACAGCCGGCTGCGCAGGTTTTCCGCCATCATGTCGATGATGCCGGCATCCACCAGCGCCGGGTAACGCTTCGGCAGCGTCGCGGCGAAGTTATAGAACTGGTTGAGCATGCCCGGCAGATCGCTCATCAGATTGATGCCCTGTTGCCAGGCGGTTGGCGCGACGACGAACACCAGCAGCATGGCGACGCCCGCAAACACCAGCAGCATGATGCTCGCCGCCCAGGTGCGCGAACAGCCGATGCGCTGCAGGCGCGCGGTCGGCCATTCCAGCAGATAGGCCAGCACAATGGCGACCAGCAACGGGGTCAGAATGCCGTGCAGAAAATAGAGAATGAGGAAGCCGGCAACCAGGATCACCAGCAGCGCGATAGCCTGCGGATCGGTGAAGCGGCGGCGGTACCACTGTAATAACATCTCCAGCATCAGAGCGGGCTCCTCGAGGTTTGACGGGCGGGCATGGCGATTCCTGTGATGGGCGTGATTAAAGCATAGATAGAACGGGCGCACGCGAGGTGTGCAAAGCACTCAGAGTACTCAAAGTTCGCCATACATCAACCGCAATTTGGCTGATTTTATCGCGTGGGCAGGCGATCGGCGCAAAAATCCGCAGACGCGGCGACAGGCGCGGTGAGCGGCCCCTAACGGGGCCGCGGAAGATTACAGCGAGGTACCGATAGAAAGGGGCGAACCGACCGCCAATGCGAACAACAGCACACAGCCAATCGCGATCGCCGCCGCCAAATCATTTTTCATTTTCCCATCCCCTGATGCTTAAACTGATTATCGTCACGAACTCTGTCGGTTCTTGCGTTGCGGCCTTTTCTGATGCACGTCATTAAAAACCCCCGCCGCAGCGGGGGAGAAAACGTTCTGGTGCATCAAGTGTTACAAGGAGGTCATGAGGGATTGCTAACCCTAAATGACTATTTCAAGCTAGGATTATTCCCAGAACATGGCAAGCGATCGCGTCGAGGTTATCCGCACTTTGAGATAAACCTCATAAAAAAATCCCGCACGGCAGCGGGATGAAGGGATGATAACGTCATGAATTTTTTATGCGGACAATGAGGCGGTATTGTCGTCATTTGGCGACAATACCGCGCCGGCACGGCGGTCACAAGGGAAATTTGGCCACGGTGAGGAAATCAGAATTTCGCCACTGCACGCGATCGTGCGCCCGCCAGCATCAACGAAAAAATGAGATTTTCGTCAGACAGCAGCCGGGCAAAAACCGGTAGCATGGCCGATATCATCCCAAACGCCGTAGGGGAAAAAAGATGAACAGCAAACCGTGTGAATTTGATGAAGCCATCTGTCTGGCGATCGGGCGTGGCGTTTGCGAAGTCGTGAAGATAGGGGATGAAATCAGCGTCTTCTCCCTGCTGGAAGCCATCGAGAGCTTCATCGAACGGCAGGCGCTCAGCGAAAGCGAAATCGCGGCGGCGGACGACGCGCTGGATCTGATCAGCGTGCTCACCCATCGGTCATAGTGAAAAACGCTCCCCCGGTGACGAAGAAACCGGCGCCCCATCGCATGTGGGCCGCCGTCGTTTCTGTATCGCTTAGAAGTCGTAAGTTACCGACGCTTTCAGCGTTCTCGCCTGTCCCTGGAAGACGTAAGTGCCATTGCTTTCTACGCCGGACCAATACTTCTCGTTCGTGACGTTGTCCAACCCCACACGCCATACCAGCGTATTTTGATCCTCATTCAAACGCATGCGATAGCGAAGGCCGAGATCCAGGGTCGTGAAACTATCGAGCTTTTTGGTATTGGCGGAGTCGGCATATTGCGAACCGGTATGCCTCACTTTCGCCGTCGCCGTCAGGCCATCGACCGGCCTGATATCGTATTCCGCCCCCAGCACCGCGTAGAAGTGCGCTACGCCGATAGCGTCTTTGCCATCGTTACGGCCGCCCTGGGTTTTGGTCAGCTCGGGCGAAAGCCAGGTAGCGCTGCCGTTAAGGCGCAGGCCGAAGGCCGGTTCGCCAAATACATTCAACTCCACGCCGCGGTTACGTTGCTCGCCGTTCAACGTGTAGTAGTTGTTGCTGTCGATCATGGTGGCCGGCTTTTTGATTTCAAACAGCGCCAACGAGCCGCCCACGCGTTCGAAATCAACTTTCACGCCCACTTCATTTTGCTTGGAACGGGCGATACCGGTACTCTGCCCGAAGTTAGCCGCCTCTTTCGGCGCAATGCCGCCAGGCTGCAACGCCTCGGTATGGTTGGCATAAAGCGACACCGTTTCCCACGGCTTGTAGACCAGCCCGAACGTCGGCATCCAGCGGCTTTGCGTATAACGGGAGGCGGTATCCTCCAGGCCGGTGGCGTTGCTGTAATTACGCACCACCACTTTCTGATGGCGCGCCGCCGCCGTTAACAACACCCGGTCGCCGAAAAAGCCCAACGTATCGCTGAACAACCAGCCCTGCGTCCGGTTACGCGCCGTGGTCAGCGGATCGCTGTAGTTGCCGCCGAAATAGGCGTTGTCCGGTATTGCGACATCATGGTTATCGTAGATATTGGTCGTCGGATTGTTGGCGGACATGCGCCACGCGGTTTTGTCGCGTTTAATCTGCGCGGAATAGCCGACGTTGACCCGATGCGAAACCGCCCAGGTCGTGAACTTGCCCTCAAGCCCCGCCATGCCGCTGAAAGCGTCGATAATGCGGTTGGTGTCCAGGCGCCCAACCGTGGCGTCGCCGTTGGCGTTGATGAGCTTCGGTGCGCTGTAAACACCGGTTTCATGGCCGTGCTGCGCGCCCAAGCCGGCATAGGCCTTCCAGTCGCGGGTTAAATCATATTCCGCTTTCGCCATGCCGAATTCGTTCTCGATATCGCTGTAGCCCCACTGCTGACTGTAATTTTTACGGGTGTCAGGCACCGCGGGTATCACATCGATGCCGCTGATGTTGACCCCCATCGTTCCCCCATGGAAGGTCTTTTTCTGATAACCGAAGTCCAACGATGAACGGAAACGATCGCCGCGATAGTCCAGCCCAACCGATGCCAGCGTAGTGCGCCGCTTATCATCCTCAACCGCCGTTTCACCCTCACGGTGCACCAGGTTGACACGAGCACCAAACTGGTTGTCGTCACCAAAACGGCGGCCCAGATCCAGCGTGCCGCCCACCTGAGAATCGGAGGTGTAGTCGAGGCCGATCTGGGTGGTCGGCGTTTCTTCCGCCCGCTTCGGTTCAAGATTGATCATGCCGCCAACGCCGCTGGAAGCCAGGCCGTTCAATAGGGCGTTCGCCCCTTTGAAGATCTCCACCCGCTCCAGCATCTGGGTATCCATCACCTGGCGCGGCACCACGCCCGGCAGCCCGCCCATCGTCATGTCGTCGCCGTCCAGTTGGAAACCGCGGATACGATAGGTTTCGGCGAAGTTACCGTACCCCTGCACCGCCTGTACACCCGCGTCGTTGCTGACCACGTCGGCGATGGTCTTCGCCTGCTGATCCTGTACCAGCTTCGCGGTATAACCTATGACGTTGAACGGAACGTCCATCGCTTTCTGTTCGCCCAACATTCCCAGGCGGCCGCCGTGGGCGACCTGTCCATCCAGATAGGCGGGAACCAAATCATTGCCGCCGGAGTTGAAATCGCCGTGTTTTTCGGCCCGGACAACCAGGGTGTCCTCCTGGTTTTTCTTGGCGTCGCCGTCTGCGGCCAGCGCCCCCTGGCTCAGCGCGCCAATAGTCAGCGCCAGCAGCGTTTTACGTAAAGGGAAATTCGTTGTACTGGTGTTGTGCATAATTCACTCATGAATGAGGATAAAAGTTAAATGGCCCGTCGCCGGGCCGATGGGGCTTATTTATTCAACGCGATGCGAACCACGCTGTCCGGCCCCTGAGTGGAATGATCTTTGTTAAACGGCTGTTTGACCGTAACGAACAATGTCTGGCCGTCTGCCGACAGCAGCAAGCTGTTTGGATTCGGCGGCAGCGGCCAGCGCTGTTTCACCGCATAGGTCGTCGCATCCAGGCTCAGCACATTGCCGGATTCACGCTGCGAGATGTAAATTTCGTTGCGCCGTGGATTGAAAACGACAGCCAAAGAGTCGCCCACGTCAAGCCGCTTCAATAACTTCCCGGTGTGAATATCCAAGACCAGCGTGGTCTTCGCCTTGGAGTTGTCGGTGACGAACAAACGACCGGTAGCCTCGTCCTCCGCCATATTGAGCAGCAGTGCGGGTTGGTCTCCCAACGGTTTCCAGCGTTTTTCGATGCGGTTGGAACGCGGGTTGATCACCAGGATCTCGCCGCTGCCATTGGCGGCATACACGCGTTGGGTCTGTTCGGAGTAATGCAGGCCGGTCATCCATTTGCCGGTATTTTTAATGCGCGTTTTCAGCTTGAGCGATTCAGCGTCAACCACCCAAATTTGCGCCGGGTCGGCCACCGCCCCCACATACAGCGTGTTGTCGTGAGCCAGAATTTGGCGCGCACCATACGGCAACCCTTTCTCATTGCGCTCGCTGAACAGCAAACGCCCTTTCACCTTACCGTCGGCGGCGCCGATTGCGCTGATACCGCCGTCCAGCGAATTGCTGACATAAAGGGTTTTCCCATCCGCAGAGGCCTGCATGGCGAAATTTTTCAGATCGGTATGCGTCGTGCCAAGGGTTTTCAGGGTCTTGGCGTCCAGCTTATAGACCACGCCACCCTGTACATCTTTAAAACTTTCGGCACTGGCGACGTACAGCGCATCTCCCCCTGGCGTCAGCGCCATTTCATACAAGCCATAAGCCAGTTGGCGTTTGACGATGCTGTCGGATTGCGCCGCTTGCGCCAGAGGTTGCACGGCAGGGGAAGAGGAAGAGGTTTGGTGCGGCGTGCAGCCGCTGAGCGCCATCCCCGTCAGCAGGGCGAGCACAGAGGTTTTCATTTTCATCGGGGAAATCCTTGACCATTCAAAACGGTGTTTACGGCGGGCTCTGCAGTTTAGTTTGGAGCTTTCTCATCACGAGAAATGAGCGCCACCGCGCGTCTCAGTGTTTCCCTGTGAATCAACTATCACGCTAATGCAGGCTAATAACTCCTTCGTGCGCCCGCGAACAACAAAGAGAATGAGAAACATACTCATTATTATTTACGCAATCAAGCGTAATTATTTTCCTTCCTTCTCTAAAAGTCATGGCGACATCTCGTATTATCAAAACCAATACGCCAGCTATCGATCCCGGTGCCGCGCATGGTTATCTCGCCTTACACCGTCGATAAACGGCCTCACCCTGCGTACAGGCACTTAACAACGAGCGAGCAGACAACAGGAGAAGCCCCCTCATGACAACCCCTGCCCCACGGGAGTGGCAGCGTGCGGACTATCTCGTCAGCACCGATCCCGCTCTGCTGGATCTCGATGCCATCCATGCATTTCTGACCCGTTCGTCATGGGCGGAAGGCATTGATAAAGAGACCGTCCGCCAGTCCCTCGCCCACAGCCTGTGTTTCGGTTTGTATCACGGCGCCAGGCAAATCGGGTTCGCCCGGCTGGTTACCGATTACGCCACTTTCGGCTATCTGTGTGACGTGTACGTGCTGGAAACGTACCAAAAAAGCGGGCTGGGTCTGTGGCTGGCGGAATGCTGCCAGGCCCATCCGCTGATGGCGACGCTGCGGCGAGTCATGCTGGTCACCAGCACCGCCCCCTGGCTCTATGAAAAAGTGGGCTATAGCGCCATCAACCGCCCCGACTTTGTCTGGCAGATCGCCCGGCCGGACATCTACCGACGATAGGTGTTTTCGCTGACCAGGCGCTATTTCAGCGCCTGCTCGGCCAGCAGCCCGAGGGCGATGACGATCATCGCCGCGCCGGAGATGCGCCCCACCACCTTCGCGGCCTGTGGGCGCGTGCGCAGTACCGACTGCGATCCGAATCCCACCAGCAGATACACCAGGCCGCAGCTGATCAAATGCACGACGCCCAACGCCAGCATCTGCATCGGCACCGACCATTCGGCCCGGGCGTCGGTAAACTGCGGCAGCAGCGCCAAAAACAGCAGAAACACCTTGGGGTTCAGGCCGCTGACGCACACGCCCTTGCCGGCCCAGCGCAGCCAGGAATCGGAACGCTGATCTTCACCGGCGCCGGGCACCGGCGGGTGCAGCAGCATGTTGCAACCGATCCACAAGAGGTAAGCCGCTCCCAGCAAGGTAAGCGCCGTCAGCGCCAGCGGGTTGCCGACCAGCAGCGCGCCGACGCCCGCCACTACGATCGCAATCATCAACAAATGGCCAAACAGCAAGCCGGCGACGGCGGGCACCACCACCCGGCCGCGAATGCCCGCCGAGATCACATAGGCCCAATCCATACCCGGCGTGATCACCAACAAAATCGATACCGCCCAAAAAGCGGCGAACAGAGCGAGCGTCATACCGCCGCCCTCTCAAACGCGCTGCGCCACACTGAACAGAGAACCATTGCGCTTTCCTCGTGGAAGAAGAACGGCCCCGCCTGCCGCGGCGGCCGTCAAAACCGTTCAACAGATGGCAAGAATATCCTCAAGGGATTAAAATGTGCTTTCAATTACTTGCCTGAAATCGGCATAAGAGGGGAAATTCTTCTAAATGGATAAGATTGATCGCAAGATTCTTGCTGAACTGCAGACCGACGGCCGTTTATCGGTGACCGAGCTGGCCGAGCGGATCGGGTTGAGCGTATCCCCCTGCCACCGCCGGGTGCGGGCGTTAGAGGAATCCGGGGTGATCAGAGGTTACCGCGCCCAGCTCGATCCCGGCAGCCTGGGCTATAACTTTTCCGCCCTGGTGTTCGTCACCATGCGCGAAGGCGATCGCCGCGCCGTTGAAACTTTCGAAAACGCCATGATGGATATTCCCCAGGTGGTGCAGGCGCAGCGGCTATTCGGCGATCCCGACTACCTGCTGCACGTGATCGCCCGCGATCTGCCCGCCTTTCAACAGCTTTACGACGAGAAACTCTCCGCTTTGCCGGGCGTGCAGCGCCTGAGCTCCACGCTGGTGATGAAAACCGTGGTGCCGGAGCGTTCATTCCTGCCGCTGGGAAAATGACGACGGGAGCGTTGCCGCTCCCGTTTTGACTTCTTTAAGGCACAATCACGAAATCCGGATTGGCAATGGCGAACAGCGCCTCGCGATCCGCCGCCGGTGGATAAATCCACTGCGTATTGATCTCCTGCTTAATCTTTTTGCCTTCCTGACGGGTAAAACGCACCTGGCGATCCCAGCCTTCGGTATACAGCGCGCCCCAGGGCCCCAGATCCAGACAGGTCACATACTTCGGCTGGCTGTACGGGTGCGTCGGCAATCCCGCCAGCTCCGCCGCCGCATTGTGGCCGGCCACGCGGCCAAGACTCATCGCATGCTGGCAGGTCATCAGGTTGTGGTTGCCGAGATCGTCGGTCGCCGCCTTCACCGTATCCCCGGTCACGAAAATGCCCGCCGCCGCCGGCGCGCGCAGGAAGGCGTCGCCGATCACCCGGCCGTTGCCGTCGCGCTCGCCGGGGATCTGCTCGGTCAGTGGATGCGCCCGCACGCCCGCCGCCAGGATCACCGTGTTGGCGGCGATGCGCTCACCGTTCGACAGCATCACCCCCTCGGCGTCGATGGCCGAGACGCGCAGGCCGGCCCGCGCTTCCACGCCGCACTCCGCCAGCGCCTGGCGTATCACCGCCCCCGGCTCCGCCCCCATCCCGGCGCCCACTTCCGGCGCGGTATCGACGATCACCACGCGCACGTTCTCGTCTTTGCCCAGCACATCCCGCAGCCGCTGCGGCATCTCCGCCGCGCTCTCCAGCCCGGTCAGCCCCGCGCCCACCACCACGGCGGTGTTGCGCGCCGGCGTCGAGGGTTTGGCCGCCAGCGCTTTGATATGGGCATCCAAACGCTGCGCGCTTTCCAGCGTATCGACGTTGAAACCGTATTCGGCAAAGCCCGGCACCGCAGGCACGGAGAGCCGACTGCCGGTGGCCCACACCAGGCGGTCGTAGACCAGCTCAAGAGATCCCCCCGTCGCCTGCGCCACCGTGAGCGTTTTGGCGGCGGCGTCGATGCGTTCTACCGTCCCGGCCAGGTGGCGCACGCCGACGGCGGCGAGCTGCGCGGAAATGTCCGGGTTCATGTTTTCCAGCACCGCTTCATACAGGCGCGGCCGGATGGTGACCGTGGGCGTCGGCGAAACCATGAGCACCTCGATCTCGTCATGCTTACCGGCGATGTTAATGGCGCGCATGGCGGACACGGCGGCCCAAAAACCGGCAAAACCGGAACCGGCAATCACTATTTTCTGCGTCATGGGATGACTCCTTCATACAGGGTTAACCGGGCGATAAGGCTGCCCGCAGTTTTCGGATGAACGATGCCGTTCCGCTCCCGTAACAGGGTGCAGAAGGCCCGCCCGCCCCTTCCGAAGAGGCGGGAAAAGTGTGTTTCGCTTTAAGGAAAGGCGGTTGTTAGGTCTTGGCGCGCGCCGTTTTGCCGCTGCGCGCGGTGCGCTCCGTCATGCGCTCGTCGAGCCAGAGGTTGACCTCACCGAAGAAGCCCTGCGGCGCCTTGCGGCCAAAGCGGGCCGCGACGGCGCCGAGGGTCTGCGCCGCCAGCGCGTCGCGCATCGCCTTCTCCGCCTGCAGCATCACCGCATGGATCGCGCATTTGCCGGAAACCGCCCAATCCGGCGGGGAATCGTCGAACACCGCACAGCGCCCGCGCACCTCCTGGCAATCGAACAGCGGCTTGTGCCCTTCGATGGCGTCGATGATCTCCAGGAAGCTGATCTCGTCCGCCGGGCGCGCCAGACGATAACCGCCGCGCACCCCTTCACTGGCGGCGACGATCCCTGCCTTTTCCAGCTTGGGGAAAATCTTGGCCAGAAAGCTGGGGGAGATGCCCTGCAGTTCGGCGAGTTCGCGGCTGCTGAGCGCGCGCTGGTTATCGCCGACCAGCCACAGCAGGCAGTGGATGCCATATTCAACGCTGGTTGTGATGTACGCCATGTGTCCGTTTTCGACCGTCAATGAATCTTCAATAACGCAGACTATATGAGTCTGCGTTTATCTTGTCAATAAAACACGGACAAAGTTGATCCGTGTTTTATTCGAAATGCATGCCGCCAGCGACGAAAAAACGCCCTTCAAAATGAAAAATAAAACTTTTTTGCCCGATCCGCGCCCGGCTAACGTTTCCTTGTCGCCTGCGGCTGACTATGATGTGATGGGTGCCGCCGCCGCGGTTTGTGAGCCGCCGCACTTTCGCGCGGATTGCGCCGCGGGAATAAAGAACTCTTGTCTGCTGCTGACGTCTTAGAAATGATTATTTAAGGGAAACGCCTGACTATGACCAACCGGTTGACCAAAACCGCGTTAGCGGTGCTGCTGCTCGGCACGCTGAACGCCACCGCCCTGGCGCCAGCACAGGCGGAAAGCCAGGATCAGTTGCCGGATATGGGCACCTCCGCCGGCGGCACCCTGAGCATCGGACAAGAGCTGGCGATGGGCGATTTCTACGTGCGCCAACTGCGCGCCAGCGCCCCGCTGATCAATGATCCGCTGCTGAGCCAGTACATCAACCAGTTGGGCAACCGGCTGGTGGCCAGCGCCTATTCGGTGCGCACGCCGTTCCATTTCTATCTGGTGCGCAACGACGAGATCAACGCCTTCGCCTTCTTCGGCGGCAACGTGGTGCTGCACTCCGCGCTGCTGCGCGTCAGCGACAACGAAAGCCAGCTGGCTTCGGTGCTGGCACACGAAATCTCGCACGTCACCCAGCGCCACCTGGCGCGCGCAATGGAAGATCAACAGCGCAACGCCCCGCTGACCTGGGTGGGCGCGCTCGGCTCCATCCTGCTGGCGATGGCCAACCCGACTATGGGCATGGCGGCGCTGAGCGGCACCCTGGCCGGCACCCAGCAGGGCATGATCAGCTTTACCCAGTCGAACGAACAGGAAGCCGACCGCATCGGCATTCAAGTGCTGCAGCGTGCCGGATTCGATCCGGAAGCGATGCCCGACTTCCTGCAGAAGCTCTCGGATCAGTCGCGCTACGCCTCCAAACCGCCGGAAATGCTGCTGACGCACCCGCTGCCGGACAGCCGCCTTTCCGACGCGCGCAACCGCGCCAACCAGATGCCGAAACACATCGTGCAGTCTTCGCAGGATTACCTGATGGCCAAGGTGCGCGCACTGGGCATGTACAGCTCGGAAGGCTATGGCCTGAACGAAGAGCTGCTCGGCTCGCTCAGCAAGGGCAATGTGCGCGAACAGGCGGCCGCCAAATACGGCCGCGCCATCCTGTTCTATGAAGCGAAAAAATACGACGACGCACGCAACATCATTCAACCGATGCTGGCGCAGGATGCGAAAAACGTCTGGCTGATCGACCTGATGACCGACATCGATCTCGGCCAGAAACGCGCGCCGCAGGCCATCGCCCGGCTGCAGGCGGCCAACGCCGCCCAGAGCAACAACCCGGTGCTGCAGCTCAACCTGGCCAACGCCTATGTCGAAGGCAACCAGCCGGCGCAGGCCTCGAAGATCCTGAACCGCTACACCTTTGCCCATCCGGACGATCCGAACGGCTGGGATCTGCTGGCGCAGGCCAGCGCCGCCCAAGGGCTGCGCGATGAAGAACTGTCGGCCCGCGCCGAAAGCCTGGCGCTGACCGGCCGGCTCGATCAGGCCATCGGCCTTCTCAGCAATGCCAGCTCGCTGCAGAAACTCGGCAGCCTGAAACAGGCGCGCTACGATGCGCGCATCGACCAGCTGCGCCAACTGCAACAGCGCTTCCGCCAATACCAGCGCAGCTGATGCAACAAGGAATGAACGCCATGAAAAACGTCACGATTTACCACAACCCGCGCTGCTCCAAGAGCCGTGAAACCCTGGCGCTGCTGGAACAGCACGGCGTCGATCCCAAGGTGGTGCTGTACCTTGAAACGCCCCCGTCGGCCGATGAGCTGAAAAAGCTGTTGAAGGAACTGGGCTTCACATCGGCGCGCGATCTGATGCGCAAGAAAGAAGACCTGTACAAGGAATTGAAGCTGGCGGACGACAGCCTGAGCGAAGAACAGCTGCTGGCGGCGATGACGGCGAACCCGAAACTGATCGAACGCCCGATCGTGGTGAAAGGCAGCAAGGCGCGCATCGGCCGGCCGCCGGAGCAGGTGCTGGAGATTTTGTAAACGGTCAACCCGCCTCTTATTGAGCCGTAACATACCAATAGCCCTGAACAGGGCTATTTTTAATTGTTTGTTATATAAATACTTTTCATCATCCTCAACTTCTCCTGTTGCTATGCTGCACAAATGCCGAGCCTCACGGCAAGACAGGCGTTGACAACCGTCAACACCCCCACTACCCTAATCGCATCACTGGACGAGCGATGAAAAAACACCCAGACAAGCATATCCAGGCGGCATTAGCTTACGCCCTTTCTCAGGGCTGGCATTTTCGTCCCAGCAAGGGGCATGCTTTTGGCCGACTGCATTGCGCCTTTGCCGGACATCAAGAACATATGATGAGCATCTGGAGCACGCCGAAAAATCCAGAGGTACATGCCAAACAGATTCGGCGCAAAGTCGATCACTGCCTGGCGCTGTCGCAGAAAAAATAACCGGAGAATCACCATGACGCTCTTTCATTTCTCATTGACGCTAGATGGAGTGACCGCCGATACCACCGGGTTGGAGGATGCGCTGCATGCAGCGGGATGCGATGACGCGCTGATCTGTTTCTACGGTAAAACCGTCTACCTGGAGTTCGATCGAGAAAGCGATAACTTTGCGCACGCGATTTGCAGCGCCATCAGTGATATTGAGTCTGCAAATATTAGCGCCAAGGTGATATCGGTAGACTCCAGCCTGGTGGGATTAAGCGATATTGCCGAGCTCACTGAACTGTCGCGTCAGGCGATCGCGATGCTAAAAGACGGGACTCGCGGCCCCGGCGGCTTCCCTTCCCCCATTCAACGGCTGGGCGGCACCTCACCGTTATGGCGCTGGGCTGACGTGGCGGCCTGGTTGGCGCAACAAGGGAAAATCGACCCACGGCTTGCAGACAATGCGCAGTGTCTGGAACATATCAATCTCGCTTTGCAACTGCGAAGCGATCGGCAACGCCAGCAGGTTGAGCACTACAGCTCCCTGCTGGAACATGCAGAAAAACAGGTTTGATGGCTCGCTACAGCCCCAGGATCTCTTTAACGAACGGGATGGTCAGCTTGCGCTGGGCGGTGATCGAGGCACGATCGAGTTGATCGAGGGTCATAAACAGCGTGCGCATCTCGCGATCCAGCCGTTTCAACAGGAAGCGGCCCACGTCTTCCGGCAGCTCGAAGCCGCGCAGTTTGCCACGCAGCTGCAGCGCCAGCAGTTTCTCTTCGTCCGACAGCGGCTGCAGCTTGTAGATCTGCCCCCAGTCCAGGCGCGAAGCCAGATCCGGCAAACGCAGGTTCAGCTGGCGCGGCGGGCGATCTCCGGTGATGAACAAACGGGTGCGGCCGGTTTCCAGAATGCGGTTGTAGAGGTTGAAGATCGCCATCTCCCACTCTTCGTCGCCGGCGATGCATTCAATATTGTCGATGCAAACCAGCGCCAACTGCTCCATGCCGTCCAACACTTCAGGCACGAAGTAGGCGCGCTTGTCGAGCGGCACATAGCCCACCGCCTCGCCCTTCTGCGAAAGCTCGGCACAGGCCGCATGCAGCAGATGGCTGCGCCCGCCGCCTTCACGCGACCAAAAATAGATATAGCTGCCATGTTCCTGACGGACGGCGGATTGGATCGCGGCTAATAGGGATGGGTTCTCGCCCGGATAAAAACTGGCGAAAGTTTCATCATCGGGAAGATAAAGTGGCAGTGAAAGCTGTGCCGGCGTATTCAGAGAAGCACCTCAACCAAAACTGGCAGAAAAACGTAGGCAGTTTAACACAGAAAACGGGCGCTGTTGAACCGGCAGGATCTTATGCCGCAATAGTGAGCAATGCCTAAGCGCCGCTTGATCGGCTGCGGTGTCCGCCAAGGCAAGAATTGCCCGATATCATTCCCTAACTCCATGCCTGCGCAGGTTAAATTTGTAATTTAAGTAAAATCTGACCTAGTATAGGTAGGCTAAATGCAATCACCATCAACAAGGTTTCTGCAAGGATATAGACGATGAAAGTATGGAATAAAGTGCTGTTGGCCTCCTTTATCGGGTTGTTGGTTGCCGGCTGTGATGACTCGTCCAAGGTTGACGCCAACCTGGATAAAGCCAAAGACAGCGCCGAGCAGATGAAAGACGCCGCCCAGAAAAAAGCGGACGATCTGACGGACAAAGCGAAAGCAACGGCGGATGAAATCAAAAAAGAGGCCGCCACCCAGGCTGACCAGCTGAAAGACAAAGCCTCGGCGATTAAAGATGAAGCTGCCAAACAGGCGGACGCCATCACCAACGACGCCAAGGCCAAGGCCGCCGCGATCAAGGATGACGCAGGCAAACAAAGCCAGCAGCTGGTGGATCAGGCCAAGGCCATCAAGAACGACGCCATCAACGGCGCCAACGATCTGACCGAGCAGGCCAAGGCCAAGACCGAAGCCATCAAGAGCAGCGCCGAAAACAAAGCGCAAGAGTTGAAACAAGAGACCGATGCGGCGGTGAACGGCAATACGCAGCCGGCCACCCAGCAGTAAGCTATTCTCAGCCACAAAAGAAAGGAGCAGTAAATGGGGATTATTTCCTGGATTATTTTCGGCCTGATCGCCGGTATTTTGGCTAAGTGGATCATGCCCGGCAAAGACGGCGGCGGCTTTATCCTGACCATCGTGCTGGGGATCATCGGCGCCGTGGTCGGCGGCTATATCAGCACCTTCTTCGGCTACGGCAAGGTTGACGGCTTCAACTTCGGCAGCTTTGTGGTGGCGGTCATCGGCGCTATCGTGGTGCTGTTCGTGTACCGCAAAATTCGCAGCTAATATGATATTGGGGGGGCTGAGGCTCCCCCTTTTTCACTATTTGACCATGCGTCCGTCATTAAGAATGAACGCAGTTCTACCGTCCCAAAACTCAGCAATAAAAATATCTTTCGGCTCTATACCGTGTTCACGGATAGTTTGGCTCAACCACTCCTCATCTTTATTAATCTCCTGCAGCTCATAAGGCCTGGCCCTGCCATTTTTCATAATGATAATCGAAGGCAGCTCATTTCCCTCACATACCGCGGTGATCTGACCGCCCGGCTCAATTTGCGCATAGACAATCTCCTGAAAGGCGTGAATCCCCTGCGCATGCAGCTGTGAGGAAACGTTCAAGATGTCGATTTTATTTTTCTTGGCTAAAATATTTTCCATCAAAAAGCGGCCGTTTTTTATAATTGGTATCGGGTTGCCGATAGTGACCGAACGAAAGAAGTTGCAGTGTTTACTGATTGCATTCAACAGAGAAATTAGCCCTACACCGATAAGCAGTACAACGACATACTGGTACAAGGGGATGCTATCGCTATAGATAACGCCCCCAATAATGCCCCCGAGCACAAAGTTGCCGATAAAATCCACAGGGGTCATTTGCGATAGCTGGGTCTTTCCGGACAGGTTCAAGTGGGTGATAACAATGACAAAGCCAATAACAAATTTGAGCAAAATATATCCGTAGTACTCCATATCCTTTTCCTTTTAATCGATGTTGTTAATGCTATCAGCTACTTTATCCCAACGGATGTAAAGGCAGAAATACGAGTAAAAAGGGCAGCCCCTGGGCTGCCCTTTTCGTTACTTCTGCTCCGCCGGTTCGTCCGGCGCGTCGAGCACCTCTTCTTCCTTGCGGAACAGGCTGATGACCTTGAATAGCAGGCTCAGGCCGATACCCACGATGGTCGCCAGCGCCATGCCTTTCAGCTCCGCCGCACCGATATGCACCTTGGCACCGCTTACGCCGATGATCAGGATCACCGAGGTCAAAATCAGGTTTTGCGCTTTGTTGTAATCCACTTTGGACTCGATCAGCACGCGAATGCCCGAGGCGCCGATCACGCCGTACAGCAGCAGGGAAACGCCGCCCATCACCGGCACCGGCACCGCCTGGATCGCCGCCGCCAGCTTACCGATGCAGGACAGCAGGATCGCCAACACCGCCGCGCCACCGATCACCCAGGTGCTGTAGACCTTGGTGATGGCCATCACGCCGATGTTCTCACCGTAGGTGGTGTTCGGCGTAGAGCCGAAGAAGCCGGAGAACACCGTCGAAATGCCGTTGGCGAACATCGAGCGGTGCAGCCCGGGATCGCGGATCAGATCTTTCTTCACGATGTTGGCGGTCACCACCAGGTGGCCGACGTGCTCGGCGATCACCACCAGCGCCGCCGGCAGAATGGTGAAGATGGCGAACCACTCAAAGCGCGGAGTGTAGAAGGTCGGCAGCGCGAACCAGTGCGCCTCGCGAATCGGAGTCAAATCCACCACGCCCATGAAGAACGACAGCGCATAGCCCACCAGCACGCCGATCAGGATCGGGATAATCGCCAGGAAGCCGCGGAACAGCACCGAGCCGAGCACCGTGACCGCCAGCGTCACCAGCGAAATGGTGATGGTGGTCGAATCGGCGCTGGTGCCTTCCGCCGGCAGCAGCCCCGCCATGTTGGCCGCCACGCCCGCCAACTCCAGCCCGATGACGGCGACGATCGCCCCCATCGCCGCCGGCGGGAACATCACGTCCAGCCAGCCGGTGCCGGCCTTTTTCACAATCAGCGCCACCAGGCAGAACAGCACGCCGCACATGATGAAACCGCCCAACGCCACTTCGTAACCGAGCGGCAACAGCAGCAGTACCGGCGAGATAAACGCGAAGCTGGAACCGAGGTAGGCCGGGATCTTGCCTTTACAGATGAACAGATACAGCAGCGTGCCAATGCCGTTGAACAGCAGCACGGTCGCCGGGTTGATCTTGAACAGGATAGGCACCAGCACGGTGGCGCCGAACATGGCGAACAGGTGCTGGAAACTGAGCGGAATGGTCTGGAGCAGCGGCGGGCGCTCGCTGACGCCGATGGCGCGACGGGTCATGTGTGCTTTTCCTCGGTTTATTGGTTTTATAGGTTTTAGTCAAAAAAAAGCCGACTCGTTAAGTCGGCTCAAATGTTTACTTGGTACCAAATATCTTGTCGCCCGCATCGCCCAGGCCAGGCACGATGTAGCCCTTGTCGTTCAGGCACTGATCGATGGAGGCGGTGTACAGCTCAACGTCCGGGTGCGCTTTCTCCAGCGCGGCGATGCCTTCCGGCGCCGCCACCAGAACCAGCACCTTGATGCTGTGGCAGCCGGCTTTCTTCAGCAGATCGATAGTGGCGATCATCGAACCGCCGGTGGCCAGCATCGGGTCGACGACCAGCGCCATGCGCTCTTCGATGTTGGAAACCAGCTTCTGGAAGTACGGCACCGGCTCCAGGGTTTCTTCGTCGCGGTATACGCCCACCACGCTGATGCGCGCGCTCGGCACATGCTCCAGTACCCCTTCCATCATGCCCAGGCCTGCGCGCAGGATCGGCACTACGGTAATCTTTTTCCCTTTGATCTGATCCACTTCAACTGGCCCGCACCAGCCTTCGATGGTGACTTTTTCCGTCTCCAGATCGGCGGTCGCTTCATAGGTCAGTAAACTACCCACTTCTGAGGCCAGCTCACGGAAGCGTTTGGTGCTGATGTCATTTTCGCGCATCAGGCCAAGCTTGTGTTTTACCAGCGGGTGTTTCACCTCAACGATCTTCATCATTTTTCTCCTATTAAGGTGGTTGCGGCCAAAAAAATCGCGGGATTATACCTCCTTTTTTTCGCCGCGCCACCCACAATAGCCCGATCGGGATCAACAAAAGTTTGAATATCAGTATAGATGACGAAAAAGCGGAGCCGGTTCACAAGCCGCTCGCAAACGTTTGCCTGCGCTGTTAGAATTGCCGCGCCTTATTCCGGAATCAACATCGGAAGCACAGTTTTCAAACCGCAAACCGTCGTGGGGAATCGCGCAGTGACCGACAAAACCTCTCTCAGCTATAAAGACGCAGGTGTCGATATCGATGCTGGCAACGCATTGGTAGACCGCATCAAAGGTGTAGTTAAACAGACCCGTCGCCCGGAAGTGATGGGCGGTCTGGGCGGGTTTGGCGCCCTGTGTGCGTTGCCGCAGAAATACCGCGAGCCGGTGCTGGTTTCCGGTACCGACGGCGTGGGCACCAAGCTGCGTCTGGCGATGGATCTGAAACGCCACGACACCATCGGCATCGATCTGGTGGCGATGTGCGTCAACGATCTGGTGGTTCAGGGCGCCGAGCCGCTGTTCTTCCTCGACTACTACGCGACCGGCAAGCTGGATGTGGACACCGCGGCCAGCGTGATCACCGGCATCGCCGAAGGCTGCAAACAGTCCGGCTGTGCGCTGGTGGGCGGCGAAACCGCTGAAATGCCGGGCATGTACCACGGCGAAGATTACGACGTGGCCGGTTTCTGCGTCGGCGTGGTCGAAAAATCCGAGATCATCGACGGCAGCAAAGTGCAGTCCGGCGACGCGCTGATCGCCCTGGGCGCTTCCGGCCCGCACTCCAACGGCTACTCGCTGGTGCGCAAAATCCTGGAAGTGAGCAACACCGATCCGACCGCCACCCAGCTGGAAGGCAAACCGCTGGCCGACCACCTGCTGGCGCCGACCAAGATTTACGTGAAGTCCGTGCTGGAGCTGATCGAGAAGGCGGACGTACACGCCATCGCTCACCTCACCGGCGGCGGCTTCTGGGAAAACATTCCACGCGTGCTGCCGGAAGGCATGCAGGCGGTGATCGACGAAGCCAGCTGGCAGTGGCCGGCGGTGTTCACCTGGCTGCAGCAGGCCGGCAACGTCAGCCGCCATGAAATGTACCGCACCTTCAACTGCGGCGTAGGCATGGTCATCGCCCTGCCGGAAGCCGAAGTGGAAGCGGCCATCGCGCTGCTGACCGCGGCAGGTGAAAAAGCGTGGAAAATCGGTAAACTGACCGCCTCTTCCGACGAACAACAAGTGGTCATCAACTGATGAAAAAGATCGTGGTGTTGGTCTCCGGCCAGGGGAGCAATCTCCAGGCGCTGATTGACGCCTGCCAGCAGGACCGCATCGCCGCCGAGATCGTGGCGGTGTTCAGCAACAAGGCGCAGGCTTACGGCCTGCAGCGCGCCGAGGCGGCGGACATCGCCACCCAGGCGCTGGATGCCAAGGCCTACGCCGATCGCACGGCGTTCGACGCCGCGTTGGCGGACGCCATCGACCAGTACCAGCCCGATCTGGTGGTGCTGGCCGGCTACATGCGCATCCTCAGCCCGCAGTTCGTGCAGCGTTATGCCGGCCGCATGCTGAACATCCACCCTTCCCTGCTGCCGAAATACCCCGGGCTGCATACCCACCGTCAGGCCATCGACAACGGCGACAGCGAACACGGCACCTCGGTGCACTTCGTGACCGAGCAGCTCGACGGCGGCCCGGTGATTTTGCAGGCCAAGGTGCCGATTTTCGCTGACGACGAAGAGGATGACGTGGTTGAACGGGTGCAAACCCAGGAACACACGATCTATCCGCTGGTGGTGAGCTGGTTCGTCGACGGCCGCCTGGCGATGCGCGATGGCGCCGCCTGGCTGGACGGCGAACGCCTGCCTGAGCAGGGCCACGCCGCCGACTGATGCGCGCAGCCTGAACCTTGCCTAAACGGCGCCCACGCGGCGCCGTTTTTTTTTCGCCTTCATCCATTCTGTGAAGTTATACTTTGCACAATTTCACGGCACAGAGGAGCCCACATGTCCAGCACTGCCAGCGTCAGGTTACGCCCATTGGAACGGGACGATCTGTCGTTCGTCCACCAGATGGACAACAACGCCAGCGTTATGCGCTATTGGTTTGAAGAACCTTACGAAGCCTTTGTCGAGCTTTCCGATCTCTACGACAAACACATCCACGATCAGAGCGAGCGCCGCTTTATCATCGAGCACGAAGGCGCCAAGGTCGGCCTGGTGGAGCTGGTGGAGATCGATCACATCCACCGCCGCGCAGAGTTCCAGATCATCATCGATCCCGCCCACCAGGGCAAAGGCTATGCCAGCACCGCCGCCCGCCTGGCGATGGACTACGGCTTCTCGGTGTTGAACCTGTACAAGCTGTACCTGATCGTCGACAAAGAGAACCCGAAGGCGATCCACATCTACAGCAAGCTGGGCTTCAACGTGGAAGGCGAGCTGATCGACGAGTTCTTCGTCAACGGCGAATACCGCACCGTGCTGCGCATGTGCATCTTCCAGCCGCAATACCTGGCGAAGTTCAAAACGCCCAATGATAAGCCGCTGGTGAAGTGACAATTAGCGAGAAAAAATAGAAAACCCGCGCAGGCGGGTTTTTTATTGGGAAATAAGTGGCTAGTATTAAGGCATGCTATTTTATCGTCAGGAAATAGCCTGATGAATACGGAAATAAATAATATCTCCCGAGATAATTAATCGAACAATAATTAATGGTGATAGTAAGAGTTACCCTCTGCCTCTACAAAGGAAAAATATAATGACGACCATCTCAAACCTGCTGCTTTTTATCGGTCTGGTCATGTTCGCCATAACCGCCGGCCTGAATACCTATAGCGGCTACACGCCTGCAGATCCCAATAGCGCCCCGCTGTTTTCCCCGCTCTGGTGGACGCGCTGGTTCCCGCTCTACGCCTCGGGCGCTGCGTTGCTGTTGATAGGGCTGGTATTGCGGGTTTCGGGGCGGGGACGATAAAAAAACAGAAACGGCTCCGAAGAGCCGTTTCCATACGTGGGTCAGCAGCCTCCATAAACGGTATTATTTACCTATTTATGATGCATAGCACGTTGCTGAAATAGGGGCGAAGCCATTTCCTAACTTATTTCCTTGATAATATTCTGTACGATAGGTGTAACAGCTGCTGTCAATTTTTCATTGTCAATAGTGAAGATCAAAAGTTCAATATCGCTTTCCGCATCAAGTAGCAACTGTCGTAACCATTTTTCCTCTATCGCTACAATACTGTTACCTGCGTTATCTATTTCTGATTGAACTTCAGCCACAGATAGTTTTCCCTCTAAAAAGGCCACACAGGAAAACCTAAGTTTTTTAATTACATCGGGATAAATCCACTCACTCATTTTTCACTCCTACGAAGGATTGTGATTATGATGTTACCATTGTTTTCAGTAACCACACCAATGTCACCAGCCCGATAAATTGTCCTTTGAATACCATTGGATATGCTTGTTTCAGTAACACCTGTTTTAATTACATGTTCAACTATATTTGGAGAAATGGTTTTTCCAGGTCCAATGGTTCCTGCTGGGGAACCTAAGCTTGTTGGTTGCATTCGGTCAACGGCATGTTGAGAGTAAAGACGATCACCTATACGTGCGTATTGACGTCCATCAACTGTTTTTTTCGGATAATTTTGCCAAGAGTCCCACGGAAGTTTCGTCTCACTTTTGGGCATGCGGTCTAGAGCAATTAATGTGTTTTTCTCGGCAGCTTTGGAAGTAGCTTTAAGCGTGTTACTAGTTATTTTTACACCCAGCTTACCTGCACCGGCGGCCCCAGCAAACAGCCCTAGCCCGGCCATCGTCAGTTTACCAAACTCCAGACCTGCACCAAAAGCGCCATCCACGCCGGCATGTTCGTACTTCGTCTTGAATGTCTCGATCCGCCCCAGGTATTCCTGTTTCACACTCTCTCCGATAATCGAGAATCGTTCATCGTTCTTTATCAGAGCTATTAATGCATCCGCGGCCTCGCGTGGATTACTGGCCACGGCGACCAAACCATCCACCGTATCGCTGATTTCAACCGGGATGCCCGAGACTACACCTGCCGCAAAGGCGCCATCCTGGGTATGGCTCGTTATTCCCCAGTTCGCCAACACAACCGCTTTATCGAGCGGCGATTTCGCGGCCGCCAAATCTTTCTCCATCAATTCTTGCTGTTTGTGGCTGAGATAGTTGTATCGGAACGCATTCTCACCACCGGTGGCGCCACTGTAAGCACCATCAGACTTGCCGGTGAAGACTGCGCCTGCGGCTGCGCCCAGCACTCGTGCCATCTGCGCCTGCTGTTCCGATTTCTTCTGCCACTCCTCCGGCTTGATGATATTGTCGCCCAATATCACCCCGGCCAGCTCCGCCGCCAGCGCCCCTGCCGCTGCGCCTTTGGCATTGCCCTTGCCGATTTCTGCGGCCACGCCCGCTAGAACGGCATGGCTTACGGCTCGGCCCGGTATATTGAGAACCTGACCGTTATCTCCAATCAGATTGGCGCCCTCGGCCTGAACCTGGCTGCCGATGTTCGCCAGCAGCGCATTGGTCAGGTTGTCCTTGAAGCTGCCGCCGTTGATGGCGGTATTCAGGCTGGAGCTGATGACCGATTGCCCGGCCACCCGCTGCGCCACCTTGCTCCAGTCACCGTTGCTCAACTGCGGCAGTTTGACGTTGTTTGGATTGAGCGGTTTGCCCGCCGCGTCCTTGCTCCAGCCCATCGCGCTGTCGAAACCGTTGAGCGCGCCGCCGATCGCCATCGCCGTGGCGGTCGCCTTGACGTTCTCATTGCTACCCAGCGCCTGCAGGGTTTTTGACAGGTTGCCCTGGTTCTCCACCAACGCCACCGCCGCCTGGGAGGCCAGCGAAGACATCCCGGCGGTGACCGCACCGCTGGTTACCGCCCCGCCGCCCACGGCGCCGGAAACGCTGGAGGCCGCCGTGGCCGCCAGTGAACTGCCTGCGGTCACCGCCGCTGCCGCAATGGCGATCACCGCCGCCACCGCCGGGTTCAGGTGCTGGCTCTTGTAATCCCAGCTGTCGTAAGCGTCTTTGACCTTGCTCCACTGCACGTCGTTGCGCTTGTTCAGATCTTTGACCCAGGTGGTGCCCGGCGTATTGCCCAGGGCGTCGATGGCGCTTTGCAGCGCCTGGCCGTTTTTCACCTTCACATCGGCGCTGACGCCCTTGGCGGCCTCTACGGTCAAGGCGCCACCGGTATGAATGCTCGGCAGCACCCACTTATTGTCTTCGTACCCTTTATTGGCCTGCTTGATAAAGAAGCCTTTCGAATTGCTGACGGTCTGTTCGAAAGAGGTGTTTTTCACCGCGCGGAAGTTAACCTGGCCACGGGAGCTGGTCAGGCGTGCGTTTTGCCCAGCGGCGATTTTGCTGGCTTCATAGGTGCTGTCGTCGCGGCTCATCAGCGTGATATTGCCGGCGGCGGTAAACTCGGTAACCTTGTTGGTCACGTCGTGGCGGGTCTGCTTAACCTCGGTTTTCTTGCCCCACCATTTGCGCTTGGTTTCCTTTTTCTCGTAATGGCTGGACTCTTCCATCGCCTGGGCGTAGAGATAGCCACCCTTGGCGGCGATATCCATATTGCCGACACGCCGAGCCTCTGCCTGGTTGTGGGCATCGACCTGGGCTTTTTGTTTGGCCTCGTCCGCCCCTTTGCTTTTCGCCTCGTTGCGGGCGGTTGCCAAGCGTGATTGAGCGCCATCGCGATCTTGCGTGGCCTGAGTAAGGCGCTGTTGCGCGTTATTGAACGCTGATTGCTCGGCATTTATTTCATTCGGAAGGATATTCGCACGCTTCTCTTTTTCCAAGAGTTCATGGGTGATGCCGATACCCTCGGCAGCGAGGGCGGCACTTTGTTGCCATAAACCCCAATCGTTAATTTCCATTAACTTGCCATGCTTGGCGGAAAATTCCTGAGTCTTCCTTAAATTATCTGCTTGTCTTTGTCTTAGCGTATCAATGTCACGCTGCAACGTATTAAATTCATTGCTTTTACTGTTTTTCGCTTGTTCAGCCCGGCTCTTGTCCTGCAGAGCCTGATTGATACGCTGCTGTGCATTTTGAAGCTGCTGCTCTGCAATGGCTATCCGGCTTCCCCAATCCGTCACCGCCACCGACGGTTTCCAGTTCGCCCCTAATCCTTTAACCACCAGTTTGGTCGCCTGGAACAGAATGCTGCCGCCGGAAATCACCGTCATAAGGCCGCCGGCATTCAGCTCGGTGCCCTGCTGAGTACGGGTTTCGGTGAACTCGTTGCCGCCCTCGCGGTAAGTGTGATTTTGCACCGCCTCGAAACGCATATCGCCGCCGGAGGTCAGCGTCATGTTGGCGCCGGAGGTCAGCCTGGCGCCGTAAGTCAGCAGTTGGTTATTCGCCGACGCGGTCAGGTTTTTACCCGCGCTGAGGGCTGTGACCACATGGCGGTCGTCTTTGTTGTTGTCGTTGGCGGCATCAATGGCGGAATAGGCCAGGTTCGACAACCATAGATTCTGCCCGGCCAGCAGCGTGATATTGCCGTTAGCGGAGAGCGCGCCGCCCTGGGTGCCGATGTCGCGGGCCGAGTTAATCAGCAAATTGCCGCCGGCGTGTACCCGGCTGCCCAGTTCAGGCGTGCGGGACACAGGGAAAAGCGCATTGAATCGGCCGTCAAGTTCACGGTAGTTAAGATCGGCGTTATGGGCGGCTAACAGCGTAACGTCCTTGTCCGCATTAATCTTGGCGCCGCGGAGCGCCAGATAGCCACCGCTATTGAGCAGAACCGAACCCGTTGCCCTCATTTGGCCACTGGCCAACAGCTGGTTGAAGTATTCCTGCCGTTTAGCCGGAGAAACCGGCCCCCCCAATAGCGCCCCCTCCAACAACGCGCTGTTTTTTACGATTGCAATGCTGCCGTTAGCCGTCATGGCGATATTGCGACTTTGCGGCGCCAGCAGCGTATTCAGCAACGTAATGGTACTGCCAGCCGTGAGAGACAGATCGCGTGAAGCCTCAAGGCTGCCCAACCAACGCGAACCGTCAGGGCGGAAGTAGTGAGGTTTCTCGCTGGAATGTATCTTTATCTCACCGTTTTTGGCGTTTAGCGTGACGTCCTGCCCTTTCAGCTCACTTTGCCAGGCGTCGATGGCGTTGACCGCCGTCAGAGACAGCTCTTTTCCGGCGGCCAAAATGCCTTGCCCAAGAACAATCCGATCTTCGGCAATCGCGGTGATATTGCCGTCGGCACGAATCGCATCAGTACCGACGATGTTTTTGGCATGCAGTAGAACATTCCGTGCCTTTAGCGACTCTGGCCTGCCGGAGGTGACCACTTCATTCAGCTGATTTTCATGAGGCGTCGGCGTACTGATCTCTATCTTATTTTTAAAATCTGCAGTGAGATTATTGCCGGCGGTAATCGATGATTTTTGCTGCCCCTTTGCTCGCCAGACGACAAGTTCCTGCTGCTTGGTATAAGGCGCTTTTTCCGTGACATACAGCAGATCCCAATCTCCGGGAGGCGCATCTTCGTCACGGGCAAACGCCCCAACGCCAAACGTGTTCGTTCCCAGACGCCAGTACCGATCTTTCTGGCCGAGTTGAATGCTCTTTACGGTAAAATCGTTCCCCGTCAGGATCAGATCTTTGGCCGCGCTGATATTCGACTGATCGTTCCATAACGTTGTCGCGTTGATATAAGCGTTGTTGCCTGAATTTATCACCCCCGGCGCCTGCGATTTCACCAGAAGATACTCGTCTTTCCCCACATTAACCTTGTCGCCTTTCGACAGGTTGATTTCGCCAAACCAACTGCCGATGCCAAAGTCCTTCAGTTCAGGCTCCAGCAGCACAATAGCGTCAACACCTTGCCGTGAGTCGTAATAACTTCCTACCAAGGATTTATTGAACGCTTTAGAGTTAGCGGGAGTATTTTTCCAAACGGCTTGAACCTCTTGCCTGACATTGTTCAAATTCTCCGTGCGTATAACCAAGTCACCGCTGTTGGTCTGAATGCGTGCAGAGCGGTTTTCTATCTGTTTGGCTTTATTCCCCTGAGCGTCTTTCTGAATCCAGAGATTATTGTTGCTATGCAATGCGGTGTTGTCGCCATCACGTAGTGCCACATTGCGTACCGTATCGGCAAACACCCGCATATCGCGATGCGCCGTAACATTGCCGTTGTTATTGAGCGTATCGGCAGCCATTGTCACGTCACGTTCACCGCGCACCTTAACGCCCGATGAGATATGAATTTCCCTGGCGCTGGCGTTCAAGTCTGTCGCTGCCTGTGTATTGCCCAACTCAATCCGCCCGCTAACGCTCAGCGTAATATCCCGCTGTTTGCTGGTGAGGTCTTTCAGGTTAACCCCCACCCCATTCTCGTTGGCCACCAGGCGGATTTTGTTGGCGTACATGCCGCCCAGTGCCTTGGTGTCCACCGCCAACACTGGTTTGGCGCCTTCGCCGGCGATCGGCTTGATGGTGCCGTCTTTAAAACTGATGCGGTTAGCGCCCTGGGTCAGCGACAGGTTTTGCGCGTTGATTTTGCCGTTCAGCTCGGTGGCGCGGCTGATGATGTCAACATAGTCGGCGCCGCTGCCGTCCAGCCCTTTACCGCCGATGGTGACGCCGCCTTTTTTCACCTCCAGCGCCTCCAGCGCGCCCTGCTTGTCGAACTGCGGTTTGCCGGTGGTCAGCGTCACGCCCGGCGCGTTAATAAAGCCGCAGCCGTTGCAGGTTATGCCATTTGGGTTGGCGATCATCACGTTGGCCTTACTGCCGAACACCTCGAGCTTGCCCTGCAGCTCGGAACGACTGCCGCCGATCACCTCATTAATGATCAATTCCGCCGGCTTTCCCTTCAGGTAGGTGTTGCCCTGCGCGCTGTAGATTTCCACGCCCAGCTGCGTTTTGCCCCCGTGCGTGGCGTTATTCAATACGGCGCCCTGTGGCCCAACGTTGAAATCTTTATAGGTGTTGTGGGAGATACCCGCCCCGTTCGGCGTAGCGATATTCACCACCGGCACGTCGCCCGGCTTGATAACCACCTGCGTATTGCCGTTAGCGGCGGTAATGCCGGCGGCGAACGCCGGGTGCAACGGCTGGAAAGCCGTCAGGTAGATCAGCAAATAGCTGGCGCCCCGCGCCAAAGGGGAAGTGGACTTATCCATATTCATTCCTTCGAAAGGATGTTGTTTTGAACGCCGAGGCGCTCCTGCTGTGTGCTGGCGTTATAACGTGACGGTGGCTTGCCAGTAGGCCACCCAACGATCCGGTTGCAGGCTGCCTGGGTGCGTCAGCGGTTTACCGACGGTGACCGCCTGATTGAACCAGCGGCCGCTTAGCGTGGCCCCCAGAGCCGCGCCGGCGACGCTGCCGCCGTCTATCAGCCCGGCGCGCCCCTGCAACCAGCCGGCGTCTAACGCGCCGGTGAAAGAAAGCTCCCCCAGCCCCGGCAACGTCTGCCATTGCCAGTTGAGTTCATTGCGCCAGTAGGCGCCGCGATTGCCGGTCAGGTACTGCTCTTTAAAGCCACGCACCGAGTATTGCCCGCCAATGGAAATGCGCTCGCCGGCATACAGGTTGTCTGCGCTGGTTTGCCCATAGGCCGAGGTCAGGTAGTAGAGAGAGGGGGCGAGCGGATAAAAGTAGCTGGCGCTGAGGCCAAGCTTGCGGAACTCGCTGCGCGGCGCCCCGTCGCGCTCAGGATCGTCGGCGGTGGCGCCCAGCATGCGCAGCCCGCGGCTTACCGTCGGGTTCAGCGTCATATAGCCGCCGCCCGCAGCCGCACTGTAATTGAGGCCCAGGCTGGCGACGCTGAGCGTCGGGCTGCTGACGCCCAACCGTTCCCCCGCCAGCTTATTTTCCGTGGTGCGCCGCGCCAGCCCGATATCGACGGCCAGCTTGCGTTTGCCATCCCGCAGCAACGTGCGGTTGGCGCCCAGACGCTGGGTCTGGTTGTTGCCCTGATAGCGGTAAGCCGCGCCGTTGAACGGCACCCGCTGGAAAAAATCGTTCCAGGCGTACTGGTAACTGAACAGCCAATAGCCGTAGGGTAAGGTGACGCCGCCGTTCAGGCTGCGGCTGCGGTGATGCGGGCTGAAATCGTTATTGCGCGCTGCGGAAAGCGACCATTGATCGGCGAGGCGCAGCGGGTTATCCAGCGTGAAGGCGGCGTTCATCTGCCCGGTGCCGGTGCTTTTCTGGCCGCTGTTATCGGCGCCGAAAGAGAAAGAGACAGGCGCGCGCCGGGCACCACGCAGCAAAACCACGTTGGAAAAGCCGGGTTGTTCGCCGGGTTGAATATCGATAGCCACCTGTTGCGATGGCAGGCGGTTGAGCTGCTCCATGCCCTGCTCAATATCGCGCAGATTCAATACGTCGCCAACCAGGCCGGGAAACGCCATTTTCAGCGCCAGCGTCTGCTCGCCGTTCTGCGTGATGGACTCGATTCGCCCTTCGCTGGCGCTCACGGTCAACACGCCGCGGGAGATATCCTGCTCCTGCAGCCAGGCCTGCGAGGTGACATAGCCGCGTTGCAGATAAGCATTGGTGGTTTCGCGCACCAGACGGTTGATGTGCTCTAGCGTCAGGCAGCGCCCCTGATACGGGCGAGCCAGGCTTTCCTTCACCGACCAGGAAAGATGTTCGGCGCCCTGAAAAACGATTTGCCTCACCGGCTGGCAAACCGCCCCTGCGGCGGCCGACACAGGCAGCGGCAAGGCCGGCAACTCAACGTTATTTTGCAGCGCCTCGCGTTGCTGCTGCGCCTGTTCCAGCAACGTTTTCTGCTGCTGGGTAATGCTGTCGCGGTCAGCAGGGCTGGTGATTTCCGCACACCACGCCGGAGCGCAGAGCGCCAAGAGTGCAGGCCAAATCCCGGGCTTCCATGCACACATTTAAACACATCCATTTACGTTAGTTTACATAGCCTATCGAAGTATATACATTTTACGCCGACGATCAATGATAATGAGAATTGTTTTTGTTTGATCGGGTTCACAACGTGGTTAAACATCAGGAATATATTTTGTCGAGCTTGCCGCCACATTTCCTGATGGCGGATATTATTACCACATGAATTAAAAACCCAAATAATTGCCAATAATAAATTCAAGAGTTAAATAACACGCACAATATCGCTAAAAATAAAAAATAAAGTTTACAAAATTAACCCGCCGTCTTACCGTGATATTTTGTTTAATGCAATTATTCATGAAAGCCATAATTTACAACTAACCAATCAAGAACCTCGAACAATATCAGGATTTCCTAATGCCAGAACGTGATATAGAACTGTTTATTCGTGATTACGTTAATGATATCAAAGCCGGCAGCGCCGCGCTGTTTGCCGGCGCCGGGCTGTCCATACCCGCCGGCTTTGTCAGCTGGAAAGAGCTTATCGGTGATATCGCTTATGAATTGGGGCTGGATATAGAAAAAGAAAGCGACCTTATTTCTCTGGCTCAATATCATCTCAATGAAAAAGGCAACCGGCATAAGATAAATCAAAAAATAATTACAGAATTCGCTGAGCAAGCGGAAGAAACTGAAAATCATCGGATCATTGCCAGATTGCCGATAGCGTCACTCTGGACAACCAACTACGACGATCTGATTGAAAAAACCTATGCCCGTTATAATCGCGTCTGCGACGTTAAAACCACGCCGGAAAGTCTGACCAACAATATTCACAAGCGCGATGTTGTCTTATATAAAATGCATGGTGATTATAGAACACCCAACCAGGCGATTATCACCCGCGAACAATACGAAACTTACTCCCGTACACACCTTCCTTTTATCAACATGCTGATGGCGGAGTTGACCGCCAAAACCTTCCTGTTTATCGGTTTCAGCTTTGAAGACCCCAACCTGCAATACGTATTGAGTCGCCTTTACGCGCAGTACGGCGAAGGGAAAAGAAACCACTTCTGCATCATGCGGCGCGTTCAGCCTGGCGACAGCGGCTGCGAGGATCAGGCGTCTTATGATTACAACAGCCGAAAACAAAGCCTGATGATCAACGATCTACGCCGTTACGGCATTCAAACGCTGCTGGTGGAGGACTATCGGCAAATCACCGACCTGCTGTATGCCATCGAAACGCAATTCAAGAAAAGCACGGTGTTTATCTCCGGCAGCGCCGACAACTACCACCCCTATGCCCGTGAAGAGTCCATCCAGTTCATACACCGCCTGGCGCGCCTGCTTATCCGCAAACAGTACCGCATCGTCAACGGCTTCGGTTGGGGCGTGGGCACGGCGGTGATCAACGGCGCATTGGAAGCCATTTACGCCAGCGGGGGGAAAATCAGCGAAAGCCAGCTGGTATTGCGCCCTTTCCCCCAATTCGCCAGCGGGGGCATTACGCTGCCGGCACTTTGGCACGAATACCGCCAGAACATGATTTCGCTCAGCGGCATCGCGGTTTTTTTGTTCGGCAACAAGCGTAACGCCGAAGGCGAATGCGTGCTGGCCGACGGTTTATTGAAAGAGTTCCACATCGCTGCGGAACAAGGCTGCGTCTGCATTCCTATCGGTTGTACCGGCGGCGCATCCGCCGAGATCTACCGAAAAATCAAGGAGGAGATGAAAGACACCCTCTATCACCGCCATCCCGTCGCCATGAACCTGCTGGATCAACTTAACGAGCCGGGCAGCCTGGCGGAGAAGAAAACATGCCTGTTGGCACTTATCGATATCATTACTAAGGATAATCCTCGATGACCAGAAAATGTTTTTACAGTTTCCATTATGAGCCGGACAACTGGCGCGCTTCTCAGATACGCGAAATGGGCTCGCTGGAAGGTAACCGGCCGGCCACGGATAACGATTGGGAGGAAGTGAAAAAAGGCGGTGACGACGCCATCGCCGCTTGGATCAAAGGCCAGTTGGACAATCGGAGCTGCGCCGTGATTCTCGCGGGTAAAGATACCGCCAATCGCAAGTGGATCAACTTCGAAATCTGTGAAGCCTGGAAGAAAGGCATGGGCGTGCTGGTGGTGTATATCCATAACCTGAAAGACAGCGCCGGCGAACAAGCCCGAAAAGGCAACAACCCGTTGGATCATATCAAGCTGGGGGATAGAAAGCTTTCCGGAATCGCCAAAGCCTATGATCCGCCTTATTTGACCAGCGCCAATGTCTATAATCACATCAAGGAAAATCTGGCGGAGTGGGTAGAAGAAGCGATCCGCATTCGCGAAAATTACTGACGGCCGCCCTAAAGACGAAAGGCTGCATTATCCCGCAGCCTTTCGTTCGCTAGGGGTGCGGCACGTCGCTCACCCATACCGCCCGGTAATATAATCTTCGGTGCGGCGCTGGCGCGGCGAGGTGAAGATGGCGTCGGTGTCGTTGTACTCCACCAGCCGCCCCTGATGAATAAAAGCGGTGTAGTCGGAGACGCGCGCTGCCTGCTGCATGTTGTGCGTCACCAGCACCACGCTGTAACGCTGTTTCAGCGCGGAAATCAGCTCTTCGATGGTCAGCGTGGAGATCGGATCCAGCGCCGAGGTCGGCTCGTCGAGCAGCAATACTTCCGGTTCGATGGCGATGGCGCGCGCGATCACCAGGCGCTGCTGCTGGCCGCTGGACAAGCGGAACGCATTTTCGCGCAGCCGATCCTTCACCTCATGCCACAGCGCGGCGGCGCGCAGCGAACGCTCCACCGCCTCATCCAGCAAGCGCCGGTCGCGCACGCCCTGCAAGCGCAGGCCGTACACCACATTTTCATAGATCGATTTCGGGAACGGGTTCGGCCGTTGGAACACCATGCCCACCCGCCGCCGCAGCGCCGCCACGTCGATCTGTGCGCCGGAGATCGCCGCGCCGTTCAGCTGCAGATCGCCCTCGATGCGGCAGTTGTCCACCAGATCGTTCATGCGGTTGAAACAGCGCAGCAGCGTCGATTTGCCGCAGCCCGAAGGGCCGATCAGGGCCGTCACCCGGTGCTTCGGAATGCGCAGCGAAATGTCGTGCAGCACCTGTTTGTCACCATAAAACAGGTTCAGTCCGTTGACCGCCAGCGCGGTCTGTTCATCGTCGAGATGCTGGACATCCAGCCGGGGCAAACTGCCTGGCGTCATCAAACCCATTACGCACTCCCCAAAAATAGCGTCATTGTTACTGCGACCATGCTCGGTACCGCTCCCTCAGCGAATGGCGGATGCCCATCGCCGCCAGATTCAAACTCACCACGATCGTCACCAGCAGGAAGGCGGTGGCGAACACCAGCGGCCGCGCCGCCTCTACGCTCGGGCTCTGGAATGCCATATCGTAGATCTGGAAGCTCAAATGCATAAACTTCCGCTCCAGGTGCAGATACGGGAAAATCTCGTCCACCGGCAGCACCGGCACCGATTTCACTACCCCCACCAGCATCAGCGGCGCCGTCTCCCCGGCGGCGCGCGCCACCGCCAAAATCAGGCCGGTCATCATCGCCGGCGCCGCCATCGGCAGCACGATGCGCCACAGCGTCTCGGCCCGGCTGGCGCCCAGCGCCATCGAGCCCTGCCGCAGCGAGGTGGGAATGCGCGACAGCCCTTCCTCGGTGGCGACGATCACCACCGGCAGCGTCAGCAGCGCCAGCGTCAGCGCCGCCCACAGCACGCCGGGCGTGCCGAAGGTCGGGTTGGGCAAGGATTCAGGATAGAACAGCTGGTCGAGCGTGCCGCCTATCATATAAACGAAAAAGCCGAGGCCGAAGACACCGTAGACGATCGAGGGCACGCCGGCCAGGTTGACCACCGCGATGCGAATCACCCGCGTCAGCAGATTGTTGCCGGCATACTCGTGCAGATACACCGCCGCGATCACGCCAAACGGCATCACCACGATCGACATCAGGATCACCATCAACACCGTGCCGAAAATGGCCGGGAACACCCCGCCTTCGGTATTCGCCTCGCGCGGGCTGTCGGTGAGGAACTTCTTCACCTGCTCGCCCCAGTGCGCCAGCTTCTCGCTGGTGTTCATGGCGTTCGGGTACCAGGCATCGCGTACCTGGCTGAGCGGAATGGTCAACGTCTGGCCGTGCATGTCGCGCAGTAGCAGCGCATCGCGCTGGCGATCGCGGTTCAGCCCCGCCAGGCGTTCGGACAGCAGCTGGTATTGCCGCTGCAGCTCCAGCCGCTCGGCCTTGATGGCGTCCTGCGCGCGGGCGTCCAGCTTATCGTCGCGCTGCAGGCGCTTTTCCCGCAGCCGCAGCGCGTCAAACTGCTGATTGATGCGCGCCATATCGCGAAATTGAATGTCGTGCGCCTGGCGCGAGAGCGCGGCGATTTGCGGCAGCCGCTGCTGCAACGCCTGCCCCAGATTGCGGCCGGTCAGCGGTTGCCCGTCCTCCAGCAGCCCCGCCAGATAGCCGTAAGCGGTGCCGTGGCTGTCGCGCTCCAGCACCAGCAGGCTGCGCGGCGTGCTTTGGCTGCGGATGTCGCTGGCCAGCAGCGTGCGGAAATCCTGCCCTTCACGCTCGCGGTTACCGACCTTGATCAGATAACGTTCGACGCTTTGCGCCTCGCCCGGCGGCGTCACGCCCGCTTCCGTTAGCTGGCGGCGCGAAATGCTTTGCTGTTGATACAGCTCGCCGATCACCGTCACCGGCCCGGCGCCGTTCTGATTCAGCTCGAACTGATAAACCGGGCTCGGCCAGAAATAGCGCATCCCTTGCCCGGCCAACAGCAACAGAATGCCGATCAGCGCCAACAGGCTGACGGCGACCGAACCGGCGGTCAGCCAAATCCACGGCGATCCGCTCTTCACCCAGTTCTTCATGGCGCCTCCTGATTCGGCGTGTAGCGCTTGCGCAGCCGCAGGCGCACCGCCTCCGCCAGCGTGTTGAACACGAAGGTGAAGATAAACAGCACCAGCGCGGTCAGGAACAGCACGCGGTAATGGCTGCTGCCGGAGACCGCCTCCGGCATTTCGATGGCGATATTGGCCGCCAGCGCTCGCAGCCCCTGGAACAGGCTGCCGTCGATAATTGGCGTATTGCCGGTGGCCATCAGCACGATCATGGTTTCCCCCACCGCGCGGCCAAAGCCGATCATCAGCGCGGAGAAAATCCCGGCGCTGGCGGAAGGCAGCACCACCTTGATCACCGTCTGCCATTGGGTGGCACCCAGCGCCAAAGAGCCCTGGCTCAGGGTAGCCGGCACGCTGAACAGCGCATCCTCCGCCAGCGAGAAGATGATCGGCACCAGCGCGAAGCCCATCGCCACGCCCACCACCAGCGCATTGCGCTGGTCGTAATTATCCCCCAGCCAGAAATGCAGCGGCTCACCGAACAGCGCCACCTCCAGCCGCGGCCCCAGGCTGAGCGCCAGCCACACCGTCAACGCCAGCAGCGGCAACAGCAACAGCAGATCGACACCCGGCCGGCAACGCGGCATAAAGCGATGGGTCAACGCGCCGCACAGCAGCACCGCCGCCGCCAGCAGCAGCGGCAACGCCAGCACCGCCAACAGGTATTGCTCGATGATCGGCGCCAGCCAAATGCCGGCCACCAGCCCGATCACCACCGTCGGCAACGCGCCCATCACTTCGATAGCCGGTTTGATCACCCGCCGCAGCCCCGGCGTCATAAAATAAGCGGTATAGATAGCGCCGGCCAGCGCCAGGGGAATGGCGAACAGCATCGCGTAAGCCGCCGCCTTGAAGGTGCCGAAGATCACCGGCATCAGGCTGAATTTCGGTTGATAACTGTCTTCGCCGGAGGTGGATTGCCAGACGTAGGCCGGCTGCGGGTAGTTCTCATACCACACCCTGCCCCACAGCGAACGCCAGGTGACGTCTGGATACGGATTGTCGAGCGCATAGCGCTGCCAGCCCTGCGCGCTCTCCAGCAGCAGGCCATCGCCGCGCGGCGCGAACGCCATCTGCCGCACCTCGGCGCCCAAGCGGGCATTCAGCAGCGGCTGCGGCTGAATGGCGGAGAACAGCGAAAAACCGCCGTCGGGCCGCAGAGTGGCGAACACCCGGCGGTAAGGCTCGGCCACCGTCAGCTCCCGCCCGTCGGCGCCGTGGTCGAAATGCTGCACCGGCGTCAGGCGCCAGCGCTGCTCTTTTTCTACTTCGAACCACTCGCGCAGATTGCCGTCGGCGCCCTTGATCAGCAGCGCGCTGCCGCCGGGCAGCGCCGTCATCTGATACGGGGCATGTTCGCCAAGGGTACGCGTTTCACGCAGTTGCAGCTGCGCGCCGTCGATCTGATAACGCGCCAGCCGGTTGCCCGCCAACAGGTAAAGCTGGCGGCCATCCGGCGTCAGCACCAGTTGCTCAGCATCATGTTCCAGCGGGCGCTCGCTGAACTGCGGCGGCCGGTCGGGGCTGAAACGGCCAAACACCAGGCGCCGATCGTCGGTCACCCCGGCCAGCAGATACTGCCCGCGATGCGCATCCGCCAGCGTCATCAGTTTCAGCGGCTTGCGCTGTGGATCCAGCGCCAACGGCTGCTGCCCGAGCGGGAACAGCCACTGCGGCCGGCCGGTCTCCGCCGTCGCGAAATCCGCGCGCGCCACCACCAACCGGCCGTCGGCCTGCGCCAGTGCAAACAGATCGCGCTCTCCGGCGGCCTGCGCGAGCAGTGCCGGCTTGGCCAACAGCGTCTGCTGCGCCAGCGGCGCCTGGGGCTGGCCGTTCGGGGTCGGCGTCAGGCGATAAAATTGCCCCGCGCCCTGCGCGTCGATGCGGTAACCGACGCGCTGCTGCACGTCCATGCCCAGCGCCAGCGCCGGGGCCGACGCCGCGATCGGCAGCGGCTGCGCCTGGCCGAGCGAGGCCGGTTTGAACAGCGGCAGCACCGCAAACAGCAGATAAACGAAGATCAGCATCAACGTCATCAGCACCATCAGCCCGCTGGCGGTCACTGCCGCCTGCACGCCGCGGTCGATGCGCCCGCGCATGCGATCTCGGGGATGTTGATTGGCCGTCGTCTGTGTCATGTGTCTCGCTGTCGCTGATGTAATCAGGCTTGCGCCGTAAGATAACCGGGCATCTTATGTCAGTTTTATGACGTTTGCATGACAAAGTTACCCTGCTTTGCCCAGGTTTTTTACACTACAAACAGACAATATGGCGTCGGTATATTGCTGAAAAATGACCGTAAACACGCTTAATATCACCAAAAATAAGCCAGATAATCGTCATTTCATGCTACTCACTTCACTGCCGAGCGTCCCGCCTCGGCGAAAATTTATTGCCGCCGAAAAATGCCGCGCGCCAACGCAATGGATATGTTGGACTTTCCTGTCAATCTCTCGCAATAATGATCAAGGACACTAGAGCGGCATCCGGGCGCTGCGTCCCGGATCCTATTCTAAATTTGAACTGGAGTGGCAATGGGTCAGGAAAAGCTCTACATCGAAAAAGAACTAAGCTGGTTATCCTTTAATGAACGCGTGTTGCAGGAAGCCGCAGATAAGAGCAATCCCCTGATTGAACGTATGCGTTTTCTGGGCATTTACTCCAACAACCTCGACGAATTCTATAAAGTCCGCTTCGCCGATCTCAAACGGCGCATCCTGATCAGCGAAGAGCAAGGCTCCGCCGGCGCCTCGCGCCACCTGCTGAAAAAGATCCAGGCCAAGGTGCTGAAAACCGATCAGGAGTTCGACGGCCTGTACAACGATCTGCTGCTGGAAATGGCGCGTAACCAGATCTTCCTGATCAACGAACGCCAGGTGTCCGAGAACCAGCAAATCTGGCTGCGGCAATATTTCAAACAGCATCTGCGCCAGCACATCACGCCGATCCTGATCAATCACGACACCAATCTGGTGCAGTTCCTGAAAGACGATTACACCTATCTGGCGGTGGAGATCATCCGCGGCGCGCGCATCGACTATGCGCTGCTGGAGATCCCGTCCGACAAGGTGCCGCGCTTCGTCAATCTGCCGCCGGAAGCGCCGCGCCGCCGCAAGCCGATGATCCTGCTGGACAACATTCTGCGTTACTGCCTGGACGATATCTTCAAGGGCTTCTTCGACTACGACGCGCTCAACGCCTACTCGATGAAAATGACCCGCGACGCGGAGTACGATCTGGTGACCGAAATGGAATCCAGCCTGCTGGAACTGATGTCCTCCAGCCTGAAACAGCGCCTGACCGCCGAGCCGGTGCGCTTCGTGTATCAGCGCGACATGCCGAACGAAATGGTGGAACTGCTGCGCGGCAAGCTGGGCATCTCCAACTACGATTCGGTGATCGCCGGCGGCCGCTACCACAACTTCAAAGATTTCATCAGCTTCCCGAACGTCGGCAAGGCCAACCTGGTCAACAAGCCGCTGCCGCGCCTGCGCCACATCTGGTTCGACGGTTTCCGCAACGGCTTCGACGCCATTCGCGAAAAAGACGTGCTGCTCTACTATCCGTACCACACCTTCGAGCACGTGCTGGAGCTGCTGCGCCAGGCGTCGTTCGATCCGAGCGTGTTGGCTATCAAGATCAACATCTACCGGGTAGCGAAAGATTCACGCATCATCGAATCGATGATCCACGCCGCGCACAACGGCAAAAAAGTCACGGTGGTGGTCGAGCTGCAGGCGCGCTTCGACGAAGAAGCCAACATTCATTGGGCGAAGCGCCTGACCGAGGCCGGCGTACACGTGATCTTCTCCGCGCCGGGCCTGAAAATCCACGCCAAACTGTTCCTGATTTCACGCCGTGAAGGCGATGAAATTGTGCGCTATGCTCATATCGGCACCGGCAACTTTAACGAAAAAACCGCGCGCATCTACACCGACTATTCGCTGTTGACCGCCGACTCACGCATCACCAACGAGGTGCGTCGGGTGTTCAACTTTATCGAGAACCCCTACCGGCCGGTCACCTTCGACAACCTGATGGTGTCGCCGCAGAACTCGCGCCTGAAGCTGTATGAGCTGATCGACAACGAAATCGCCAACGCCCAGGCCGGGGAACAGGCCGGCATTATGTTGAAAATTAATAATCTGGTGGATAAAGGGCTGGTAGATCGGTTATATACCGCGTCCGGCGCCGGCGTGAAGATCCGCCTGCTGGTGCGGGGCATGTGTTCCCTGATTCCCAACCTGCCGGGGATCAGCGACAATATTCAGGTGATCAGCATCGTCGATCGCTTTTTGGAGCACGACCGGGTTTACGTTTTCGACAATAAAGGTGACAAACGGGTGTATCTGTCCTCCGCCGACTGGATGACCCGCAACATAGATTACCGTATCGAAGTGGCGGTATCGCTGCTGGATCCGGCGCTGAAACAGCGCGTTCTGGACATTTTGGAGATCCTGTTCAGCGATACGGTCAAGGCCCGTTATGTGGATAAAGAACTGAGCAACCAGTACGTGCCGCGCGGCAACCGCCGCAAAGTGCGTGCCCAGGTGGCTATTTACGAGTATTTAAAAGCTCTGGAACAACCAGGACAGTAGGCCAGCAACTATGCCGCTAAAAAACACTGCAACGAACAAACCGCAGGAAATCGCCGCCATCGACCTCGGGTCGAACAGTTTCCACATGGTGATCGCCCGCGTCGTCAACGGCGCCTTACAGGTATTGGGCCGTTTAAAACAGCGGGTGCATCTCGCCGACGGATTGGACAGCAACAACGTACTCAGTGAAGAGGCGATAGAACGCGGCCTGGCCTGCCTGGCGCTGTTTGCCGAACGGCTGCAGGGCTTCCCGGCGGATAACGTCACCATCGTCGGCACCCATACCCTGCGTCAGGCGGTGAACGCCGAAGTGTTCCTCAAGCGCGCCGCCAAAGTGATCCCCTACCCGATCGAAATCATCGCCGGTCAGGAAGAAGCGCGTCTGATCTTCATGGGCGTGGAGCACACTCAGCCGGAGAAAGGCCGCAAGCTGGTGATCGACATCGGCGGCGGATCCACCGAGCTGGTGATCGGCGAAGACTTCGAGCCGCTGCTGGCGGAAAGCCGCCGCATGGGCTGCGTCAGCTTCGCCCAGCTGTTCTTCCCGGGCGGCGAGATCAGCAAAAACAACTTCCGCCGTGCGCGGCTGGCGGCGGCGCAAAAATTGGAAACGCTGGCCTGGCAGTACCGCATTCAGGGCTGGCAGTACGCGCTGGGCGCCTCGGGCACCATCAAGGCCGCCCACGAAGTGCTGGTGGCGATGGGGGAAAAAGACGGTCTCATCACCCTGGATCGCCTGGAAATGCTCGCCGAACAGGTGCTGCAGTTCAAAAGCTTCAGTTCGCTGAGCCTGCCGGGGCTGTCAGAGGATCGCCAATCGGTGTTCGTGCCGGGGCTGGCTATCCTGTGCGGCGTGTTCGACGCGCTGGCGATCCGCGATCTGCGCCTGTCCGACGGCGCGCTGCGCGAAGGCGTGCTGTATGAAATGGAAGGCCGCTTCCGCCATCAGGACATCCGCAGCCGCACCGCCAAGAGCCTGGCCGATCACTACAACATCGACCGCGAGCAGGCCAAACGGGTGCTGGAAACCACCGAGCTGCTCTACTCGCAGTGGATGGCGCAAAACACCAAGCTGGCGCATCCGCAGCTGGAGGCTCTGCTGAAATGGGCCGCCATGCTGCACGAGGTGGGGCTGAGCATCAACCACAGCGGCATGCACCGCCATTCGGCCTACATTCTGCAAAACTCCAACCTGCCTGGCTTCAACCAGGAACAGCAGCTGCTGCTGGCGGCACTGGTGCGTTTCCACCGCAAGGCGATCAAGCTCGAAGAGCTGCCGCGCCTCAACCTGTTCAAGAAGAAGCACTACCTGCCGCTGATCCAGCTGCTGCGTCTGAGCACCCTGCTCAACAACCAGCGTCAGTCGACCACCACGCCGGAAACGCTGCGCCTGAGCACCGACGACAATCACTGGACGCTGCGCTTCCCGGCCGGCTACCTGGCGCAGAACAACCTGGTGCAGCTCGATTTCGAGCGCGAACAGGCCTACTGGAACGACGTCGTCGGCTGGAAGCTGCTGATCGAAGAAGAAGGCTCGCAAAACGAACAGCGCTCCGCCTGATCCCCCGCCCCCTGCCAGACAGGGGGTTTTTCTTTCCACCCTCGCCCCGTCAACCTAAACGAAGCCCTAATACGCCGCCCCGTACGCCGGAAAAAAATGGACAACTTTTGTCATCAGCGCCTAAAATCCGCTTACAAATTCACGAGCGAATAACACAGGACACCGGCATACCGGGTGATATATGCGCAAGAAAACCACCGGACAGATGACGAAGATAGTGTTGTTTATCAGCTTTATCATTTTAGTCGGCCGCCTGCTGTACGCCGCCGTTGTGGCGGTGCCTCATCATCAGGAAAAAAAGCAGGCCGCTGCGCAAAACGCCGCCGAAGTCAGCGCGCCGCAACAGGACGCCTCCTCTGAATAACCGCCGCACCCCGGCCGTTTCATAAAAATGACGCCGGCACCCGCTATGCTCTATCTTTTAATGAGCCTGCGTCAGGAACGCCGAGCGCCCGTAAAGGAACACCATGTCAGCCGCAACCCATAACGTCAAAAAAGTCGCTGAATACCGCCAGCGCATTCTCACTCTGCTGTTGAACAATAAGGAGTTGGTCGACGGCATTCTCGGCCGGCCAGGGGATGAACACGCCCTCAGCCAAAGCGAACTGCTGAACCAGACGGCGGAAATCACCGGTCTGTTGGACGATATGCACGCCGCCGACCTGGCGGACCTGCTGGAGGCGCTGCCGCAGGACGAACGTATGGCGCTGTGGCGGCTGGTGGGCAACAGCAAGCGCGGCCAGACGCTGGTGGAGGTCGCCGAACCGGTCTGGGACAGCCTGATCGAGGAAATGAGCGACAAAGACCTGCTCAAAGCGATCAAAACGCTGGACGTCGACGAACAGGCCTACCTGGCGCAATACCTGCCGCGTAACCTGATGGGCCGGTTGCTGACCTCGCTGGAGCCGGAGCAGCGCGCCCAGGTGCGCGAGATGAGCCAGTACGCCAAAGACAGCGTCGGCTGGATGATGGATTTCGAACTGGTGACGGTGCGGCCGGACGTCACGCTCGGC
Source organism: Serratia sp. CY31944 (assembly GCF_052169175.1). Classification (NCBI taxonomy): domain Bacteria; kingdom Pseudomonadati; phylum Pseudomonadota; class Gammaproteobacteria; order Enterobacterales; family Yersiniaceae; genus Serratia; species Serratia sp. CY31944. Next base: position 51,647 of record NZ_JBJNLG010000023.1, read on the forward strand.
GCGGTGCATCGCTTCTTGCGCATGCGCAAAACCATTCCCGACGCCACCGATAAACTGTTCGTCACCGATCGCAAAAACACCCTGTTGGGCGAGCTGCCACTGACCGCAGTGCTGCTGAACGATCCGGAGATCCCGGTGCGCGAAGTGATGGACAGCGATCCCGCCACCTTTCAGCCCGAAGACAAGGCCGATGAAGCGGCCGGCGCGTTCGAACGTTACGACCTGATCAGCGCCCCGGTGGTTGACGCCAAGGGCAAACTGATGGGCCGCCTGACCATCGAAGAGATCGTCGACGCCGTCAACGAAGAGAGCGACACCAACCTGCGCCGCATGGGCGGTTTGAGCCCGGAAGAAGACGTGTTCGCCCCGGTCAGCAAGGCGGTCAAGACCCGCTGGGCCTGGCTGGCGATCAACCTCTGCACCGCATTCATCGCCTCGCGGGTGATCGGCCTGTTCGAACACACCATTTCCCAGCTGGTGGCGCTGGCGGCGCTGATGCCGATCGTCGCCGGCATCGGCGGCAACACCGGCAACCAGACCATCACCATGATCGTGCGCGCGCTGGCGCTGCACCAGATCGAAGTCGGCAACATCTCGCGCCTGATGCTCAGAGAGCTGGGCGTCGCCATCATCAACGGCGTGGTGTGGGGCGGCATCATGGGCGTCATCACCTGGCTGCTGTACGGCGACGCGGCGATGGGCGGCGTGATGACGCTGGCGATGTTGCTCAATCTGCTGCTGGCGGCGCTGATGGGCGTGGTGATCCCGATGACCATGCTCAAAATGGGCCGCGATCCGGCGGTCGGCTCCAGCGTGCTCATCACCGCGCTGACCGATACCGGCGGCTTTTTCATCTTCCTCGGCCTCGCCACCCTGTTCCTGCTGTAATACGCGAAAAGCCGGCCGCGCGCCGGCTTTTTCGCCATTCTGTCGCCGGGTTTGCGTTAACGCAGTAAAGTCGGCCATCCCGGTAGGTTTTCCTCTCGCGCTGTACTACCCTTTGCCAATAAATCGTCTTAATTCATCCACGTCATGAATCCAATCACTGACAGAGGCCATCGGTAAGGGTGTCTATGGAGATCAGCGCGCCGAACACGTTCGGCACCCACAAAGGCGTCGTGCTGACGCATTCCCTGTTAGTGGCGCTGGCGACGTTTCTGCTCGCCTTGCTGAGCCTGTCGCTGTCCAGCGAAGCCAGCCACTTCACCCCGCTGTGGTTTCCGACCGCCGCCGCGATCGCGGTGCTGTACCGCCACGCCCCGCGCCACTGGGGCCTGCCGCTGTTAGCCAGCGGCCTCGGCATCGTGCTCGCCAGCTTCTTGCTGTTCGGCGTCAGCGCCACTCCCGTCAAGCTGGCCGCCATCAACCTGCTGGAAGCGGCGGTTTGCGCCCTGCTGTTGCGCCGCATGCTACACCCGTACGATCCCTTGAACGATCTCGCCAGTTGGCTGCGTTTTGTGGTGTGCGCGGTGATTTTTACCCCGCTGTTCAGCGCGCTGCTGGCCGCCAGCCTGGTGCCCGCGCCAGGCCAGCCTTTTTGGCAGCCGTTCGGTACCTGGTTCATTTCCGAAGCGATAGGGGTGCTGTCGCTGGCGCCGATCGGCCTCTCTTATAACCGTCGCACCCTGACGGCGCTGAACCCGTTTCCATTATTGCTGACGCTGATGGTTACGCTGGCTTTCAGCTTTATGGCGCTGACCTACCTGCCTTTTCCGTTCACGTTCGTGATTTTGCCGCTGCTGTGGGCAGCCATCGCACTGCCGCGTTTTGAGGCGTTCACCGTTTGCTTCTGCACCCTCTTGCTGATCACCGTGATGATTTCGCTGGGGTTGCTGCATTTCCAGGCTTCCGGCAAGCACCTTGGCGATCTCGGTCTGTACTTGCCGATGCTGCTGATTTTAATCCCGGCGCACGCGATGGCGGTGGTGATGCACGCCTTTCGGGTGGAAAAACAGCACATCGTCGAGAGCGAAAGCCGCTTTCGCAGCGCGCTGGAGTATTCCGCCATCGGCATGGCGCTGGTGTCGCCGCAGGGGAAATGGCTGCAGGTCAATCAGGCGCTGTGCGCGCTGCTCGGCTATACGCCTGAGGCGCTGCATAAGCTGACCTTTCAAGAAATTACGCATCCCGACGATCTCACCGCCGATCTCAGCCAGTTGCACGACCTGCTCGATGGCCATATCAGCAGCTACACCATGGAGAAACGCTACATCCGCAGCGACGGCCAGACCGTCTGGGCGCTGCTGGCGGTCTCGCTGGTGCGCGACGCCGAAGGGCTGCCGCTGTACTTCATCTCGCAGGTGGAGGACATCAGCGATTTGAAGCGCAGCCAGGCGGAAAACAACCGGCTGGTGGAGCGCATTACGCTGGCCAATCAGGTGGGCGGCGTCGGCATCTGGGAATGGGTGATGAGCCAGGAAAACTTCACCTGGGATCAGCGCATGTTCGAACTCTACGATCTCAATCCCGACCAAACGCCGACGCTGGCGCTGTGGCGCACCCTGTTGGTGCCGGAAGATCGCGACCGCACCGATCGCGAGCTGGCCGCGCTGTTGGCCGACCCCAAGCCTTTCGTCATGGAATACCGCATCGTGACCCGCCAGGGCAGCGTGCGCCATATTCGCGGCCAGGGCAACGTGATCCTCGACGATCAGGGCCGGCCGCTGCGCATGATCGGCACCAATATCGACATGACCGAGCTCAAGAGCCTCGCCGAAGCGCTGCACGAGGAGAAAGAGCGTTTGCACATCACCCTCGACGCCATCGGCGAAGGGGTGATCTCCACCGACAGCCACCTGCGCATTACCTTTATGAATCCGGTGGCCGAGCAGATGTGCGGCTGGCCGCTCGATCTGGCGATCGGTATGCCCGTCGCCGGCGTGGTACGCCTGACCAACGGCAAAGACGGCCCGGAAATCGAAAACCTCACGCAATATCCACGGCAGTGGCCGGCGGATTACGCATTGGTGCTGCACAGCCGCGACGGGCGCTATTTCGACGTGCAGCAGTCTGTCTCACCGCTGAAAACCCTCGACGGTGAAACCATGGGCGCGGTGATGGTGCTGCAGGATGTCACCGCCTCGCGCGAACTGATGAAAAAGCTCAGCTACAGTGCCTCGCACGACGCGCTGACCGGCCTGCCGAACCGCGCCAGCTTCGAGAAGCAGCTGAAAGCGGCAATCGTCGCCGGCGGGGAACCGTCACCGCCGCATTCGCTGGTGTTCCTCGATCTGGATCGGTTCAAGGCGGTGAACGACACCGCCGGCCACGCGGCGGGCGATGCCTTGCTGCGGGACATCGCCCAGCTGATGCGGCACCAGCTGCGCAACAGCGACTGCCTGGCCCGGCTGGGCGGCGACGAATTCGGCCTGATCCTGTTCGACTGCCGGCCGGAGCAGGCCAAATCGCTGATGCAACAGGTGGTCAACCAAATCAGCCAGCATCCGTTCTACTGGGAAGGGAAAATTTATCGCGTCGGCGCCAGCGCCGGCATCACGCGCATCGGCGGCGACGCCAAAAGCAGCGAGCTGCTGGCCCAGGCCGACATCGCCTGCTACACCGCCAAGCACCACGGGCGCGGCCAGGTGTATCTGTATGAAGCACGGCAAAAACAGCTGCTGGAGCGGCAGCATGAATTGCTGAGCCTGCAGGAGGTACAGACGATCGTCAGCGAGGGGCAGCTGCGGCTGCTGACCCGCGCGGTCGCACCGCCGGCGACGCCGCTGTCGGCCGCGTTCCACCAGGTGAAGCTGCAGGTGATGGTGCCGGACGATCGGCCGCTGCCGCACGAGGCATTCATCGCCGCGGCGCAGCTGTACGGCCTGATGCCGGACATCGACCGCTGGGCGGTGGCGCAGCTGCTGGTGCACTGCGCCGACGACATCAAGCGCAAGGGGCTGTCGCTCGCGTTGCCGCTGGCCACCGACAGCCTGCTGAACACCGACTTCCAGCGCGAGCTGACGGAAAGGGTGCGCGCTTCCTCGCTGCCGCCACAGGCACTGCTGTTCAGCGTCGATGAGGCCGTGGTGCTGGAACACGCCGCGCAGTGCCGGGCGTGTCTTCGCGAACTGCAGCAACTGGGTTGCCGGCTGATCGTCAATGGCTTCGGGCATAACATCAATGCCTTCGATGAGCTGGGCGATCAGAAAATCGACATCATTCGCGTCGATGAACGCTTTATCACCAATGTGCACTGCAACCAGATGGATGAACTGATGGTCTCGATGCTCAACGGCGCGGCGCATCGGATCAAAGCGCAGACGCTCGCCGGGCCGGCCCACCAGCCGGTGACGCTGCAGGCGCTGCGCGATATCGGCGTCGATCTGGCGGATGGCGATCAGGTAGCGCTGGAGCAGCCGCTGGCGGTGTTGCTCAGCGACGGCTACTTCGGCATTCGCTAACCCCTCCCCCTCACCGGCGCCGTCTCGCGGGCGGCGCCGCACTCCCGTTATTCACATTGTGTTAACCCATGCGAGATTAGTGATATAAATAACACCTGAAGCTTAAACGATTAAATAAGATGAAACTCCCATGCGAACATCAGCGTATCCGTTGATTTTCCTCGACATGTGATGGCTCAGGGATAAGGGACTATGGAAAAGAAATGGTTTTCCGCCAGGGAACTGATGGGCAAGGCGGGGTTGCCTTCAACCCCGCAAGGGGTCAATTTGATGGCCCGACGCGAAGGCTGGCTCAGCCGCCGCCGCAGCGGCGTGCAGGGCAAAGCGCTGGAATACCATATCGACAGCCTGCCGTACGGCGCGCGCAGCCTGTCGGCCTTGCGCGAGACAGACCCTCCGGGCTACGACGTCAAACGCCAGGATCCGATACGGGTCTGGATCGAGTATTACTACCACCTGACACCGGCCGAGCGGGAAAAGCTGCTGGCGTTCCTGATGCGCGAGGGCATGAGCCGCCTGCTGCAGCTGATCGAGCCCCCCCGCTAGCCCGAATGCTCAATCCTCCCCTTCCGGCGCCCAGCCGTCGTTGTGCCACAGATGCAGCGTGGCGTAAGAGCGCCACGGGCGCCAACGTTCGGCATAGCGTTCGATCTGGCGCGGCGTCATGCCGGGGAAACGCTGTTTGATCAGGTAGTCGCCGGCCAGAAACACGTCCGGCCAAGACCAGGCGCGCATCGCGATATAGCTGGCGGTCCAGCTGCCGATGCCCGGCAGCGCGGTCAGCGCCCTGATGCCCTGGTCGATATCCAGCACGTTGTCGAGCTGCAGCCGCCCTTCGCCCAGCGCGCGGGCGATCTCGATCAGCGCCGCCGCGCGCTTCAGCTGCACCCCGAGCGGGCGCAGTGCTTCGGGCTGCAGCTGCGCCACCCGTTCGGCGCTGGGGAAAACGTGGGTGATGCCCTCGTGCGGCGCCGCCAGCGGCTCTCCCCAGCGTTCGGCCATCCGCCCGGCGAAGGTCGCCGCCATTTTCACGCTGACCAACTGCCCCAGCACCGCCCGCGCCGCCTGCTCGAAGCTGTTCACGCAGCCCGGCAGGCGCAGCCCCGGCGCATCGGCCGCCAGCGAGCCCAGCGCCTCATTGATGCGATCCGGCGCGGCGTCCAGATCAAACAGCAGGCGCACGCGGCGCAGCACCTCCGTCGTCACCAAACTGAGCGCAGGCGCGATCTCGACCCTGACCCGGTTGCGCGCTTCCTCCGGCTGCACGCTGACCCAGCCGCGATATTCCGTGCCGCCCTGGTTGACGGCGATCGAACGCAGGTAGCGGCGTCCCTCGACCCGCTCCACCCCCTGCACGGCGCGCGCCTGCAGGAAATTCAGCATGCGATCCCAGTCATAGGGCGGCCGATAGCCCAGATGGAACACCAGCCCGCTGGCGGCGGCCCGCTCACCGCGCGCGCCGCCGCTGCGCAGCGCAGACGGGATCAGGCGATAGCGCGCCTTGAACAGCTCGTTGAAACGCCGCAGGCTGCCGAAACCGGCGGCGAACGCCACCTCGCTGAGCGGCAGATCGGTATCCGCCAGCAGGCGTTTGGCCTGCAGCAACCGGTGCGACTGCGCGTAATCGATCGGCGAAGCGCCAAACTGTTCGGCGAAGATGCGCCGCAGGTGGCGATCGGAAATGCCGAGCCGCGCCGCCAGCGCTTCGCAGCTGTGTTCGGACAGATAGCCCTGCTCGATGAGCTGCACCGCCACCTGCGCATAGCGGTTGCCCAGATCGATCAGCGCCAGGCCGGGCGCCAGCTCCGGCCGGCATTTAAGACAGGGGCGAAAGCCCGCCAGCTCGGCCGCCGCCGCGCTCGGATAGAAGGTGCAGTTTTCCAGCTTCGGCGTGCGGGCGCTGCACACCGGGCGGCAATAGATGCCGGTGGAAGAGACACCGACGAAAAAGCGACCGTCGAATTTGCGGTCACGCGCGCGCAGCGCGTCGTACAACGCTTGCTGTTGAGTATTCATGGCAACGCTCGGGTTCGGTTTTTTCTGCATTATGGGGCTCGCCTGGCGCGCTGACGTGCGGAATTCGGACATTAAGTTAAGCATGCCGATGCCGCGCCCGCTAAATTTTTCGACACTCGCGCATCGGCGCATTGCCCGCCGGCTCCGTCTCGGGTAAAGTCGCCCCCCTTCATTGGCATGGGGACAAAAAAGAGATGTTTATTGGATTCGACTACGGGACAGCCAACTGTTCCGTCGCGGTGATGCGCGACCACGGCCCCGAGCTGCTGACGCTGGAAAACAACGAACCGTATCTGCCTTCGATGCTGTGCGCGCCGACCCGCGAAGCGGTGAGCGAATGCCTGCACCGCCATTGGCAGGTGCCAACCGGCAGCGAAGAAAACCAACAGCTGCTGCGCCGCGCCATCAGTTACAACCGCGAAGAGGACATTCCGGTCAACGGCGACAGCGTGTTGTTCGGCCTGCAGGCGCTGGCGCACTACATGGAAGATCCGGAAGAGGTGTACTTCGTGCGCTCGCCGAAATCCTTCCTCGGCGCCAACGGCCTGAAACCGCAGCAGATCGCCCTGTTCGAAGACCTGGTGTGCGCCATGATGTTCCACATCAAACGCCAGGCGGAAAACGTGCTGCAGACCGGTATCGAGCAGGCGGTGATCGGCCGGCCGATCAACTTCCAGGGCATCGGCGGTGAAGAGGCCAACCGGCAGGCGCAGGGCATTTTGCAGCGCGCCGCCGAACGCGCCGGTTTCAAAGCCATTGAATTCCAGTTCGAGCCGGTGGCGGCGGGGCTGGACTTCGAGGCGACGCTGAGCGAAGAGCAAACCGTGCTGGTGGTGGACATCGGCGGCGGCACCACCGACTGCTCGGTGCTGCTGATGGGGCCGCAGTGGCGCGACCGCGCCGATCGCCAGCAAAGCCTGCTGGGGCACAGCGGCTGCCGGGTTGGCGGTAACGATCTGGACATCATGCTGGCCTTCAAACAGTTGATGCCGCTGTTCGGCCTGGGCGGCGAAACCGCGAAAGGCATCGCCCTGCCGGCGCTGCCTTACTGGAACGCGGTGGCGACCAACGACGTGCCGGCGCAAAACGATTTCTACAGCGCCGCCAACGGCCGCGTGCTGCGCGATCTGATCCTCGACGCGGCGGAGCCGGAAAAGGTCAAACGCCTGCTGAAAGTGTACCAGCAGCGCCTGAGCTACCGACTGGTGCGCGCGGCCGAAGAGAGTAAGATAGCCCTGTCCGGCCAAACCGCCATCAGCGCGCCGCTCGGCTTCGTGCAGGCCGATCTGGCGGAGAGCATCAGCCAGGCTCAGCTCGCCGACGCCATCTCGCAGCCGTTGATGCGCATCCAGGAACAGGTCAGCGCCGCGCTGGCCAGCAGCCAGACCGCGCCGCAGGTGATCTACCTGACCGGCGGCAGCGCGCGCTCCCCCCTGCTGCGCGCCGCGCTGCAACAGCAGCTGCCGGGCATTCCGATCGTCGGCGGCAACGACTTCGGCTCGGTCACCGCCGGGCTGGCGCGCTGGGCGCAAACGCTGTTCCGTTGACGGCCCAAGGGCGCGGCTCGCCGCGCCCTTGCTCATTGGAGGCTATGCATCATGTCAACCATCCTTACCCTCGACAGCGACAGGTTGCGGCTGCGCCCCTGGCGCGACGACGATCTGCCGGCCTTCGCTGCGCTTAACGCCGATCCGCAGGTGATGCGCTATTTCCCGGCGACGATGACGGCCGAAGAAAGCCGCACGCAGGCCGAACGCATCCGCGCCTTCATGCAACAACATGGCTGGGGGCTGTGGGCGGTGGAAGTGAAAGACGGCGCGCCCTTTATCGGGTTTGTCGGGCTGGCGCTGCCGGGCGACGATCTGCCCTGTTCCCCCTGCGTGGAGATTGGCTGGCGGCTGGCGGCGGCCCATTGGGGCAACGGCTACGCCGCTGAAGCGGCACGCGCGGCGCTGGCGTGCGCCTTCGACACGCTTCACTTGCCGGAAGTAGTGTCCTTCACCGCCGAAAACAACCAACCGTCGCGCCGGGTGATGACGCGCATCGGCATGCAATTTGACGGCGAAACCTTCCTGCACCCACGCCTGCCGGCGGGCCATCCGCTGCAAAAGCACGTCTTGTACCGGCTGAACCGGCAAACGTGGCGCGAACGCCGCGGCGATTAATACAGCGTATCCTTCAGCCGCTGCGGCAGCACCTGGTCGTACTCCTCACCGTCGAAGCGCGTTTGGCTCACCGCGGCCAAAATATGGCCGGGGCTGGGCAGCGCCGAACGTTCGAGGCGGCTGCCCTCTTCCCAGAGTCCCGAACGCAAGATCGCCCGGCTGCACTGGAAGAACACCGCCTCCACCCGAATGCGCAGCACCGAACGCGGCAGCTGATTGCGGTGGGCGAAGCGCTGCAGCACCGCCGGCGCCACCACGATCTCCGCCCGCCCGTTAATCCGCAGCGTTTCGCCGATGCCGGGGATCAGCAGCAGCAGCGCCACCCGGTTGTCGTGCAGGATATTACGCAGGCTGTCGATGCGGTTATTGCCGCGCCGATCCGGCAGCAGCAGGGTTTTCTCGTCTTCGATATGGATAAAACCGGCCGGATCGCCGCGCGGGGAGACATCCATGCCGTCCGGCCCGACCGTCGAGAGGGCGGCAAACGGCGCCGCCTCGATAAACGGGCGGTATGCCGGGTGGATATAGCTGACTTCTTTAAACACCGAGGGCGCGGCGGGTTTGCCGTACAGCTGTTCCAGCGTCGCGAGGTCGTTGATGGTATCGCCAGACATTGCAGTTTCCTGAATAAGTCATATTGACCCCTTCAGCATAGAGCAAAATCGCCGGCGGCTCTTACTCAGCGCTGGCGTGGTTCAGCGTCTGAATGTCGTCCGCATCCAGCGTCAGGCGAGTGGCGCTGACCAACTCATCCAACTGCGGCAACGAGGTGGCGCTGACGATCGGCGCGGTGATGCTCGGGCGCGCAATCAGCCAGGCCAGCGAGACCTGCGCCGGGGAGCTGCCGTGCTTGCCCGCCACCTGATCCAGCGCCGCCAGAATGCGGAAACCGCGCGGGTTAAGGTAGCGTTCGACGATGCGATCGCCGCGCTGGCTTTTGCCCTCGTCCGCTTTACTGCGGTATTTGCCGGTCAGGAAGCCGCTGGCCAGCGCGAAGAAGTTGATCACTCCGAGCCCGTGGCGCTGCGCCACGCCTTCCAGCTCGGCCTCATACCCTTCGCGCGCATACAGATTATATTCCGGCTGCAGGGTTTCGTAGCGCGCCAGCCCGTTGCTTTCGCTCACCCGCAGCGCTTCTTCCAGGCGATCCGCCTGATAGTTGGAGGCGCCGATCGCCCGCACCTTGCCGGCCTTGATCAGCGCATCGAACGCCGCCAGCGTCTCTTCCAGCGGCGTATCGCGGTCATCGTCGTGCGACTGGTAGAGATCGATATAATCGGTTTGCAGGCGGCGCAGCGAGTCCTCCACCGCCTGCTGAATATAGCGCGGCGACAGCCCCTGTTTGCCTTCGCCCATCGGTTTGCCCACCTTGGTGGCGATGATCACCTGGTCGCGCTTGCCGCTCTTCTTGAGCCATTCGCCGATGACGGTTTCCGATTCGCCGCCCCGGTTGCCCGGCACCCAGCTGGAATAGACATCGGCGGTATCGATAAAGTTAAGTTGATTGTCCACCAGCGCATCCAGCAGGCTGAAAGAGGTCGCTTGATCCGCCGTCCAGCCGAACACGTTGCCGCCGAAGGTCAACGCCGGCACCTGAATGCCCGAACGGCCCAGTTGTTTCTTGCTCATCACAAAGGCTCCATGGGTTAAATGATTTGCCTGTTAATTATTAGCGCCAAACACAGGAAATCGTTAAAACGCATTGGCTATAAGCCGGAATAAATCACTTATAAACATAGCACGCTCAAATCACCCACTTATTAGGACAATGCTGACGGTTCCTCCATATTTCCTTCATTTTTATGCCGTCTTCGCTGGCTAAACTAGTATCCTGTAAGGAGTGTCATTTTTGTGGCAATGAGTGCCCGCGCCCCTGCCTTTTGGAGAGAATTTTCACCACCATGAATGCAAAACCCCAACGTCGTTCCCTGCTGCTGCGCCTGCTGGTTGCGGCGATTGCGATCATCGTCGCCGTTCTGGCCTGGCGCCATTTCAGCGCCGCTCAACCGGCCGCCGGGACGACGCCGGGCGCGCACCAGGCCGCCGGTAAAACGGGAGCGGGCCGCGCGGCGGGCGGCAGACGCGGCGCGCCGATGTCGCCGGTGCAGGCGGCGACCGCCACCCGCCAGACGGTGCCGCGCTATCTTTCCGGCTTGGGCACCGCCACCGCCGCCAATACCGTCACCGTCACCAGCCGGGTCGACGGCCAACTGATGGCGATCCACTTTACCGAAGGCCAGCAGGTCAAAGCCGGCGATCTGCTGGCGGAAATCGATCCCCGGCCGTTCCAGGTTCAGTTGACCCAGGCTCAGGGGCAGTTGGCAAAAGATCAGGCCACGCTGGCCAACGCCCGGCGCGATCTGGCGCGCTATCAGCAGCTGGTGAAAACCAATCTGGTTTCCCGCCAGGAACTGGATACGCAGGCTTCGCTGGTGCAGCAGACCGAAGGCGCGATCAAGGCCGATCAGGGCGCGGTCGACAGCGCCAAGCTGCAGATCACCTACAGCCGCATCACTGCGCCAATCGACGGCCGCGTCGGCCTGAAACTGGTCGACGTCGGCAACTATGTCACCAGCGGCAGCACCACCGGTCTGGTGGTGATCACGCAAACGCACCCGATCGACGTGGTGTTCACGCTGCCCGAAGGCAACATCGCCGATCTGCTCAAGGCGCAAAAAGCCGGGCCGGTGAGCGTCGAAGCCTGGGATCGCACCAACCAGAGCAAGCTGACGACCGGTTCGCTGCTGAGCCTGGACAACCAAATTGATACCGCCACCGGCACCATCAAGCTGAAAGCGCGCTTCACCAACGAAGATGACGCGCTGTTCCCCAACCAGTTCGTCAACGCGCGGCTGCAGGTGGATACCCTGCACGATGCGGTGGTGATCCCGACCGCCGCGCTGCAGATGGGCAACGAGGGCAACTTCGTCTGGACGCTCGGTGAAGACAACAGGGTCAGCAAACATCGGGTCACCGCAGGCGTGCAGGACAGCCGGCAGGTGGTGATCAGCGCCGGCCTCAACGCCGGCGATCGGGTGGTGACCGACGGCATCGATCGCCTGACCGAAGGCATGCAGGTGGAAGTGCTCGCGCCGAGCGAAGCGCCGGCGGCGGCCAACGCCAAGCGCGAACCTGACGTTCAGAGGAAGCCCTGATGCAGGTGATGCCTCCCAACGCCGGCGGCGGTCCGTCCCGCCTGTTTATTCTGCGTCCGGTCGCCACCACGCTGCTGATGGTGGCGATATTGCTGGCGGGGATTATCGGCTACCGCGCGCTGCCGGTGTCCGCCCTGCCGGAGGTGGATTACCCCACCATCCAGGTGGTGACGCTGTACCCCGGCGCCAGCCCGGACGTGGTGACCTCCGCCATTACCGCGCCGCTGGAACGCCAGTTCGGCCAGATGTCCGGCCTCAAACAAATGGCGTCGCAAAGCTCCGGCGGTGCCTCGGTGGTCACCCTGCAGTTCCAGCTGGCGCTGCCGCTCGACGTTGCGGAGCAGGAAGTGCAGGCGGCGATCAACTCCGCCACCAACCTGCTGCCGACCGATCTGCCCTACCCGCCGATCTACAGCAAGGTTAACCCCGCCGATCCGCCGATCCTGACGCTGGCCGTGACCTCCACCGCCATGCCGATGACGCAGGTGGAAGACATGGTGGAAACCCGCGTGGCGCAAAAAATTTCTCAGGTGACCGGCGTCGGCCTGGTGACGCTGGCCGGCGGCCAACGCCCGGCGGTGCGCGTAAAATTGAACGCCGCGGCGGTCGCCGCCTATGGCCTGAACAGTGAAACCATCCGCGCCGCCATCAGCAACGCCAACGTCAACTCGGCGAAAGGCAGCCTGGACGGCCCGACCCGCTCGGTCACCCTGTCCGCCAACGACCAAATGAAATCCGCCGACGACTATCGCCAGCTGATCGTCGCCTATCAGAACGGCGCGGCGATCCGCCTGCAGGATATCGCCACCATCGAACAAGGGGCGGAAAACACCCGGCTGGCGGCCTGGGCCAACAAGCAACAGGCGATCGTGCTGAACATCCAACGCCAGCCTGGCGTCAACGTCATCACCACCGCCGACAGCATCCGCGAAATGCTGCCGACGCTGATTAAAAGCCTGCCCAAGTCGGTCGACGTCAAGGTGCTGACCGATCGCACCACCACCATCCGCGCCTCGGTCAGCGACGTGCAGTTCGAGCTGCTGCTGGCGATCGCGCTGGTGGTGATGGTGATCTACGTGTTCCTGCGCAACGTGCCGGCGACCATTATCCCCAGCGTGGCGGTGCCGCTGTCGCTGGTCGGCACCTTCGCCGCCATGTACTTCCTCGGCTTTTCCATCAACAACCTGACGCTGATGGCGCTGACCATCGCCACCGGTTTCGTGGTGGACGACGCCATCGTGGTGATCGAGAACATCTCACGCTACATCGAGAAAGGGGAAAAACCGCTCGACGCCGCGCTGAAAGGCGCCGGCGAGATCGGCTTCACCATCATCTCGCTGACCTTCTCGCTGGTGGCGGTGCTGATCCCGCTGCTGTTCATGGGCGACATCGTTGGCCGCCTGTTCCGCGAGTTCGCCGTCACGCTGGCGGTGGCGATTTTGATCTCCGCCGTGGTGTCGCTGACGCTGACGCCGATGATGTGCGCGCGCATGCTCAGCCACGAATCGCTGCGCAAGCAGAACCGGTTTTCCGCCGCCTCCGAACGCTTTTTCGAGCGGGTGATCGCGCGATACGGCCAGTGGCTGAAAACGGTGCTTAACCATCCCTGGCTGACGCTCGGCGTGGCCGTCGGCACTCTGGCGCTGACGGTATTGCTGTACCTGCTGATCCCGAAAGGCTTCTTCCCGGTGCAGGACAACGGCATCATTCAGGGCACGCTGGAAGCGCCGCAGAGCGTCTCGTTCAGCAATATGGCCGAGCGCCAGCAGCAGGTTGCGGCGCAGATCCTCAAAGATCCGGCGGTGGAGAGCCTGACCTCGTTCGTCGGCGTCGACGGCAGCAACGCCACGCTCAACAGCGGCCGGCTGCAGATCAACCTGAAGCCGCTGAGCGAACGCAGCGAGCGCATTCCGGCGATCATCAGCCGCCTGCAGCAGCAAACGGCGCAGTTCCCCGGCGTGAAGCTGTATCTGCAGCCGGTGCAGGATCTGACCATCGATACCCAGGTCAGCCGCACCCAGTACCAGTTCACCCTGCAGGCCATGTCGCTGGACGATCTCAGCCTGTGGGTGCCGCAGCTGATGGATGAGCTGAAGCAAACCCCGCAGTTGGCGGACGTCACCAGCGACTGGCAGGATCAGGGGCTGGTGGCCTACGTCAACGTCGATCGCGATTCGGCCTCCCGCCTCGGCGTCACCATGAGCGACGTGGACAATGCGCTGTACAACGCGTTCGGCCAGCGCCTGATCTCCACCATCTACACCCAGGCCAACCAATACCGCGTGGTGCTGGAGCACGACGTCAGCGCGACGCCGGGGCTGGCGGCGCTCAATGAGATCCGTCTGAGCGGCAACGACGGCGCCGTGGTGCCGCTGAGCGCCATCGCCAAAATCGAAGAGCGCTTCGGCCCGCTGTCAGTCAACCATCTCGACCAGTTCCCGTCGGCCACCGTTTCGTTCAACGTCGCCGACGGCTACTCGCTCGGCGAGGCGGTCGACGCGGTCACCCAAGCGGAAGAAAATCTCAACATGCCGAGGGACATCACCACCCAATTCCAGGGGGCGACCCTGGCCTTCCAGGCGGCGCTCGGCAGCACCCTGTGGCTGATTTTAGCGGCGGTGGTGGCGATGTACATCGTGCTGGGCGTGCTGTATGAAAGCTTCATTCATCCGGTCACCATCCTCTCCACCCTGCCGACCGCCGGGGTCGGCGCGCTGCTCGCGCTGATGATGGCCGGCAGCGAGCTGGACGTGATCGCCATCATCGGCATCATCCTGCTGATCGGCATCGTGAAGAAGAACGCCATCATGATGATCGACTTCGCGCTGGCGGCGGAACGCGAGCAGGGCTTATCGCCGCGCGACGCCATCTATCAGGCCTGCCTGCTGCGTTTCCGGCCGATCCTGATGACCACGCTGGCGGCCTTGCTCGGCGCACTGCCGCTGATGCTGAGCACCGGCGTCGGCGCGGAGCTGCGGCATCCGCTCGGCGTCTGTATGGTCGGCGGTTTGATCATGAGCCAGATCCTGACGCTGTTCACCACGCCGGTGATCTACCTGCTGTTTGACAAACTGGCGCGCAACACGCATCGCCAGCCGGATACGCAGGAGCTGCCGTGAAATTCTTCGCCCTGTTCATTCACCGGCCGGTGGCCACCACCCTGCTGACGCTGGCCATCGCCATCAGCGGCGCGATCGGCTTTCGCTTGCTGCCGGTGTCGCCGCTGCCGCAGGTGGACTTTCCGGTGATTTCGATCAGCGCGTCGCTGCCGGGCGCCTCGCCGGAAACCATGGCGTCCTCGGTGGCGACGCCGCTGGAGCGCGCATTGGGCCGCATCGCCGGGGTTAACGAAATGACCTCGATGAGCTCGCTCGGCAGTACCCGGGTCATTTTGCAGTTCGATCTCGATCGCGACATCAACGGCGCCGCGCGCGACGTGCAGGCGGCGATCAACGCCGCGCAAAGCCTGCTGCCGACCGGCATGCCGAGCCGCCCCAGCTACCGCAAGGTCAACCCTTCCGACGCGCCGATCATGATCCTGACGCTGACCTCGGACACCTACAGCCAGGGGCAGCTTTACGATTTCGCCTCCACCCAGCTGGCGCAGAAGATCAGCCAGACCGAGGGCGTCGGCGACGTTTCCGTGGGCGGTAGCTCACTGCCGGCGGTGCGGGTGGAGCTGAACCCTTCGGCGCTGTTCAATCAGGGCGTGTCGCTGGACACCGTACGGCAGGCCATCGCCAACGCCAACGTGCGCCGCCCGCAGGGCGCCGTGGAAAACCCGCAGCAGCGCTGGCAGATCCAGGCCAACGACGCGCTGAAAACCGCCGAGGCCTACCGTCCGCTGATCGTTCATTACAACAACGGCTCGGCGGTGCGTTTGGCCGACGTGGCCGAGGTCAACGACTCGGTGCAAGACGTGCGCAATGCCGGGATGACCGACGCCAAACCGGCGATCATTCTGGCCATCAGCCGCGCGCCGGACGCCAACATCATCGAAACCGTCGATCGCATTCGCGCCGAGCTGCCCGCCCTGCAGGAGAATATCCCGGCCTCGATTAAACTCAGCGTCGCGCAGGATCGTTCGCCGACCATTCGCGCGTCGCTGGCCGAGGTGGAACAGTCGCTGGCGATCGCCATCGGGTTGGTGATCCTGGTGGTGTTCATCTTCCTGCGCTCCGGGCGCGCCACGCTGATCCCGGCGGTCGCCGTGCCGGTGTCTCTGATCGGCTCGTTCGCCGCCATGTATTTGTGCGGGTTCAGCCTCAACAACCTGTCGCTGATGGCGCTGACCATCGCCACCGGCTTTGTGGTGGACGACGCCATCGTGGTGCTGGAAAACATTTCCCGTCATGTCGAAGCCGGCATGAAACCGATCAACGCCGCGCTGCTGGGCGCGCGGGAAGTCGGCTTCACCGTGCTGTCGATGAGCGTTTCGCTGGTGGCGGTGTTTATCCCGCTGCTGCTGATGGAAGGCCTGCCGGGGCGCCTGTTCCGCGAGTTCGCCGTCACCCTGTCGGTATCGATCGGGCTGTCGCTCATCGTCTCGCTCACGCTCACGCCGATGATGTGCGCCTACCTGCTGCGCCACCAGCCGCCGCGTTCGCAGCGGCGGGCGCGCGGCTTCGGCAAAATGCTGCTGGCGCTGCAGCAGGGCTACGGACGCTCGCTGAACTGGGTGCTCGGCCACTCGCGCTGGGTGCTGGCGGTGTTCCTCGCCACCCTTGCGCTCAACGTCTGGCTGTATATCAGCATCCCGAAAACCTTCTTTCCGGAACAGGATACCGGGCGCCTGATGGGCTTTATCCAGGCCGACCAAAGCATTTCGTTCCAGGCGATGCGCGGCAAACTGGAAGACTTCATGAAAATCGTGCGCGAAGATCCGGACGTGGAAAACGTCACCGGTTTTACCGGCGGCTCGCGCACCAACAGCGGTTCGATGTTCATCTCACTGAAACCCCTGTCGGTACGCAGCGACGATGCGCAGAAAGTGATCGCCCGCCTGCGTGCTCGCCTGGCCAAAGAACCGGGTGCCAGCCTGTTTCTGATGGCGGTGCAGGATATCCGCGTCGGCGGCCGGCAGGCCAACGCCAGCTACCAATACACGCTGCTGGCGGACGATCTCGCCGCGCTGCGCGAATGGGAGCCGAAGATCCGCACCGCGCTGGCCGCATTGCCCGAGCTGGCGGACGTCAACTCGGATCAGCAGGATAAAGGCTCGGAGATGGATCTGGTCTACGATCGCGAAACCATGGCGCGCCTCGGCATTTCGGTGTCCGACGCCAACAACCTGCTGAACAACGCCTTCGGCCAGCGGCAGATTTCGACCATCTATCAACCGCTCAACCAATACAAAGTCGTGATGGAAGTGGCGCCGCCCTACACCCAGGACGTGAGCTCGCTGGACAAAATGTTCATCATCAACAGCGAAGGCAAGGCGATACCGCTCTCCTACTTCGCCAGTTGGCGGCCGGCCAACGCGCCGCTGTCGGTCAACCATCAGGGGCTGTCCGCCGCCTCGACCATCTCCTTTAACCTGCCGGACGGCGGCAGCCTGTCGGACGCCACCGCCGCGGTAGAACGCACCATGACTCAGCTCGGCGTGCCGTCTACGGTACGCGGCGCGTTCGCCGGCACCGCCCAGGTATTCCAGGATACCCTGAAGTCGCAGCTGATCCTGATCCTGGCGGCTATCGCCACGGTCTATATCGTGCTCGGCGTACTGTACGAGAGCTATATCCATCCGCTGACCATCCTTTCCACGCTGCCTTCCGCCGGCGTGGGCGCGCTGCTGGCGCTCGAACTGTTCGGCGCGCCGTTCAGCCTGATCGCGCTGATCGGCATCATGCTGCTGATCGGCATCGTGAAGAAAAACGCCATCATGATGGTCGACTTCGCGCTCGAGGCGCAGCGCAACGGCGGCATCAGCGCCCGCGAGGCGATTTTTCAGGCCAGCCTGCTGCGTTTCCGGCCGATCATGATGACCACGCTGGCGGCGTTGTTCGGCGCACTGCCGCTGGTGCTGACCAGCGGCGACGGCGCGGAGCTGCGCCAGCCGCTCGGCATCACCATCGCCGGCGGTCTGGTGATGAGCCAGCTGCTGACGCTGTACACCACCCCGGTGGTCTACCTTTACTTCGACCGGCTGCAGGCGAAGTTCCGCCGCAACAAGCAACTGGCCCCGCTGCCCCATTAATGGCCGACCGATGCTGATGAAACACGCCGCCACGGTACGCTGGCAACTCTGGATAGTGGCATTCGGCTTCTTTATGCAGACGCTGGATACCACTATCGTCAACACCGCCCTGCCCTCGATGGCCGCCAGCCTGGGGGAGAACCCGCTGCGCATGCAGTCGGTGATCGTCTCCTATGTGCTGACGGTGGCGGTGACGCTGCCGGCCAGCGGCTGGCTGGCGGACAAGATCGGCGTACAGCGGGTGTTTTTCAGCGCCATCCTGCTGTTCACCCTCGGCTCCCTCCTCTGCGCCCGTTCGGAAACCCTGAACGAGCTGATCGCCTCGCGCGTGCTTCAGGGCGTCGGGGGCGCGATGATGGTGCCGGTCGGGCGCCTGACGGTGATGAAGATCGTGCCACGCGAGCAGTATATGGCGGCGATGACCTTCGTGACGCTGCCGGGGCAAATCGGCCCGCTGATGGGGCCGGCGCTGGGTGGCTTCCTGGTGCAATACGCCAGCTGGCATTGGATTTTCCTGATCAACATTCCGGTGGGCATCGTGGGCGCCATCGCCACGCTGTTGCTGATGCCCAACTACCAAATGCAGACCCGCCGCTTCGATCTCAGCGGCTTTATCCTGCTGGCGATCGGCATGGCGTCGCTGACGCTGGCGCTCGACGGCCACAAGGGCATGGGGCTGTCCGGCGGCGCCATCGCCGGCCTGGTGGCGCTGGGCGTGGCGGCGCTGTTGGGGTATGTTTGGCATGCCTACGGCAATAGCCGCGCCCTGTTCTCGCTGCGGCTGCTGCGCACCCCGACTTACAAGATCGGGCTGCTGGCCAGCCTGCTGGGGCGCATCGGCAGCGGCATGCTGCCGTTCATGACGCCGCTGTTTCTGCAGGTCGGCATGGGCTTCACGCCGTTCCACGCCGGGCTGATGATGATCCCGATGATCATCGGCAGCATGGGCATGAAGCGCATCGTGGTGCAGGTGGTCAACCGCTTCGGCTACCGTAACGTGCTGGTGGCCGCCACGCTGCTGCTGGCGCTGGTCAGCTTGAGCTTCCTGCTGGCGGCGATGCTCGGCTGGCTGTGGCTGCTGCCGGTGGTGCTGTTCTTCCAGGGGATGGTCAACTCGCTGCGCTTCTCGGCGATGAACACCCTGACGCTGAAAGATCTGCCTGACAGGCTGGCCAGCAGCGGCAACAGCCTGTTGTCGATGGTCATGCAGCTGTCGATGAGCCTTGGCGTCAGCGTCGCCGGCATCTTGATCGGCAGCTTCGCCCATCATCAGGTGGTGGCCGATAGCCCGGCCATTCACAGCGCATTTATTTACAGCTACTGCTGTATGGCGTTGATTATCGCTCTGCCCGCGCTGGCCTTCGCGCGCGTGCCGGCCGATAGCGCGCCCAACCGCACGCTGACCAAAGAGCCGGGTACCGGCTCAACGAGGTTGCAATGAGGATAGGCATTACCGGGAAACTGTTCCTGGCCATTTTCGCTACCTGCATGCTGGTGTTGATCACCATGCATTGGGGGGTGCGCGTCAGCTTTGAGCGAGGCTTTATCGATTACATCAAGAGCAGCAACGAGCAACGCATCAACATGCTGAGCGAAGCGCTGGAGGAACAGTACAGCCACCATGGCAACTGGATATTCCTGCGCAACAACGATCAGGTGGTCTACCAAATCATGCGCTCGTTCGAGCAGAACAGCGACAGCAGCCACAATCTGCCGCCCAAGGGCTGGCGCACCCAGTTTTGGGTGGTGGACAGCCAGTTCAATCGTTTGGTCGGGCATTCTGGCCCCCTGCCGAAAGAGGGGCCGCGCCACCCGATCCGCTACAACAACCAGATCGTCGGCTGGGTGCTCACCACCCCG
Source organism: Serratia sp. CY31944 (assembly GCF_052169175.1). Lineage (NCBI taxonomy): Bacteria > Pseudomonadati > Pseudomonadota > Gammaproteobacteria > Enterobacterales > Yersiniaceae > Serratia > Serratia sp. CY31944. Next base: position 71,439 of record NZ_JBJNLG010000023.1, read on the forward strand.
GTCGAGCGCCTGACGCGCAATACCGACATCAACTTCGATCGCCAGCAGCGGCGCACCAGTTGGATTATCGTCGCGCTCTCCACCCTGCTGGCGGCGGCGGTGACCTGGCTGCTGTCGCGCGGCATGCTGGCCCCGGTCAAGCGTCTGGTGGCGGGCACCCACCGCCTGGCGGCGGGCGATTTCACCACCCGCGTGGCGGTCAGCAGCCAGGATGAACTGGGCCGGCTGGCGCACGACTTCAACCAGCTGGCCACCTCGTTGGAAAAAAACGAGCAGATGCGCCGCGCCTTTATGGCCGACGTATCGCACGAGCTGCGCACGCCGCTGGCGGTGCTGCGCGGCGAACTGGAAGCGCTGCAGGACGGCGTGCGCCAGCCGACGCCGGCGTCGCTCAGCTCGCTGCAGGCCGAGGTATCCACCTTGACCAAACTGGTCGACGATCTGCACCAGCTGTCGCTCTCCGATCTCGGCGCGCTGGCCTATCGCAAATCGTCGGTGGACTGCGTGCACCTGCTGCAGATCGCCGTCGCCGCCTTTCGCGAACGCTTCCGCGCCAAAGGGCTGGAGATCGTCACCCATCTGCCGCCCCAGGCGCCGCTGTTCGGCGATCCCGATCGCCTGAACCAGTTGTTCAATAACCTGCTGGAAAACAGCCTGCGTTACACCGACGCCGGCGGCCGGCTGGAGATCGGCGCTGAGCTGCAGCCGGGGCGGCTGATCCTCTACTGGCAGGACAGCGCACCGGGCATCAGCGATCAGCAACTGACGCGCATTTTCGAACGTTTCTACCGGGCGGAAGGTTCACGCAACCGCGCCAGCGGCGGTTCCGGGCTGGGGCTGGCGATCTGCCACAACATCGTGGAAGCACACGACGGGAAAATCCGCGCCGAGCATTCGCCTTTAGGCGGCGTGCGCATTACAGTAGAATTTGCTACCCCGATAAAAAATAAGGCGCCCTGATGGACATTCAGAATCAACCCGTGCAGATCATGATTGTTGAAGATGAGCCCAAGCTGGGCCAGCTGCTGGTGGATTATCTGCAGGCGGCGGGCTACGCCACCCGCTGGCTGACCAACGGCAACGAGGTGGTGCCGACCGTGCACCAGCATCCGCCGGCGCTGATCTTGCTCGACCTGATGCTGCCGGGCGCCGACGGGCTGACGGTGTGCCGCGAGCTGCGCCGCTTCAGCGACGTTCCGATCGTGATGGTGACGGCGAAAATCGAAGAGATTGACCGCCTGCTGGGGCTGGAGATCGGCGCCGACGATTACATCTGCAAACCCTACAGCCCGCGCGAAGTGGTGGCGCGGGTGAAAACCATCCTGCGCCGCAGCTATCGGCCGCAGGAGAGCGCGCGGGAAGATGACCTGCTGCACATCGATGAACCGCGCTTCCAGGCCAGCTATCAGGGGCAGTTGCTGGATCTGACGCCGGCGGAATTCCGCCTGCTGAAAACGCTGGCCAGCCAGCCGGGCAACGTATTTTCTCGCGAGCAGCTGCTGAACAACCTGTACGACGACTACCGGGTGGTCACCGACCGCACCATCGACAGCCACATCAAAAACCTGCGCCGCAAGCTGGAGCTGATCGACGGGGAAAAATCCTTTATCCGCTCGGTATACGGCGTGGGCTACCGCTGGGAAGCCGAGCCCTGCCGGCTGGTGAATGGGGTTTAGGGGGAAATCAGCGCGTCCAGTCTTCAACCGCCAACCCGGGCACCATGGCGAATGCGCGATCGTTGGTCACCAGCGTCGCGCCACGGCTCTGCGCGTGCGCGGCGATCAGTTGATCCAGCGCGCCCATGATTTTGCCTTTTTTCTCCATGTTCGCGCGCATTTCACCGTAGCAGCGGGCGGCCTCGCTATCCCATGCATAGACCGTCACCGCGGCAAGAAAGGCCTCGACCACGCTTTGCAACGCCTTGTTCCGCCGTTTAGCCACACCGTAAAGCAGTTCCGCCTCCGTGACGCTGGAAATACATACGGCAGAAGGCGGGAGCTTTTCCATGACGTTAAGCACCTGCGGATGCTGCCGAAACAAGTGGCTGACGGTGTTGGTATCAAACATGTACATCGCCTACTCTTCCTCTGAGAATGGATCGCGGTCTGCAACCCCTTGCTGACGATCTTCCGCGCCAAGAAACTCTTGCGGCACCGGCGTTTGGGCGATAATGCTCAGCAGCGGTGCCCAGCTGTCCGGCTTTGCCGGATATTTGGATAAAATCACGTTGCCCTCCCGATCGCGACGGATATAGACACGATCCGTATCAAATTCAAATTCCACCGGTAACCTCACCGCCTGATTTCTTCCGTTTTTAAACAGCTTTGCGATTCTTTCCATCTCGACAACCTCCACAGCAGGCATAGGCCAAAGCATATGCCTGTAGCGTGTCGATGCCAAGATGTATCGCTCATTTTTCATCCACATTGACGAAACGGCCAAACCGTAACGCACAATCCCACGGGGTGAAACCCTGTTCCCCTTGTTATGCGGCGCACTGCGCAATCACCGCGCCTTCCCTTAGCTTCCCGTGCGGCGCCAGGTTCACCGAATGAAAACTCCGCGCCGGCGCAAAAAAACTGCGCATTTTTTCGACTAAGCTGCTGTGAGGTTTAGCCGCCGATTTTCAAGCGATTGGCTACACTTACATCACGAATCGGAACCTACAGGAGAAGAACCATGGCAATCGGTCATTATGAGCTGAAAAAAGCAAAGAACGGGCAGTACCACTTCAACCTGAAAGCCAGTAACGGCGAGAGCATTCTGGCCAGCGAAATGTACGCCAGCAAAGCCTCGGCGGAGAACGGCATCGCTTCGGTGCAGACCAATTCACCGCACGAAGCGCAGTACGAACTGAAGCACAGCGCCAGCAATCAGCCCTATTTTGTGCTGAAGGCAAAGAACCATCAGGTGATCGGCGTCAGCGAAATGTACAGCTCCGAAAGCGCCGCCAAAAACGGTATCCAATCGGTGATGAAAAACGGCCCGACCACCGATATCCGCGATTTGAGCGCCTGATCTTTCCCTTTCTCCCGCGCGGTGGCCCGCCGCCGCGCATTTTCCGTTTGACCAAGATCAATCTCCCCTGAATAAATCCGGTTAACTGCTGATTTATTGCCGCGCTGCGGCTACAATTCCCCGCTTTTACTGCGCCATCAGGTGGCGTGGTGCTGACCTGAAATCAGACCGAGACACACTATGTTTACACCGGAACTTCTCTCCCCGGCCGGAACGCTGAAAAACATGCGTTACGCCTTCGCGTACGGCGCCGATGCGGTTTACGCCGGCCAGCCGCGCTACAGCCTGCGGGTGCGCAACAACGAGTTCAACCACGAGAATCTGGCGCAGGGCATCAATGAAGCCCATGCGCTGGGCAAAAAATTCTACGTGGTGGTAAACATCGCCCCGCACAACGCCAAGCTGAAAACCTTCCTGCGCGATCTGAAGCCGGTTATCGATATGGGCCCGGATGCGCTGATCATGTCCGATCCCGGCCTTATCATGATGGTGCGCGAAGCCTTCCCGCAGATGGACATCCACCTGTCGGTGCAGGCCAACGCCGTTAACTGGGCGACGGTGAAGTTCTGGCAGCAAATGGGCCTGACCCGCGTGATCCTCTCGCGCGAACTGTCGCTGGAAGAGATCGCCGAGATCCGCGCCGAAGTGCCGGACATGGAGCTGGAGATCTTCGTGCACGGCGCGCTGTGCATGGCCTACTCCGGCCGCTGCCTGCTGTCCGGCTACATCAACAAGCGCGATCCCAACCAGGGCACCTGCACCAACGCCTGCCGCTGGCAGTACAAAGCGGAGGAAGGCAAAGAGGACGACACCGGCAATATCGTGCACCTGCACGAGCCGATCCCGGTGCAAACCGTCGAGCCGACGCTGGGCATCGGCGCGCCGACCGACAAGGTGTTCATGCTGTCTGAAGCGCAAAAGCCAGGCGAATATATGAGCGCCTTCGAAGATGAACACGGCACCTATATCATGAACTCCAAGGATCTGCGCGCCATCCAGCACGTGGAGCGTCTGACGCAGCTCGGCGTGCACTCGCTGAAGATCGAAGGCCGCACCAAATCCTTCTACTACTGCGCCCGCACCGCCCAGGTCTACCGCCGCGCCATCGACGACGCGGCCGCCGGCAAACCCTTCGATCCGACTCTGCTTACCACGCTGGAAGGCCTGGCGCACCGTGGCTACACCGAAGGCTTCCTGCGCCGCCACGTGCACGAAGCGCAGCAGAATTACGACTACGGCTCCTCGCTCTCCGAGCGCCAGCAGTTCGTCGGCGAATTCACCGGCGTGCGCCGCGATGGCTGGGCGGAAGTCGACGTGAAGAATAAGTTCGCGCTCGGCGACAGCGTCGAGATGATGACGCCGGGCGGCAACGTGGTGTTCACCCTCGAGAGCATGCAAAATAAGAAAGGCGAGCCGATTGAGGTGGCGCCGGGCAACGGCCATATCGTTTATTTGCCGATCCCGCAGGATATCGATCTCAATTATGCGTTGCTGATCCGCAATTTGGCGGAAGAAAATAGCGCCGGGGCATAAAAATGAATCGCCGTCATTCGGCGGCGATTTTTAGCAAATATTAGAATTGGATCACATCAATGTGCGCGCAGCTTGGTTACTATCACGCTGCTTAAAACGAACAACGAAAATATTTGCATAGCAATACTAGGAACCACCTCCTTAGCCGGCCCAATCTCCCTTGGGCTGGCTTTTTCTTTATGGGGGCGCCTATTTTTTTCGCCGCGCCGATTTCCATAACTTATTCCCGTTATCCGTTTTAATAATAATAATCACGTCGCCTCGATATATAAATAACGCTACAGCGATTAATCCTCTCGTCTTTAAAACCTGGCTTATTTCCGGGTAAAATTCAGATAAATTCGCCTTGTTTCTTATTCACTGAACGCCGGGAAATAACCAGAATTAGCTGAATATTCTGATGGCCTGGTGGCGGTAGCTGGTTTATCTTGAGGCATTCTTGGTTTTCCGCCGGAGGATATCGGCAATGCCTCAACACTCACATGCGCCCGCCCTGCTTATCATCAACGGCAAAGGCGCCGGTAACGAAGAGCTGCGTCAGGCGGTCAAACGCCTGCGCGCAGAGCAAATCACGCTGCACGTGCGCGTGACCTGGGAGCACGGCGACGCCGCGCGCTATGTCGCGGAAGCCACGCAGCTCGGCGTCGGCACCGTCGTCGCCGGCGGCGGTGACGGCACCATCAACGAAGTGGCAGCCGCGCTGGTGCAACTGCCGGCGCACAACCGGCCGGCGCTGGGCATCCTGCCGCTCGGCACCGCCAACGACTTCGCCATGGCCTGCAACATCCCCCCTTCGCCGGAACAGGCGCTGCAGTTGGCGATCAAGGGCCGCTCGGTGCCGATCGATCTGGCGAAGGTCAACGGCGAGCGCTACTTCATCAACATGGCCACCGGCGGCTTCGGCACCCGCATCACCACCGAAACGCCGGAGAAGCTGAAGGCGGCTCTCGGCGGCGTGTCCTACTTCGTGCACGGCTTGCTGCGCATGGATACGCTGCAGGCCGACCGCTGTGAAATCCGTGGGCCGGACTTCCGCTGGGCCGGCGAGGCGCTGGTGATCGGCATCGGCAACGGCAAGCAGGCCGGCGGCGGCCAGGAGCTGTGCCCCAGCGCGCTGATCAACGACGGCCTGCTGCAGCTGCGCCTGCTGATCGCCGATGAGCTGCTGCCGGCGCTGGTCGCCGCCCTGTTCAACGACGAAGAGAGCAACAGCATCCTCAGCGCGGCGCTGCCGTGGCTCGAGATCGACGCGCCGCATGAGATGACCTTCAACCTCGACGGCGAACCGCTCAAGGGCCGCCATTTCCGCATCGAAGTGCTGCCGCAGGCCATCGAATGCCGCCTGCCGCCTAACTGCGCCCTGCTGGGCTGACCTTGTCGGGCGCAGTTCACCGCTGCGCCCCGTTTCTTCCCCCGTTTACCCGCTTCCGCTCGCGATCAAATGTGATCCTCTCCGGCAAATTCATCAAATCATACTTGTATGGTAGTTAGTTCATGGCGTATTTTCGCGCTATCTCTCCGCAGCTACAGGATGTGAAGGTTATGAAAATCGTCAACGCCGAGGTGTTCGTCACCTGCCCGGGGCGCAATTTTGTCACGCTGAAAATCACCACCGATGACGGCATCATCGGCCTCGGTGACGCCACGTTGAACGGGCGCGAATTGCCGGTGGCCTCTTACCTGAAAGATCACCTCTGCCCGCAGCTGATCGGCCGCGACGCGCAGCGGATCGAAGACCTCTGGCAATTCTTCTACAAAGGCGCTTACTGGCGGCGCGGCCCGGTGACCATGTCGGCCATTTCCGCTGTCGACATGGCGCTGTGGGACATCAAGGCCAAGGCCGCCAACATGCCGCTGTATCAGCTGTTGGGCGGCGCCTCGCGCTCCGGTGTGATGGTGTATTGCCACACCACCGGCCACTCGATCGACGAGGTGCTCGACGACTACGCCAAACATAAAGAACAAGGCTTCAAGGCGATCCGCGTTCAATGCGGCGTGCCGGGTATGAAAACCACCTACGGCATGGCCAAGGGCAAAGGCCAGGCCTATGAGCCGGCCACCAAGGGCGACTGGCCGGAAGAGCAGCTGTGGTCGACGGAAAAATACCTCGATTTCACCCCCAAACTGTTCGACGCGGTGCGCAACAGGTTCGGCTTCAACGAACATCTGCTGCACGACATGCACCACCGCCTGACGCCGATCGAAGCGGCGCGCTTCGGCAAAAGCGCCGAGCCGTATCGCCTGTTCTGGATGGAAGATCCGACGCCGGCGGAAAATCAGGCTTGCTTCCGCCTGATCCGCCAGCATACCGTCACGCCGATCGCCGTCGGCGAGGTGTTCAACAGCATCTGGGACTGCAAACAGCTGATTGAAGAGCAGCTGATCGACTATATCCGCACCACCCTGACGCACGCGGGCGGCATTACCGGCATGCGGCGCATCGCCGACTTCGCCTCGCTGTATCAGGTGCGCACCGGCTCCCACGGCCCTTCCGATCTGTCGCCGATTTGCATGGCGGCGGCGCTGCATTTCGATCTGTGGGTGCCGAACTTCGGCGTGCAGGAATACATGGGCTATTCCGAGCAAATGCTCGAGGTGTTCCCACACAGCTGGACGTTCGACGACGGCTATATGCACCCGGGCGACAAGCCGGGCATCGGCATCGAGTTCGATGAGAAGCTGGCGGCGCGTTATCCGTATGAACCGGCCTACCTGCCGGTCGCGCGTCTGGAGGATGGCACCTTATGGAACTGGTAAACACCATGCGCAGCGTCGTGATCGAACAGCCCGGGCGCCTGGCGCTGCAGACGCGCGCGCTGCCGCAGCCGGCGGCCGGCGAGGTGCGGGTCAAGGTGAAATTCGCCGGCATCTGCGGCTCCGACGTCCATATCTATCACGGCCATAACCCGTTCGCCCGCTATCCGCGGGTGATCGGCCACGAGTTCTTCGGCCTGATCGATGCGCTGGGCAAAGGCGTCGATCCAGCGCGCCTCGGTGAACGCGTCTCGGTAGATCCGGTGGTAAGCTGCGGCCACTGCTATCCCTGTTCGGTCGGCCGCCCCAACGTCTGCACCTCGCTGCAGGTGATCGGCGTGCACCGCGACGGTGGCTTCAGCGACTACGCCTGCGTGCCGGCGCGCAACGCCTATCCGATTCCGCCCGCCATCAGCGATCGCCACGCCGCGATGATCGAACCCTTCAGCATCGCCGCCAACATTACCGCCCATCTGCAACCGCGCCCCGACGACATCGCGCTGATCTACGGCGCCGGGCCGATGGGGCTCACGGTGATCCAGACGCTGAAAGGCGTGTACGGCGTCAAGCAGGTGTGGGTCGTCGATCGCATCGCCGAACGGCTGGACATGGCGCGCGCCAACGGCGCCGACGAGACGTTCAACAACGCCGAGGCCGCATTGCCGCAGATGCTGCAGCAGCGCGGCATTCAGCCGACGCTGATCGTCGATGCCGCCTGCCACCCCGCCATTTTGCCGGAGGCGATCAATCTGGCCTCGCCGGCGGCGCGCATCGGCATCATGGGCTTTTCCGGCGACGCCTGCACGCTGACCCAGCAGAGCATCACCAGCAAGGAGCTGTCGATCTTCTCCTCGCGCCTGAACAGCGCGCGCTTCCCGCAGGTGATCGGCTGGATGGCGGACGGCAAGCTAGACCCGCAGCGGCTGCTCACCCACTGCGTGCCCGCCGCCGACGTCGAACGGGCGATGCTGATGTTCGAGCGGGATCAGCGCACCTGCTGCAAGGTGCTGCTGCAGTTCGAGTAACGCCAAGGCCGCATCGGGGCATTGGGCGGCACCCGCCGCCCGTGCAAACAACGAAGCATCACGATTAAAACGACACCCAGTGGAGCGCTTTATGTTTAAAAACCTGCGTTGGACCATCGTGTTCCTGCTGTTCATGGTCTACATGATCAACTACCTCGACCGCGTGGCGCTGTCGATCACCGTGCCGATGATCGAACAGGATCTGATGCTGAACGCCGAACAGTTCGGCCTGATCTTCGGCAGCTTCTTTTTCGGCTACGCCATCTTCAACTTCATCGGCGGGCTGGCGGTCGATCGTTTCGGCCCGACGCTGGTGCTGGGCGTAGCGGTCGGTCTGTGGTCTATCTTCTGCGGCATGACGGCGATCGCCACCGGTTTTTACTCGATGCTGATCCTGCGCGTCCTGTTCGGCATGGCCGAAGGGCCGATCTGCGCCTCGGCCAACAAGATGATCAACGGCTGGTTCCCGAAGAAGCAGGCGGCGACCGCCATGGGCCTGCTCAGCGCCGGTTCGCCTTTGGGCGGCGCGGTGGCCGGGCCGATCGTCGGCTATCTGGCGCTGGCGTTCGGCTGGCGACCGGCGTTTATGATCATCTGCGCCATCGGCATCGTCTGGATGCTGGTGTGGTTCTTCGTGGTGGCGGATAACCCGGCGAAAAGCCAGCGCGTCAGCGCCGAAGAACGGGCGCTGATCGCGCGGCTGAAACAGGAAAACCTCGGCGAGGAAAGCGCGCTGAGCGACGCCGCGCACGGGCTGGGTTACTACCTGAAGCAGCCGATCATTCTGGTCACCGCCTTCGCCTTCTTCTGCTACAACTATATTCTGTTCTTCTTCCTGAGCTGGTTCCCCTCGTATCTGGTGCAGGCGCACAACCTGAACATCAAGGAGATGAGCCTGACCACGATGATCCCGTGGATCGTCGGCTTCGTCGGGCTGGCGCTCGGCGGCTATATTTCCGACAAAATCTTCAACATCACCGGCAAATTGCTGCTGTCGCGCAAGATCGTGTTGGTCACCAGCCTGCTGGCGGCGGCAGTGTGCGTGGCGTTGGCTGGCACCGTCAGCAGCGTGGTGCCGGCGGTGATGCTGATGTCGGTGTCGATCTTCTTCCTTTACATCACCGGCGCTCTCTACTGGGCGATCATCCAGGACGTGGTGCATAAATCCCGGGTCGGCGGCGCCAGCGGGTTCATTCATTTGATCGGCAGCGTCTCCGGCATCATCGGGCCGATCGTCACCGGCTACATCGTGCAGAACACCGGCAAATTCGACAGCGCCTTTATGCTGGCGGGCGGCGTCGCCGCGCTGGGCGCGCTGCTGGTGCTGCTGGTGATCAAGGCGCCGCGCGCAACGGCGGGCGTGCAAATCTTAAAACCCTAACGCCAGGCGGGGCGGCTTCGCCCCTTTGCTTACCTCTCCAGGGACATTGAACATGAGACTTTCCGACCACAGCGCGCTGCCGGCCGCCGTTCTCCGGCCCGGCTACGCACGTGAGCGCGTGAAACCGCGCATGGTGCATATCGGCTTCGGCGCTTTTCACCGCGCGCACCAGGCGATGTACGCCGACAGGCTGGCCAGCGAGCACGGCAGCGACTGGGGCTACTGCGAAATCAGCATGCAGCACGGCCGGCAAAAGATCGCCGACCTACGGCAACAGGATCTGCTGTTCTCGGTGGCGGAGATGGACGACGACGGCTGGCAGGGCCGGGTCATCGGCGTGGTGCGCCAGGCGCTGCACCTGCAAACCGACGGGCTGGCGGCGGTGCTGGCGGCCCTGACGCAGCCTGAGATCGCCATCGTCTCGCTGACCATCAGCGAAAAGGGCTATTGCCACCACCCTGCCAGCGGCCGGCTGATGGCGGAACACCCGGCGATCGCGCATGATATCTCTCACCCGGCGCAGCCACAGTCGGCGCCGGGGCTGCTGCTGGCGGCGCTGCGCCTGCGCCGCGAACGCGGGCTGCCGCCGTTCGCCGTGATGTCCTGCGACAATATGCCGGCCAACGGCCGGGTCACGCGTCAGGTGCTGCTCGACCTGGCGCAGCGGCAGGATCCGGCGCTGGCCGACTGGATGCGTCAAGAGGTCGCCTTCCCTTCCACCATGGTAGATCGCATCGTGCCGGCGATGACGCAGGAAGCCCGCGAACAACTGTTTGCCTGCCTGGGCGGCGTCGAGGATGAGGTCGGCGTGGCCTGCGAGCCGTTCAGCCAGTGGGTCATTGAGGATCGCTTTCCCCAAGGGCGCCCGGCCTGGGAAAAGGTCGGCGCCGAGCTGGTGAGCGACGTGCTGCCGTACGAGGAGATGAAGCTGCGCATGCTGAACGGCAGCCATTCGTTCCTCGCCTACCTCGGCTATTTGGCCGGTTATCAGCACATCGGCGACTGCATGCAGGACGCGGATTTTGTCCGCGCCGCCCGTCACCTGATGCTGGCGGAACAGGCACCGACCCTGCAGGTGCCGAACGTCGATTTGGCGCAGTATGCCGACTCGCTGCTGCGGCGTTTCCGCAACCGCGCGCTGAAGCACCGCACCGCGCAAATCGCCGTGGACGGCACGCAAAAGCTACCGCAGCGGCTGCTGGACGCGATCCGCTGGCATCTGGCGCATGGTAGCCGCTTCGACTGCCTGGCGCTGGGCGTCGCCGGCTGGATGCGCTACGTCGGCGGCCGCGATGAGCAAGGCGCGCCGATCGACATCAGCGATCCGCTGCGCGACCCCATCGCCGCGTTGGTCGCCGGCAGCGAGGAAGGCCGGCCCCGCGTCCTGGCGCTGCTGCAGCTCGACAGCGTCTTCGGCCAGGATCTGCCCGACTCGCCTGACTTCGTCCGCGCCGTCAGCCACGCTTATCATCAACTGCTGAGCCTGGGGGCCAAAGCCGCCGTCGCCGCTCTGCCGCTTACCGACCGGGGGGTTTCCGATGACCGTCACCACGCATAACGCCGTCAATACCGGCAATCAACCGCTGCTGCGGCGCGTCGCCAGCGCTTCGGCCATCGGCACCGCCGCCGAATATTATGATTTCTTCGCCTACGGCACCGCCGCGGTGCTGTTCTTCGGCCAGCTGTTTTTCCCCAGCGCCGATCCGCTGATCAGCACGCTGGCGGCCTTCGCCACCTACGCGGTCGGTTTCCTGGCGCGTCCGCTGGGCGGCATCGTGTTCGGCCACATCGGCGACAAGGTCGGCCGCAAGAAGGCGCTAGTGATCACCATCCTGATCGTCGGCCTCGGCACCTTCTGCATCGGCCTGCTGCCCACCTATGAGCAGATCGGCATCTGGGCGCCGCTCGCGCTGATCTTTATCCGCGTGCTGCAGGGCTTCGGCGTCGGCGGCGAACAGGCCGGCGCGGTGCTGATGACCGCCGAATACGCGCCGCCGCCGCGGCGCGGTTTCTACGCCAGCTGGGTACAGATCGGCGCGCCCGCCGGTTTCCTGCTGCCATCCGGGCTGTTCGCGCTGCTGACCGCCGTGTTGTCGCCGGCGCAGATGCTGGACTGGGGCTGGCGCATTCCGTTCCTGCTCAGCCTGCTGCTGGTGATTGTCGGGCTGTTTATTCGCCTGAAGATCGACGAGTCGCCGGTGTTTACCCAAATCCGTGCCACCAAGGCGGTGGAGAGCCGGCCGGTGGTGGAAGTAGCCCGCCGCTATCCCGGCCTTATCGGCAAAGGGGTGTGCGCCAAGCTGATTGAAGCCTGCGCCTTCGCCATGTTCACGGTGATCGTGCTGGCCTACGGCAAAGCCAACCACCTCAACGAAAGCATTCTGCTGGAGGCGATGATCGTGGCGGTGCTGCTGGAGATTTTCGCCATTCCGCTGATGGGCCGCCTCTCCGATCGGGTTGGGCGAAAACCGGTGTACATCGCCGGCGCGCTGCTGCAGGTGGTGTGCATCGTGCCGTTCTTTATGGCGATCAACCTCGATAATTTCTGGGTGACGCAGATCGCCATGATCGTGGTGCTGACCTTCGGCCACAGTATGTGCTACGCGCCGCAGGCCTCCTACTTCCCGGAACTGTTCCCCACCCGCGTGCGCTGCAGCGGCATCGCGCTGATCTGGCAGATCGGATCGCTGATCGGCAGCGGCATTCTCGGGCTGCTGGCGGTGAAGATCCTGCAGGTGACCGGCGGCCACTACTACGGGCTGGCGGGTTACATGATGGTGTTGGGCGTGGTGTCGGCCATCGGCCTGAGCCTGATGCCGGAAACCGCGCCAGGGCGGCGCAAGCAGGAATATCAGGATTGGCATCACTGAGTTACCCTGCCCGGCGGGTGGATTTATCCACCCGCCCTCAACCAATAATCTGCTAGTATGGTGGCATTCGAATTCCAGCCAGATGCCTGATTGTCGCCATGTCTGAAACGTACAGTCTCACCAACAACGTCCCGGTCAACCAACAGATCTATCGCTTCCTGCGCAAGGATATCGTCGACTGCACCATCCCCCCCGGCACCCTGTTGTCCGAGAAAGAGATTTCTACGCGCTTTTGCGTTTCGCGCCAGCCGGTGCGCGAAGCTTTCATCAAGCTGGCGGAGGCCGGCCTGGTGCAGATCCTGCCGCAGCGCGGCACTTTCGTGATGAAAATCTCCGCCAAGCGCGTGGCCGACGGGCGCTTTATCCGCCAGGCGGTGGAATGCGCCATCGTGCGCCGCGCGGCCGAGCGCGCCACCCCGGCGCAGCTGATGACGCTGGAGCATAACCTGCACCGCCAGGCGCTGGCGGCGCAGAACGGGCAAACGCGCGAGTTTCTGGCGCTGGACGACGAATTCCACCAGCTGCTGACCCAGTTCGCCGACTGCCCGCTGGCGTGGGAGACCATCGAAACCATCAAGGCCACCATGGATCGGGTGCGTTTCCTCAGCCTGAGCGAAGTCTCGCCGCCGGAGAGCCTGATCAAGCAGCACTACCGCATCTACGAGGCGCTGAAAGCGCGCGATGCCGAGGCGGCGGAGCGCGCCATCCACGATCACCTGCAGGAGATGATCTACTCCATCACCCCAATTGCCCAGCAGAACACCGAGTGGTTCGAGATCGAATAATCAATCGTTTAGCGCGCCGGGGGCGATCGTGCCCGCGTATTTGGCCTCGCAAATGGCATTTCCTCTCAATCGCATCTATTGTTTGTCCTTGCCGGATCCAGTTCGGTAGTATCGCTTTACAGCTTCAATCACCGCTTTTTTACTGCGCCGGTGGTCAAAAACCCTTGCATTGCCGGTGTATGAAGAAGCTTAATCGGGAGTGAATCATGACTGATATTGTGCAGTTGCTAGGAAAGGAAGCGGAAGATCTGCTGCAACACCGCTGTACCACTATCCCCGCCGAGAATCTCTACCTGCCGGGCGACGACTTCGTCGACCGCGTAATGATCGATAACAACCGCCCCAACAGCGTGCTGCGTTCGATGCAAACCCTGTTCAACCACGGCCGCCTGGCCGGCACCGGCTACCTGTCGATCCTGCCGGTCGATCAGGGCATCGAGCACTCCGCCGCCGCCTCGTTCGCCGCCAACCCGCTGTATTTCGATCCGAAGAACATCGTCGAGCTGGCGATTGAAGCCGGCTGTAACTGCGTCGCTTCCACCTACGGCGTGCTGGCGTCGGTATCGCGCCGCTACGCACATAAAATTCCGTTCCTGGTCAAACTCAACCACAACGAAACGCTGAGCTACCCGACCCAGTACGACCAGACCCTGTACGCCAGCGTCGAGCAGGCGTTCAACATGGGCGCGGTGGCGGTCGGCGCCACCATTTACTTCGGCTCCGAGCAGTCGCGCCGCCAGATCGAAGAGATCTCGATCGCCTTCGAGCGCGCGCATGAGCTGGGCATGGTCACCGTGTTGTGGGCCTATCTGCGCAACCCGGCATTCAACAAGGACGGCGTGGACTACCACTCCAGCGCCGATCTGACCGGCCAGGCCAACCACATCGCCGCCACCATCGGCGCCGACATCGTCAAACAGAAAATGGCGGAAAACAACGGCGGCTACCGCGCGGTGAAATTCGGCTATACCGACGATCGCGTCTACACCAAGCTGACCACCGATCACCCGATCGATCTGGTGCGCTACCAGTTAGCCAACTGCTACATGGGCCGCGCTGGGCTGATCAACTCCGGCGGCGCCGCCGGTGAGAACGATCTGCAGGAATCGGTGCGCACCGCGGTGATCAACAAACGCGCCGGCGGCATGGGCCTGATCCTGGGGCGCAAGGCGTTCAAGAAATCGATGAAAGACGGCGTGGCGCTGATCAACGCCGTGCAAGACGCCTACCTGGACAAGAAGGTCACCATCGCCTGATGTGACGGACCGCCTGTCCTCAAGCCCGGTTCGCCGGGCTTTTTTGTGCATCGAGGGAGGTCTTGACAAGGAAATAATGCAACCGAATGTATTTTATGAGCAAAAATAAGAGCTGGTTTTTATTTAATCTTCCTGCGCTTTTTTTATTCCAAATATGCGAAAGAGAACGACATAAATCATTAAAGATTGAAAGTTAACCTTATCAAACTTCAAATTTCCCACCTTTTCCGAAAACACAAAAACTTAGCGCATTAATAATTGTTATAGTTCATTGTTATTTATGGACTTTTGACTAAATTTTACGCTAGTTAATCCACATTTTTATGGTGGTGCCATCATGAAAGTCAATATTGTAATCATCTCCCTGCTCATCCTTTCGCTATCGTCTTGCGCGCTATTTAAATCTCCGGCCTCCAGGCATGAGTTGAAGCCTGGAGAAACGTATTGGTTTGACTATGACTCAACAAGAAGCAGCGCCATTTATATTCCCGCAGACTCAAATATCAAGTACTGCGTGGCTCCACCGCCTGATGTCGCGCAGTCCGTTATTGCCGCGCTGAAAGCTGAAATGAGTACGGAACAAATTCAAAAAGTCAGTGGCGATGCAGGGTTCAGCACCGCCGTAATCGATCTGGCTCGGCGCACCACAACGGTAAATTTTATCCGCGATACGTTGTATCGCGTCTGCGAAGCCAGACTACAAGGCCCGCTCACCGCGACGGAAAAAGAAATTTTCCTGGCCGCGATAGCCGCCGCCAAAGATATGGCAATCGCTGAAAAAGACAAACAAAAGCAAGAACTGGCCCAAACGGCCGAAAGAAACGGTGCTTCCGTACAGACAATACAAAAGATTCTCGAGCAGTAACAGAAGCACGCTAACAACGGCGATTTCCGTATACCCCCTACCCAAAGCCCGGTTCGCCGGGCTTTTTTGTGCCCGCTCTCTCCCCCTCATGCCACAGACCTTCTCTTTCTTTCACTTCAAACTTTCAAAATAAAATATTTATCTTTCAAATTGTGATCTATTTAAAACAAATAGCCCAACAAAGTGACTACTGTAAGGCCCATGGCGACAGAGCCGCCGTTCGCTCCAGGCCATATCAGTCCATTACAGGAGAACATAATGATTGAGCTAATCACCCACGGCGCCGAGTGGTTTATCGGCCTGTTTCAGAAAGGCGGTGAAGTGTTTGTCGGCATGGTGACCGGCATTTTACCTTTGTTGATCAGCCTGTTGGTTATCATGAACGCGCTGATCAAATTTGTTGGCCAGGAACGTATCGAACGATTGGCGCAGCGCTGCGCGGGCAACCCCGTGTCGCGTTATCTGCTGCTGCCGCTGATCGGCACCTTTGTCTTCTGCAACCCGATGACCCTCAGCCTGGGGCGCTTCATGCCGGAGAAATACAAGCCGAGCTACTACGCGGCGGCCTCCTACAGCTGCCACTCGATGAACGGCCTGTTCCCGCACATCAATCCCGGCGAGCTGTTCGTTTACCTCGGCATCGCCAGCGGCCTGACCACCCTCGGCCTGCCGCTCGGCCCGCTGGCGGTGAGCTATTTCCTGGTGGGGCTGTTCACCAACTTCTTCCGCGGCTGGGTCACCGATCTCACCACCAGCCTGTTCGAACGCAAGATGGGCATCCGTCTGGATCGCCAGGTGCAACTTTAATTCGTGGAGTGCAGCATGAGTGCTTATATCCGTATTGAAAAAGGCGCCAGCGGCTGGGGCGGCCCCCTGGAGCTGCCGATAGAGCCCGGCAAGAAAGTGGTGTACATCACCGCCGGCACCCGACCTTCGATCGTCGATCGCCTCAGCGAATTGACCGGCTGGCCGGCCGTCGACGGCTTCAAAGAAGGTGAACCGCCGGCGGAAGAGATCGGGGTGGCGGTGATCGACTGCGGCGGCACCCTGCGCTGCGGCCTGTATCCGAAACGCCGCATTCCGACGGTCAACATCCACGCCACCGGCCAGTCCGGCCCGCTGGCGCAGTTTATCCTCGAAGACATCTATGTCTCCGGCGTGCGCGACCACAACATCAGCCGAATCGAAGCGGCAGATAGCCAACCCGCCACCACCGTTGCAGCGCCGCCCAAGGCACGCGACTACGACACCAGCAAGAAGATCACCGAGCAAAGCGACGGGCTGCTGGCGAAGGTCGGCATGGGCATGGGATCGGTGGTGGCGGTGTTCTTCCAGGCCGGGCGCGACACCATCGACACCGTGCTGAAGACCATCCTGCCGTTTATGGCGTTCGTCTCGGCCTTGATCGGCATCATCATGGCCTCCGGCCTCGGGGACTTTATCGCTCACGGCCTGACGCCGCTGGCCAACAGCCCGATCGGCCTGGTGACGCTGGCGTTGATCTGCTCATTCCCGCTGCTGTCGCCGTTCCTCGGCCCCGGCGCGGTCATCGCCCAGGTGATCGGCGTGCTGGTCGGGGTGCAGATCGGCCTCGGCCATATTCCGCCGCAGTTGGCGCTGCCCGCGTTGTTCGCCATCAACGCGCAGGCCGCCTGCGACTTCATTCCGGTCGGCCTGTCGCTGGCGGAAGCCAAGCAGGACACCGTGCGAGTCGGCGTGCCTTCGGTGCTGGTCGGCCGCTTCCTGACCGGCGCGCCGACGGTGTTGATCGCCTGGGCCGCCTCGGCCTTCATTTATCAATAAGCTGATTTCCAGGGAGACGTTTATGCACACCATTTTTCACACCACCATCACGCAGATCGGCGGCTGCGCCCGCGACGCGTTGCTGGACAACATGCTGATCACCTTCCGTGAAGGCGCGCCGGCGGATATCGAAGAGTTCTGCTTCATCCACCGCCACGGCGCGACCGCCGGCGAGCTGCAGGTCGGCGGCGTGATGGAGCTGGCGCAGCGGCGCTACGCCATCACCGCCGTCGGCAGCGTCGCCACGCAGAACCTGCGCGAGCTGGGCCACATCACCGTGCGCTTCGACGGCGAAGCCGAAGCCGAATTCCCCGGCTCGATCCACGTATCCGGCCCGACGCCGACCGATATCCCGTTGGGCAGCACGCTGTCATTTATCGCATAAGGAGTAGACCATGTCTGAAGTAGCTGTAGTGATTGGCGGCGGCCAAACGTTAGGCGCCTTTTTGTCCCACGGGCTGGCGCAGGCCGGTTATCGGGTGGCGGTGGCCGATCTGAACGCCGACAACGCCAATCAGGTGGCACAGCAGATCAACGAAGAGTACGGCACAGGCAGCGCCTGCGGTTTTCAGGCCGACGCCACCGACGAGCAGAGCGTGATCGCGCTGGCGGCGGCGGTTGACCGGGCGTTCGGCCAGGCCAACCTGCTGGTGTACAGCGCCGGCATCGCCAAGGCGGCGCCAATCACCGATTTCCCGCTGGGCGACTTCGATCGCTCGCTGCAGGTGAACCTGGTGGGTTATTTCCTCTGCGCCCGCGAGTTCTCGCGCCTGATGATCCGCGACGGCATCGCCGGGCGCATCATTCAGATCAACTCCAAGTCCGGCAAGGTCGGCAGCAAGCACAACTCCGGCTACAGCGCCGCCAAGTTCGGCGGCGTGGGGCTGACGCAGTCGCTGGCGCTCGATCTGGCGGAGTACGGCATTACCGTGCATTCGCTGATGCTCGGCAACCTGCTGAAGTCGCCGATGTTCCAGTCGCTGCTGCCGCAGTACGCGCAAAAACTGGGCATAGCGCCGGACCAGGTGGAGCAGTACTACATCGACAAAGTGCCGCTGAAGCGCGGCTGCGACTACCAGGACGTGCTGAACACCCTGCTGTTCTACGCCAGCGACAAGGCCTCTTACTGCACCGGCCAATCGATCAACATCACCGGCGGCCAGGTGATGTTCTGACGCCATCGACGCCCCCTTCGGCGGAAGGGGGCTAAGGAGAACCCCATGACTCAAGCTCTGATCGCCTTCGCGCTGCTGGCCTGGCTGCTGCAAATCGCCTTTGGCTGGTGGCAACTGCAGCGCTTCAACCGCGCCTTCGACGGCCTGTGCCGGCTGGGCGCCGTCGGCGTCGGCCGTTCCGGCGGCCGCTTCCGCCCGCGAGTGGTGCTGGCACTGGCCTTCGACGCCGATCGGCGGGTGTGCGGCAGCCTGTTGCTGCGCGGCCTGACCGTTTTCGCCCGGCCCCGCCCGCTGCCTCGATTGCACGGTTTGCATCAGCGGGATTTGCGCCCGGATGTGATCTTCCCCGAGGATCGCGCATGCCAGTCTGCACTATCGTTAGCGATTGAACCCAAATCGTGATATTTTCACATTAAAAGACATTACCTTTCATAGTGAATTATTCAGCGAGGGGAAATGCCCAACTCTTGTGAACGGGAATCGCGATGAAACCAAAGCAGCGGCAGGCCGCTATCCTTGAATATCTGCAGCGGCACGGCAAAACGGCAGTGGATGCCCTGGCCGAGCATTTCTCCACCACCGGCACCACCATCCGCAAGGATCTCACCCTGCTGGAAGAAGAAGGCGAGGTGATCCGCACCTACGGCGGCGTGGTGCTCAGCCGCGACGACGGCGATCAGCCGATCGACCGCAAAACCCATATCAACACCGAGAAAAAACGCCACATCGCCAGCGCCGCCGTGGCGCTGATCGCCGACGGCGACTCGCTGATCTTCGATGCCGGCAGCACGGTGCTGCAGATGGTGCCGCACCTGGCGCAGTTCAATAACATCACGGTGATGACCAACAGCCTGACCATCGTCAACGCGCTGGTGGAGCTGGACAACGATCAGACCATCCTGATGCCCGGCGGCACCTACCGCAAAAAATCGGCTTCGTTCCACGGCAACCAGGCCGAATCGGCGTTTCAGCAGTTCAGCTTCGACAAGCTGTTTATCGGCGCGGACGGCGTCGATCTCAACGCCGGCGTCACCACCTTCAACGAAGTGCACAACGTCAGCAAAGCGATGTGCGAAGCCGCCGGCCGCATTATTCTGTTGGTAGACTCCTCGAAATTCGGCCGCAAGAGCCCGAACGTGGTGTGCGAACTCAGCGCCGTCGACACGCTGATCACCGACCGAGACATCAACCCCGATTACCTCGCCGCCCTGCAGGCGAAAGGCATCAATATCCTTCTGGTAGGAGACCCCGATGAGTAACGCCAACGCCCTGCTCGCCTTCGCCCGCGAAACGCTGGAGATCGAGCTGACCGAAGCGCAACGCCTGCTGGCGCGCCTGGACGACAACTTCGTCAGCGCCTGCGAACTGCTGCTGAACTGCCGTGGCAAAGCAGTGATTTCCGGCATCGGCAAGTCCGGCCATATCGGCAAGAAAATCGCCGCCTCGCTGGCCAGCACCGGCACGCCGTCGTTCTTTGTGCACCCGGCGGAGGCGCTGCACGGCGATCTCGGCATGATCGGCGCCGACGACGTGGTGGTGTTCATCTCCTACTCCGGCCGCGCCAAAGAGCTGGATCTGATCCTGCCGCTGCTGGCGGAGAACGGCATTCCGGTAATCGCCGTCACCGGCGGCAAAGAGTCGCCGCTGGCGCTGGCCGCAGCCTGCGTGCTGGATATCGGCGTCGAGCGCGAAGCCTGCCCGATGGGGCTGGCGCCGACCTCCAGCGCGGTCAACACGCTGATGATGGGCGATGCTCTGGCGATGGCGTTAATGCGCCAGCGCGGTTTCAACGCGGAAGATTTCGCCCGCTCGCACCCGGGCGGCAGCCTGGGGGCGCGCCTGCTGAACCGCGTGCATCACCTGATGCGCACCGGCGATCGCCTGCCGCGCGTGAGCGAAAGCGCCAACGTGATGGAAGCGATGCTGGAGCTGAGCCGCACCGGGCTCGGGTTAGTGGCGGTCTGCGACGCGCAGCAGCGGGTAGTGGGCGTGTTTACCGACGGCGACCTGCGCCGCTGGCTGGTGAAGGGCAACAGCCTGCAGGATCCGCTCAGCCCGGCGATCACCCGCCCCGGCTATCGGCTGCCGGAGCAGTGGCGCGCCGGCGAGGCGCTGGAGGCGCTGCACGAACAGCACATCAGCGCGGCCCCGGTGGTCGATATGGACGGCGTACTGGTGGGGGCGCTCAACCTGCACGATCTGCATCAGGCCGGCATCGGCTGACCAACGCCGGGGGCGCCATCACCGGCGCCCCCGGTCAGATCATTTCCAGTCGGGATTGTTCTCGAACTGCTGCTTCAGCAGCGCTTTCATGTCGTCATCCGGCTTGCCGAGCCACTGATACTTGGCGTATTTCTTCGGATGGTCGACGGCTTCCGGCCGGTCTTCCACCGCCACTCGCACGCCCCAGGCCTGGGATTTGTCCGCGCTGAACGCCACGATC
The DNA here is from genome assembly GCF_052169175.1 of Serratia sp. CY31944. Classification (NCBI taxonomy): domain Bacteria; kingdom Pseudomonadati; phylum Pseudomonadota; class Gammaproteobacteria; order Enterobacterales; family Yersiniaceae; genus Serratia; species Serratia sp. CY31944. Next base: position 92,347 of record NZ_JBJNLG010000023.1, read on the forward strand.
AAAAAGTTGTTGCCGCAGTCGTGCGGCTTGCACAGGTTGCCGACCAGATACTCTTTGCCCTTCCAGCTCAGGTTCTGCGCCGGCGTCGAGGTGCCGACGCCCTTGCGCGCCCAGCCCGGCATCCGCGCCTGGCCTTTCACCATGTTTTGCCAGCTGGCCTGATACCCCGGCTGCTGAATCAAATCCGACGTGGTGACGATTTGCTGAGCAAAGCTGCCCGCGCTGAAGCTGAGCAATGCGCCGAAGAGGGCGCAACGCAGCGCCTGGTGTCCCGTCATAGTCCTTCTCCCTAGGTTAAATCAGGTTTCGCCCATAAAACCGGGCCTGAACTAGTCAGACCACGGTTGCGGCAAAAAGTTGACTCACCACCAGGCGTGGAAATGATGCACCGGCCCGATGCCGTGCCCCACTTCCAGCGTGTCCGCCTGTTGCAGCGCTTGTTGCAGGTAGTCCTTGGCGGCGGCCACCGTGGCCGCCCAGTCGGCATGGCGCGGGCGCAGCGCCGCCAGCGCGGCCGAGAGCGTGCAACCGGTGCCGTGGGTGTGGCGGGTGGCGACGCGCGGCGCGGTAAAGCGCTGCTCGCCTTCTGCGGTAAACAGCCAGTCCGGGCTCTCGCTTTCGCTCAGGTGGCCGCCCTTCATCAGCACCGCCCGGCAGCCCATCGCCAGCAGCGCCCGCCCCTGCTCGCGCATCTGCGCTTCATCTTCCGCCGGCGCGCACGCCAGCAGCGCCGCCGCTTCCGGCAGGTTCGGCGTAATGATCGACACCAGCGGCAACAGCTCGCGTCGAATAGACGCCACCGCCTCCGGCGCCAGCAACGGATCGCCGCTTTTCGCCAGCATCACGGTGTCCAGCACCACGAATTCCGGCCGGTAATGGCGCAGCCGTTCGGCCACCGCCTGCACGATGTCGGCGTTGGCCAGCATGCCGATCTTGACGCTGTCGATGCGCACGTCGCTGAACACCGAGTCCAACTGCGTGGCGACGAACGCCGGATCGATGTAATACACCGACTGCACGCCGCGGGTATTCTGCGCCACCAGCGCGGTGATCACCGAGGTGCCGTAGGCGCCGAGCGCCGAGAAAGCCTTCAAATCGGCCTGAATGCCGGCGCCGCCGCTGGGATCGGTGCCGGCGATGGTCAGGGCGTTAATGCGTTTCATCACAGATCCTCCCCGCGCAGCTGATACAGGGCGTCGAGGAACGCCGGCGTAAAGCTGCCCGGCCCGGTGGCCTGTCTGGCCGCGAGGCCGCCGCAGTGGGACATCACCCGGCAGGCGGTCGCCACGTTGTCCAGGCGATCGCCCGGCAGGGCGCAAAACGCTGCCACGACCGCCGACAGCGCGCAGCCGGTGCCCACCACCCGCGTCATCAGCGGGGAACCGCCTTCGATCGCCCAATCGCGTTGGCCGTCGGTGACGTAATCCACCGCGCCGGTGACCGCCACCACCGCGCCGCTGCGCTGCGCCAGCTCACGCGCGGCGGGCAATGCCGCCAGCGAATCGTCGCCGCTGTCCACGCCGCGGCCGCTGGCCAGCAACCCGCTGAGCGCCATGATTTCCGAGGCGTTGCCGCGTATCGCCGCCGGTTTCTCGTCCAGCAGCTGTTTAGCAAAGGCGGTGCGGTAGGAGAGCGCGCCGACCGCCACCGGATCCAGCGTCCAGGGCTTGCCGGCCTGATTGGCCGCGGCCACCGCCGCCCGCATAGATTCGGCGCGCAGCGCATTGAGGGTACCGACGTTGATCAGCAGGCCGTCGGCCAGCGCGCTGAACTGCGCCGCCTCTTGCGGCTCCACCACCATCGCCGGGGAGGCGCCGAGCGCCAATAGCACGTTGGCGGTCAGCGATTGCACCACCTCGTTGGTCAGGCAGTGGATCAGCGGAGGCCGCTGTTGGAATTGGGTCAGACAGGCCGCGGCGCGCGCGCCGGGTAGTGCATCAGGTCGAGCGATCATATTCCTCCCAACCGGCGTTCAAGAAGGCGGCGCCGGCTGGGCGGCCGTGACTTCCCTACGCTGGCATTATCCAGATCAGGTAATACGGGTATTTCTCAGCCTTCACGTAGAAGGGCACCCCGAGTCATGAAAATCAATAGGTTGTGATCAACGTTGCGTTAATCCCTGCAGGGGATCATGCCAGCGGCGACGCGGACAAACAAGCGAATAAATTGCCCGGCGAGCATACGCCGCGCTATGCGCTATAGTGAGCACAAACCACCGGGAGATGCCATGCAGATAAGACCCTACCAAGAAACCGATCGCCCCTTCCTGCGCACGCTGTACCTGGCGTCGCGCAAGGCGGCGTTCGGCTGGCGCGATACCTCAAACTATCAGTTGGAAGATTTCGACGGCGCGACGCTGGGCGAAGCGATTTTGGTGGCGGAAGACGGCGGCGTGCTGCTGGGATTCGTCTCCGTCTACCGCGAAGACAACTTCATTCATAACCTGTATGTCGATCCCCATCAGCCGCCGCGCGGCGTCGGCAGTGCGCTGCTGCAGGCGGCGGAAGCTACCTTCACCGCCACCGGCTCGCTGAAATGCCTGGTGAAGAATGAAAAGGCGCTGGCGTTCTACCGCAAACACGGCTGGCGCATCATTTCTACCGGCAACGACGGCGAAGAAGATTATTACCTGCTGCATTCGCCGGCCCGCTAACGCTGCCTTTCCCGTCACAGAACTTATTAATGATAATGGATTTCATTATCACTTAAGCATACCCTTCCTTGTCTCTCTCAATGAACTTTGCAAGGAAGGTTATGCAACACCAAACGGATACTCGCTTCCCCGATGCCGCGGCGGCGGACTACGATCGCCGTATTCTGACCCTCGTGCCTGGCTATCAGTTTGCTCAGGCGCTGCTGACGGCGACGCTCGCGCAGACGCTGCCGAATGACGCCACGCTGTTGCTGGCCGGTTGCGGCACCGGCAGCGAACTGTCGGCGCTGGCCGCCGCCAACGCCAGCTGGCGTTTCAGCGCCGTGGAACCCTCCGCCGGCATGCTGGCGGCCGCGCGCGCCAAGGCCGAAGCCGCGGGTTATGCACAACGGGTGAGTTTCCAGCCCACCTTGCTGCAACAAGCGCCGCAAACCCGCCACGACGCAGCGGTGTGCTCATTGGTGCTGCATTTTATCGCCGACGATGGCGCCAAACTGGATTTCCTGCAGCAGTTGGCGCAGCGCCTCTCCCCCGCTGCACCGCTGCTGCTGTTCGACTATCAACCGGAGGGCCTGCCCGTCAGCCATTACCAACACTGGCTGCAAAGCGCCGGGCATTCGGCGGCGCAGGCGCAGGAGGTGATCGAACGCACCCGCCGCAACTGGCACCCGATGGCGGCGGCACGCAGCCGTCTCCTCCTGGCGGAAAGCGGCTTCACCGCGCCTCAGCAGTTGTGTGGTGCGCTGGGCTTCCAGCTTTCACTGCTCCACCGCCGTCGCTGAGGGCGGCATGCCGCGCAGCGTCAGCCGCCAAAACAGCAGCGCGCTCAGGCTGACGCCCGCCCCCAGCCAGCAGACGCCGCTCCAGCCCGCCCAGGCATACATATGGGTGCCGGCAAAGGCGCCCAACCCGCTACCGACGGCGTAAAACAGCATGTAGCAGCCCACCAGCCTGCTGTGCGACTGCGGGTGCGCGCTGAAGATCATGCTCTGGTTCAGCACGTGGATCGCCTGGCCCGCCAGATCCAGCAGCACGATGCCCGCCACCAGCCAAACCAGGCCGCTGCCGAGCAAACCGAGCGGCAGCCAGGCCAGCGTCAACAGCAGCAGACACACGCCGCTGGCCGCCTGCCCCAGCCCGCGATCCGCCAGATGCCCGGCGCGCACCGCCGCCAGCGCGCCCACCGCGCCGACCAGGCCGAACGCCCCCACCGCGGCGTGGGTGAAGTTGAACGGCGCCTGGCTCAGCGGCAACACCAGCGAACTCCAAAAGAGGCTGAAAGCGCCGAACATTAGCAGCGCCAAAATGCCGCGAATTTGCAGCGTGCGGTCATGCAGCAACAGGCTCAGCATCGAACGCAGCAGCGCGGGATAGCTCAGCGTACTGGGAGCGGTGCGCGGCGCGGGCAGCAGGCGCGACAGGATCGGCAGCAATACCAGCGTCACCCCGGCGGAGAAGAAGTACACCGTGCGCCAGCCGCCAACGTCCGCCAGCGCGCCGGACAGGGTGCGCGCCAACAACAGCCCCAGCACCACCCCGCCCTGCGCCGCACCGACCACCCGCCCGCGCTCCTGCGGCGCCGCCAGGACTGCGGCGAAAGCGATCAGCCCCTGCGTCATGGCGGTGCCCAATAAGCCTACCAGCAACATCCCTACCAGCAGCCAGGGCGCGCTGTGCGCCCAGCCCACCAATAGCAGCGCGCCGATCAGCCCCAGCTGTTGCCCCGCCAGCAACCAATGCCGGTTCAGCCGATCCCCGAGCGGCACCACCAACAGCAGCGCCAGCGCGCAGCCCAGTTGGGTCACGGTGATCACCATGCCGACCGCCGCCAGGCTGATGGAAAAATCATGGGCGATGGCGTCCAGCAGCGGCTGCGCATAGTAAACGTTGGCCACGCTAAAGGCGCTGGCGGCGACCAACAGCAGCACCAGAGGGGCCGGCAGGCGCCCCAGCGCCGCACAGGGGGGATCCAGCAGTTTGTCGCTCATCGCACACCTCAATCTGGTTTCATTATTAAACCCAATGAACTTTAGGCGCGGAGGTTTTATAATGCAACCAGAATATGCAGCTGGAGATAACCGTCGTGAAACGTAAAAGCCTGGAAAACGCGCCGTGCCCGGTGGCGCGTACGCTGGATGTGATTGGCGACTGGTGGTCGCTGCTGATCGTGCGTGACGCCTTCGACGGCGTCACCCGCTTCAGCGAATTTCAAAAAGGGCTGGGGATGGCGAAGAACATCCTTGCCACCCGCCTGCGCGCGCTGGTGACGCACGGCGTGCTGGAAATCGTGCCCGCCGCAGACGGCAGCGCCTATCAGGAGTATGTGCTGACCGAGAAAGGCCGCGCGCTGTTTCCGGTGATCGTCGGCCTGCGCCAGTGGGGGGAAGATCATCTGTTCGCCGAGGGAGAAGCGCACTCAACGCTGGTGGAAAGCGACAGCGGCCGCCCCGTCCCGCGCCTGACGCCGATCGGCAGCGCCGGGCAGACGCTCACCCCGCTGAATACCCGGGTGGTGAAGGTGGAGGAACGGTGATGAGAGTTAGTGGCGGTGCCCGCAGCTCACCCGCTGAAAAACCTGGCGGATAAAGAGCCACTCCAGACACCCGACCAGCAGATAAAACGCGCCAAAAACGAGCGCACCAAACCATTCCGTATCGTTAAAATGAAAAAACCCACTGGCGTCAATCAGCCAAGCGGTTTGGTTCTGGTTTAGCCTGGGTACAGGAAAAAGCTTTATTGTCAGCACAGCCAGCCCAACAACAGCCAATGCGTTAGCGAGCAACAGGGCAAGTTTTTTCATAGCCTTTCATTCTACAACCTAACGCAGTCCAACAAACTAAACCTAAGAACATGCGTTAATGGTTAACCCTCAGGTTGCCCCGTTCGTCGGAGACAACCATGAATGCGGCGGTAATCAAATGCGAACCTTCGGGTGTCTGTATATCGTAGGCGACGGAATAACGCTTCCCTGGCCGAAAAGCATAGTCGAATACCGGCATGCACCTCCCCGGCTCAACGAAGAAAACGTCATTATCGATAGCTTTAATGAGCTTATCGCCTGATTCGCTATAAATCTGAACGAAGCGGATATTATCCCCCGCCTTCATAGAAGAAAGAATGCAGACATGGTTATCTTTGGCAGTGACAACGGCGGGGAAGCGCGGAGCCAGCTTATCGCCAGGCCCCGGACAGCCGACCAGGAAGCAGGCCGTGAATAGAACCACATATTTTTTCATGCTCCCTCTCATCCCTTAATAATTTTTTGATAAAGTGCATGAATGTCACGCAAACTATCGGTTCCCCTGTACTTACCCACTCGTCCAGGACGTTGATAATAACGCCACGTTTCAATACCATAAACCAACAGCAGCCAGTAATCAGCAAAAATCGAAGCTTGTTGCTCCAGCGAGTAATCAGTAATTTTATTCTTATCAAGACGATAGTTGTACTCAGCCGCCCAACTAAACAACCCACGCATTCTTACCCATTGTCCATGCTGATGCTGCCATACATGCCCCAACTCATGGATGAAAAGATGTTTATCTTCTATCAGAACCGTGTTATCAGAAAAATCGTCTTTATAGAGTTCCCTTCGTAACCATAACTCACCATTAGGTGCCATGGCATAACTTCTGTTTTGTAAGCCAAACGGGAAATAGCTATCACAGTGTATCCATACACGACCATATATAATTGAGCTTCCATATATATGGCGAGCCAATTTTATTTCCCCCATGGTCATACGTCGTAACGTCCCCTCTTCA
>NZ_JBJNLG010000024.1:0-97398 GCF_052169175.1 Serratia sp. CY31944
AGAGATAGTCAGTCCATATATAATTTCCAGGCAAATCGTTCTTACAATAAATCTGACTAACATTAACAATGCTGTTTTTCCCATCCACCAAATTCGGGGAAACTCTAATTCTTACCGGAAGAGGTTCTTCACTGCCACCCGCTCCAATAACCCCACCATCAGAGGTGATGCAAGTAAAGGCACGTGCTTCACCCATCAATAAAAAGAGCAGCACACTCAATAACACGCACGGAGCATTAACTTTATACATAATATCGTTTCTCTATGGTTATTCACCACAAGTTAAATAAAAAATACCGTCTTTTACAGCCTCTAGAGATAATCCGCCAACAGCGTCGCCGTAACGCTGAAGGTGCCTGATGATAATTGCATCCCAGCTCTTTTAACCGGCACTGCCTGCAATATTGGCGGGCTGTCTATTGCAATATCGATGCGCTTATTTAATTCAAGTGGTTGGCCGTCTCGCATTATGCGAATTGCCAAATCCGGAACGTTGGTTTGCAAAGCCGCCGTATCAAAGCCGCTGACTGGCCCGAAAAGCGTCAATCCCAACGCCATCCCGCCACCGCCCTGCTCACAGGTAATGCGGTAGTTGATCAATTGCAGGTAATTTTTACCATCCACCTTACTCACCCCTACCCGATCGCCAAAATCAACTTCAACGGTTTGCCCATTGTTGATCGTGCAAGGCGGTGGGGCATTCAGCGTGCCGTAAAAGACCATATCCGCGGTGGCTGCAGCCTGAGCCGCGCCGGTTTGCATCAATGCCAAGAGAGCCAACGCGCTCAGGCGTTTCGCTCTTATCGCTTTCCAATACGGACACATCGCTGGGCTCCTTGAAGAAAATATGTTTTGCGCCTCAATCCGGTCGCTACTGATAATCCACCAGCATGGTCGCCGTAGCGTAAAACGAGCCGCCGGACAGCTTCGCATCGTGACGTTTAACCGGCACAGCCTGCAGCAACGGCGTCTCGGGATAAATAAACTTAAACCAGCTATTAGGTGCCACAGGTTTGCCGTTGACGCGTAGCTCGACAGCCAAGTCAGGCATCGTGGTCGTTCGCAACGCATGCTGGTTGAAATCAGAGACATCGCCCTGCAGCTGCATGCGAAGCGCATTCGGGCTGTTACTATGACACTCCAGCGTATAATCCAACGATTTCAGGTAATTACTGCCATCGATACGAGTAGTGACTAGATCGTTGCCAAAATGAGTGACTATTGCCCGTTTACCGTTAATTGAGCAAGGCATCGGCGCAGTCACGGTGCCGCTGAAAGAGATGGCGGTATCCGCCCAAGAGGTGCCGGCGGGTATAACCGACAATGCCAAAAACAGCCATGCCGCCACCCGGAGTTTTCCTCTCACACTTGCCATTTATTTCGCTCCGTCAGTCATAATTCAGCCTGAAATCTATCGTTGCGGCATAAGCACCGGCCCTTAATGGCGCCGGGGTTCGTTCCGGCGCCACCTTATACGTAAGTACATTGTTCCCCTGCTCAAGCAATAACGGGGCGCCGCGTTCACCCAATCGGGCATCACGCCCCGCGGCATCCGTTACCCGCAGCCCGATGCCTGAAACGCCCACCAATTTGACCAACTGCGGATTATCCGCATCCGCAGGAGCACTGAAACCGATAGTGACCGCCGGTTGATAAGGCGCCCAGCTCAAAGAGCCGGTGCGTTCATCTCTGGTGCCGGCGCCTACGCTGCGTAGGCAATCGCGTAACCTCAAGGAAAATGCCACCGGTTCACCACGATCCCCCGCCCGCCGCAACTCCGCGGTGCCGATATCGTCCAAACGTATGTCTTGCCTGGCACTGTCCATCTCCAGCCGACAGGCGCTTTCCGTCAAAGCCCCTCTCACATGCAGCACGCCGTCGGCGCCGTAGGTATCGAGATCGTTTGCCGCTTGCGCTGCAGGCATGAGCCACAGCGTTGTCATAATAATTAGTGGCACCATCAGCGCCAGCCCGCCCAATACGGCGTAATAGCAGAGTTCGTAAGCAACATATGAATATGAGCGATGTACTCTCGCTTTTTCCCTTGTCATATCATCCCCTCCTGAGTAACTGTCGCAGCCCGCCTTCACTCATATTCCAGACCGAAAGTGGTGACGGCTGAGAATGCGCCAAGACTGATTTTCTTTTGCGCTATCGCCTCCCCCTCCGCCTGGATGTAAACCTGCAGTTGCAAACTGTTGGTGCCGTTAACCAGCGCATAGCCTTGGCCTGGCTTGTTCAATACGACGGGTTTCCCCTCCGCCGTCGCTATCCCTAAGGCGATGCCGCTGGCCTGGCTGCCGCCATCCAAAGCCAGCAGGCCGGGCAAAGCGGCGCTTTCAGTACCGCTAAACGTGAGCTTTACCGTTTTTCCCACGCTGACGTCGCAATCCTGTAAGGTCAGGCTAAACGGCTTTGCCGGTGTGCGACTGTGCATGTAGAGGTATTTGTCAATAACCGGATCCAGCTCCAATTGAATATCTTCATCGCCCATTCGCAACGTACATGGCTCCGTAACCAACGCTCCGTGCAATAACATGTTGTCCGTCGTAGCGACTGAACAATACGAACTCATGCTCGCGCTCAGGGCGAGCGTCATGCGCAATAACAGGCTTTTCATCTGACTCCCTAGGCTTTGAACACTGGTACTGACGTCAACCAATCGCCATCTCGTCATTAAGACGATTTTTTCTCCGGCGCCACCGTACAAGTCCCGCCGCGACAGTTAAACGCCAATTGCGGACGGCCGCCGTAGTCGTTGATGTAGGTCAGCACCGGGCTACCGCCTACGCTGGAGGCGCTCACCGTCAACGGTATCTGCCCCTTCGGCGGCACCATAAACGGTTCAAAATTATGCGGGCTGGCCGCACCTTTGCCCCTGGCCGCATCGACGATAGTGACGTAATACGGCGTCGGGTTATTGACGATGTACTTGTCGCCCTGTTTGGTCAGCGTCAGCTGCTCCTGCCACGGCGCGGCATTGCGTTCCGGCGCGATCGCCGCCGGGCGGTAGAACAGCTTGATGCGCGTCTGCAGCGCAATCTGCAGCGAGTTCGGCTTGTTGCTCTTCGGCGGGATCTCGCGCAGGTTGAAGTAGTACAGCGTCTCCCTGTCCTGCGGCAGCATCTTCGCCGCCGGCAACGCCTGGATCTTCACCTGGCTCGGCTTGCCCGGCTCGATGCGCTGCACCGGCGGCAGCACCGTCAGTGGGCTCTGGATCTTGTTGCCCTGCGCGTCTTCCAGCCAGCCCTGCGCCAGGTACGGCAGCTGCTTGTTCTGGTTGCTGACGCTCAGGCTCACCGACTGCACGCTGCCATCAAACACCACCCGGGTGCGATCCAGCGCGATGGCGGCATTCGCCGCAGGGGTCAAAGCCCCCGCCAGCAGCGAAGTGGTAGCCAGCAGGCCGATAACGTGACGTTTGCTCATCATAAAAACTCCTAAATTCAGTGTTCGTTGCCGCCGTCGCCCGCGCTCAGCGCCCGGCACGGCAGCAGTAAATTGGTGGTCAACATCTCCGCCGGCAGCGGCGTCGGCATCTGCACCTCGCACTGCCCCGCCCCGCCCCAGCGCACCGTCATGCGCTCGCCGGCGTTGATGCCGCTCAGGTAAACGCTGCCGCCGTCGTTGACGATACCGGTCTCCTGCTTGCGGGCGTTCAGCACCGTGGCGCCGAACGGCGGTTCGCTGCCGTCCGCCAGCCTGATCACCGCCATCGCCTTCTCCCCGGCGATCACCGCAAACTTGCGGTAGCCGATAGCCCCTTCAGTCAGCGTCGCCTGCACCACCGATTTGGTGGCCTCGGCGTTATCCCCCAGCTTGTCGAGATCGATGCTGGCCTTGTTGCGGTAGTAACTGTTGACGTCCGTCACCACCGCCTTGCCCCAGCGATTGGTCGCCGCGGCGCTGCCATAGCCGCGCACCGGCACCCCGCTCACGCCTTCGGTATCCAACAGCAGCCGGGTGCTGCCCGGTATGTTGCTACGGTGCAACGCACCGCCTTCGGCGGTCAGCGTCATGCCCCCCTGTGCCGACAGGCCGATCGCGCTGTACCTGTCCTGCTGATAGCTGGCGTTGGCGCTAACGCGCGCCATATCGCTATCGCGGGTGTAATAGCCGCTCAAATTCGCGCCGCTGCGCGAGCCGCCGGCGCTGAGCTGGTAGTTGCTGCGCTCGTCGAGGCGATCGTAATAGCTCACCCGATGGGTGTTGTCGCTGCGGTTAAGCGTGGCGTTATAGCTGACGCTGGCGCCATTGCCCCACGGCACCGACAGCGACAAATAGGCGCCGTCGTCGTTACGCTCGTTGTAGCGGTTGCGGTAAGCCGTTAGCGACAAACTCAGGCTTCTGAACCGGCCAATATCGAAATAACGCGACATCGTCAGGTTGTAACGATCGTTAGCCGGCCGGTCCCAATAGGTTTGGTGGTTATAGTTCAAGTACGCGCTCAGCCCCAGCTCGCGCAGTTGCTGGCTATAGCTGATGGTGTACATCTCCTTGCTGTTGCCGAACCGTCGCCCGAACTGACGAGCGTCCAGAAACTCACTCATGCTCATAAAGCTCTGCTCCGAGAAACGGTAGCCGGCGAAAGTGACCTGGCTGTCCAGCTCGTCGAAACTCTTCGAGTAACTGAGCCGGTATGATCCGCCGCTCAGCGTCTCGCGGTCGTAGGGCAATCTGGCGCGCGACTGGGTGATATCGAATGACATCGCGCCCAATAGCATCAGATCGCGGCCGATGCCCAGCGCCGCAGCATTGTAATCCCCGCCCAGCAGTGCACCGCCGTACAGCGACCAACCGTTGCTCACCCCCCAGGAAAACTCGCCGGTGCCGAACAGCGGCCCTCGATAACGGTGATTCATATCGGAGGGTTTGCCCAAAGCCAGCTTATAGCGCACTGACCCGGGACGAGTCAGATACGGGATGCTGGCGGTGTTCATCGTGAACTCTTGTACGCTGCCATCCTGTTCTTCCACCCGCACATTCAATTCACCAGACACCGCATCATCAATATCTTGAATGCGGAACGGCCCCGCCGCTACCGTGGTTTCGTACAGTACCCGCCCTTGCTGACTGATGATTACCTTGGCGTTGCTTTTCGCCACGCCCACCACCTCCGGCGCATAGCCGCGCAGGTTGGGCGGCAACATACTGTCGTCGGAACGCAGGCTCACGCCGCCGAAGCGGAAACTGTCGAACAGCCCGGAATCGAGATAATCTTCACCGGCGGTCAATTTCGAACGCAGCGCTGGCAAAGCCCGATAAGCGTAGTAACGGCTCCATTCCAACCGTTTTTCCGCGCCCTGCCCGGCCCCGCTTTGCTGGCTAATGCTCGCTTGCCAGTCGGCCCGTAGCCGCCAGGCCCCCATGTTGGCGCCCGCCGTGCCGTTGCCGCTGGCATTGTATGACCGCGTACCGCCCTTTAACTGACGTTGCGCCTGCGCATTAAGGTTGTAATCGAGCAGCACTCCCGGTATGCCTTCGTCCCAGCGGGATGGCGGCTCCCAATCCTCCGAGATATAGTCCAGATAAGCCTGTGGGATGCTGAGATACAGCGACGACGACGCCAGATCGCCTCGCACCTCCATGCCCTTCAGGCTGGTTTCATTCAGACACTCTCCCTGGTGCCACCAGGTCAGTTCCTTCTGCATCGCCTCTTTCAGCCCCAACTGTGCCACCAGCGCTCGGTTTACACAGGCGCGGCTACCGTTGGGATCGTCTTCAGGGACATAAAAAGGCACCTGTTGCTCAGGAAGATCGCTTTTATTGACATGCACCGTCATGCCGTAAGTCCCCGGCATAATGTAACCGCCGCGCGTAAACTGGCTCAGATCGATGTTTTTGCGATCGTTTATATCCAATACGTCGGTATTGAATTGGATTTCCTCCACGGCTCCAGCATTGGTCACCAGGCTGCCCAATGCCAGCGCTATCCAGACGCTCAGAATGGGTAAACGAAACGGCTTTCCTGCAGACAAAAACATCATATTCAAACCCTTTACTATAAACGTCCCTGAAATAGCCGGCCGACTCAGTAATAATCCATTTTGAATCTCACCGAAGTAAAATACTCACCCGATCTAAATGGCTGCCTGTTAGTCATTAACTTCATGACATAATCCAATCGACCATTTTTAAATGAATTATTACTTAGCGGCAGAGGTATTCCCGGCCTGACGATATTGCCATCCGCATCGCTGATAGCCAGTGCCACACCCGACGCCTTCCCCCCCACGCCAAACATCTGCCCGTCAACATTGCCGTCAAAAGTTATCTGAAACTGTCTCCATTCAGATATTGAGTTACTCCCCAGCGCTGAAATACAATTCACCAGATGAATGCTGAAGGGGGTTACTTTCCCTTCGCCGCCCGGATAAATATCCGAAAATGATGTAACATCCAGATCAAACACTTGTTCACGGCTCTCTGTAGCAATGGCGCAAGCAGCATCATTAATGGCGCCCTGCATGTTTATCCGCCCCTGAAAAAGTGGGGAGGATATAGCTGTTCCCTCAACGCTTAGCACTCCCAAAAACAGGAGAAGTCTTTTCACACCTTTTAAACCAAATTTCATTACCATTCCCTTTTGAAATAACGTTTATTTATAAATGGCATGCGAGTTCCCCCGCATGCCGATAATCACGCGTATTTCACCGGGTAATAGATTACTGATATGCCAGAGTGAAATCGGCTACGGCTTGGAATTCCCCAGGCACGATGACCGAATCAGAAGCCGAACTGCCCTGCAGATAAGCAGCAAAGCTCAGTTTGTTACGGCCATTTTGCAGTTCAATCGCATTGGAAGCTTTGCCCAGTTCGATCAGGTTCTTGTTAGCATCGGTAATAGCAATACCTGCGCCTTTCGCCTCACCGGTAATAGCCAGCAGTTTTTTGTCGGTTTCCGAAGCGGTACCGTTGAACGTCAGCGTAACGGTGTTATTTTTCCCTGGCGCTTCCGTTTTCAGATCACAGCCTTCCAGCTGAATATGAAAATCGCGCGGGGTCGATGCCTTGCTACCGTTTTTCAGCGCCGCATTGGAAATAGCCCCCAGCTCAACGGTCTGATCGATTGACTCAGGCGCGATGGAACATGGCGCATCGATAATGGAACCGCTGAAGGTCACAGTGCCACTGCCCTGATTAGCAGCATGAGCCAGAGAAGAAACACCAAACGCCATGACGGCAGCCAGCATGATTTTATTCAGTTTCATATAACCAATTATCCTTAATCGTATTAATACATAAGGTATTTTCTTAACAATGAGTAATGTGTATCAACGGCCTGGCCTGATGCTTTAAAAACCAAGCCGCCTTTTCACGCGGCTATTACTGATGTAGTGGATAACCATGATTAATAGGTCAGCCACATACTATTCAAGGAATAAACCAATTACTCTCCTGTTTTTCCCAACCGATGAAATCCTCCATCGACGGGGTGAAGCCACTTTAGCGCCCCTGCCGCAATCTTGAAATATTATTTCATCAAACACTGTAAATACGATATTAAAAACTAAAAAACACCATTAAATTACAAACAGACACTAAACATGACATCATTTAGCTCAATAGTTAGATCTCCATAAAAAATTCATTATGGATAAATTATCACTTAGTGACAGATATCAGTATTATTGGAAAACACAGAGAATCAGGGTTATTGAAAAATATAACCTCTCAGCGCAAAATCCCTTCCCGAAACAAAAAATGAGAGGATTCCTATGATTTTCATTATAAATGGAAGGGTTAAGTTCAATGAATACGAAGGAACCCTGGAGAGCGTCAATGCCCCGCAAAATATGCAGCCGCTAGCGGCCGCGGCTTGCCGTTTGCTTTCTATTTTCGTCAGGAACAATGAAATGTTGATTAAGCGTCAACAATTACTTGAAGAGGTCTGGGAAGAACGGGGACTAAAAGGAACAAACAGCAACTTGAATAACTATATCTCACTATTGCGTCGCCATCTGGCGCAACTTGGCGAGACGGAGTTGATAATCACTTACCCCCGACAAGGCTTTAAGTTCGTTGCAAAAAAAATTAGCCGACACGCCACTGCCGAACCGGAAAAAGAACAAAACATAATGGAGGAAACCGCTGTTCCCACGCAACCGCCGGGGCAAGCCGCCCCCAGAGGCCGTGGTAGCGGAAAATTATTATCGGCCTGGCGGCAGTTTCAGAGTTGGAATAAATGGGTTAATCTCATCCTATTCATCAGCATCGCTGCATTGATCATGGCCAGCCATCAGTACTCCGTGCGTAACAACCTATTCAGCGGCACTCAGTTCGCGGGTTGCCAAATATACAATATGGGGTGGGATTACCCAGAGAAGGAAACGGTAACCGACATGGTAAAGGCCTATGTCAATTGCCAGAAAAAGACTAAAGTTTATTACTATAACAAAATCACTCAGGATAACAGGCAGTTTGAAGAGAAAATGCTCGTATCCTGCCGGGAAAACGCAGGCCGCCAACCTTGCGAAGTGGTTTATATTCCATAATTGAGTAACGTTTTTCACTACCAGTGATACAAAAACAGCAAGATATCCGTTCACGGACACGTTCAACCTGCCGTTATTTGCTATACACGCCATCACCAACCACATCCCATAATCGTCTCATTATGGGATGTTCCCATCATTTTCTGGTTACGGAACACAGCAGCTCAGGCTGCCTGCCGTAGTACATAATAAAATTGTCATCATTCAATTTGGCAATTTTTAAAACATAGTAATGTTTTTCCTCACCCAACAGAAACGTCTGCGCATCGGAGTAGGTGAAGTTATCCATGGATTGAAGGATTTTCTTTTCAATGGCGACATAGTAGTACCCACGATGATAGTGATACTTCGTTTCGAGCACGCGGGCTATCACCTGCTTCTTTCCATCCCGATAGGCTAAACCGTTAAGCGTAATGGTCGCGCGGCGCCATCCCGAACGCACGATGTTCACGTACAAACCGCTGGTTACCGTCCCATTCGGCGTCATGCGCGTCGTCGATAAAGACGCATTACACTCAGGAAAATCTCGCGAGGCGGTCAATAAATAAATCAATATAACAATAACAAGGGCAATAGCAGCAGATAATGCCAGGTAGAAAGCACGGCGCGAACTAACCTTCATTGATCACCTCAAACTCATCTTCACAGTGCGCATCCATATTCTTAACGCGGTGTTTCGGGCAATACGAGATGAAATCAATCAGCTTTTTGTAGTTCGTATAATGGTATGTCAATCGAGAGTAATAAACCGTTGCCGGTACATCACAATCAAAACCACGGCTTTTGAGCCTTTCCAGGGCGTCGGCAATATACCGCTCGTCGATCCGCTCGCTGGCGTTCAGCGTCTCCACGCGGCAAGATTTGTAGCTGGCGATCTGGGTCTGATAAGCGGTGTCGTAACGTTCGGTAAAAAAGTAAACGCCCGCCAATACCAACGCAATCCCGATAAACAGCAGCGTTACCTTAGGTAAAATGGCATCGCAACGGCGCCGGACGGGTAAAGGCGCGGCAGGAACGCTTTCGTCCTGCGTCATATTGTCCGCCACGGAATGAATGCTGGCGGCGGTAAACATAAATCCCTGCCTCGGCACGGTAACCAGAATTTCGCTCTCTCCCAAGCCGGAAAATGTACGGCGCAGGCTGGCGATATAGTTGTTCAGGTTACTGTTCGAGGCCGTTTTGCCATGATCGTCCCAGACGGTGGAAAAAATAAAGTCCCGGCTAATCAAGATGCCGTTATTTTTTACCAACAGCGCGAGCAGACGATTGGCTATCGTGGTGAGCGTCACCGGTTCGAGGTTCTCCTCCGCCAACGCCAGCGTCGAGTTATCCTCATCGAAGATAATTCGGTTATTGATTAAGAACCTCATAATCGCTCTCTTAGACCTACTCCTGGCGCGGATTATAGCTGAAACATAAGAATCTTCCTATCACACGAACAATTAACCGCCGCGCGGTTAGACAAGTCTTTCTCACAACGTAACCACGTCGAGCGTGACGGCCAGCCTCTCTGACCTTCCGCCGGCATTGAGCCGGTGTCCACTAAACGAACAGCGCATTTTGCATGCAGCATGAGCAATCTTTGCTCAGCCGATCAGTGCCCGCAGGGAGGGAATGCTTAGGATTCAGGAGGGATACAGCGAAGGAAGAGGCTCACTGCAGCAGGAACCCCCCCTGCTCACTGCCTCGCCACACCATTACAAGTTACACTTCAACATCTTGAATTATATGACAAAAAACAAATCACAATAGGCTGATTTCATAATTTCACTTTTAATTTCATATTTTCAAAACGCCCTCTGCTTCTAATATCATGTTATTTCACCTTCCCAGGACGCATTTTAGGGCTATTCTAGGCAACGAATACTTGATCCCAGAGACATAAGACGAACGCAGGCCAGCGTCGACACGAGAACAACTGATGAAAACCCAACGGCTTTTCTTTTCCCTGGGTTGGCGTTTTTATGGAATGATAAATAAGACTTTATCGGATTTATACCTAAACGAATTAATTATAAACACACGCAAGCTTTCATTGGGACTTTCATGGAAAGAAATACGCCCGTAGCCTTTACCTGATGTGCTACCGAATTCTAAACGGGCATTTAAATAATGCGGTATTTTTGGCCCGCACACCTTTTAATTACATTTAATTCGTGAAGCTTACTTATAAGAAAGAGGCAGCCTGGTTGCTATAAGCCGCCCTTCTGCAGCCGTATTTCTGGGTATTATTCTCATTATACTGGAGCTTATTAATGAATCAGCGTTTGGATATCATCGGTATTGGTCTTGGCCCGTCGAATCTTAGCCTGGCGGCCTTAGGGAGTGAAATAGAGGGATTTACGGGGCAATTCCTGGAACGCAAACCCCATTTCTCCTGGCACCCAGGGATGATCCTGGCGGATTGCAGCATGCAGACCAACTTTTTAAAAGACCTGGTGAGCGCGGTTGCCCCAACCAACCGGTACAGCTTTCTCAACTATCTGGTAAAAAACAGGAAGTTCTACCGTTTCCTGACCACGGAACAGCGCACCGCATCGCGTGAAGAGTTTGCCGATTACCTCTCCTGGGCCGCCGGCGGCATGCGCTCATTAGCATTTAATCAAGACGTTCAACGGGTCGAGTTTGACGATCGGCAGCGTCAGTTCGTGGTGACCACCTCGAATAAGGTCTTCCACGCCAGGCACGTCAGCATTGGGATTGGCAAGAAAATAAAGTTGCCTGATTGCGTGACGGCGCAAAGCGATCGCTGTTTCCATGCCAGCGAAATGATGCTGCGTAATCCCGATCTGACAGGCAAACGCGTGGCGATCGTCGGCGGCGGCCAGAGCGGCGCCGACCTGTTCCTGAATATTTTTAAAGGAGAATGGGGACAACCGGAACAGCTCGACTGGATATCGCGCCGCAACAATTACAACGCGCTCGATGAAGCGGCCTTTGCCAACGAATATTTCACGCCCGATTACGTCGAGAGCTTTTACTCACTGGATAGCGCGGCCAAGCGGCATATGCTGGCCGAACAGAAGATGACCTCAGACGGCATCACCAGTGAGTCGCTGCTGGCGATTTATCGCGCCATGTACCACCGCTTCGACGTCCTGCGCGAGAAATTATGGGTGCGCCTGCTGCCCAGCCGTTCGCTGACGGCCGTGAAACACACGCTGGATAACGCCTACCAACTCGAAACGCGCCATCATCTCGATCACGGCGAAGAAGCCTTCAAGGCGGACGTGGTGATCTTTGCCACCGGTTACCAATCGGCAACGCCAGAGTTCCTTGAGCCTTTGGCCCACCGTTTGCTGACCACTGCGGATGGCGAATACCGCATCGCTCCCGACTTTACCTTTGAGTGGGAAGGCCCTGCGGAGAACTGCTTATTCGCCATGAACGCCAGTATGCATAATCACGGCATTGCCGATCCGCAGTTGAGCCTGATGGCGTGGCGATCGGCCCGTATTCTTAATCGCGCTTTAGAACAACAGCCGTTTGATCTGAGTACAACGCCGAGTGCAATTCAATGGCGAAGTGAAGGTGTCTCTCCCACGTTTTAACCGCGAGCACGCCTTAATCATTATCACAGCGCTATGATGGAATGACGTATATGAAAAGACAAATTATTAAATTTATTATAAAGCAGTTGGCCGTATTGGCCCCCGAATTCAAGGCCAGATTGCTCTACAAAAAAGCGTTTGGCAAACCGTTAAACTTACAGGCGCCGTCCACCTGGAATGAAAAGATCAATCACCTGAAGTTGAATGGCTATAGTCACAATGCGTTGGTGAAGCAATGCGCAGATAAATATGCGGTGAGAGAGTACATCAAAGAAAAGGGGTGCGAAGAGATCCTGAATGAATTGTACTTTGCCTGCGATTCAGTAAACGATATTCCGTGGGACGCGTTGCCGGACAAATTTGTGATCAAAGGGAATCACGGTTCCGGATATAACCTGATTTGCCAGAATAAAAAAATGCTGAATATCACGAGCGCCAAAAAATTGATCGACGGCTGGATGAAAGACGATTATTGGAAAACCTATGTAGAACTCAACTACAAAGGGATACAAAAAAAGATCATTGGGGAGAAATATATCGAATCGGCCAATGGTCACGGGCCTGAAGACTATAAAATCTATTGTTTCCGCGGCGTGCCTTACTGCACGTTGCTGTGTGTCGGCAGAGATACCGGGTCGCCGAAGTATTACTTCTTTGACAAAGATTTCAAGTTTCTGTGCTACAGCGATGACTGCCTGGCCTTGAGCCAGGAAGAAATAGACGCCTTCGTGAAGCCAGAAGGCTACGATGAGCTGTTTGAGTACGCCTCACGCTTGTCCGCGCCCTTCGAGTTTGTTCGCGTTGATTTCTACATCTCCAAAGGCCAGATCATTTTCGGCGAATTGACCTTTACCCCCTCCGCCGGGCTGGATACGGATATCCTGCCGCCAACCGATGTTTTGCTTGGCGAGATGTTGACGTTGCAACAGCACTGATTTTCACCTGGCTCCACGGTGAAGATCGGCAATACCTGCCGGCATGTTCGCGGCCTGCCGGCCGGTATTGCCCTGAGGGTTATCGGGCCGCCGATCTCGCCGGTTCATGCCGCCGTTACAGCAAAACCCCTGCCGGCAATCCCTGGCAGCCCACGCCCGGCCCAAGAACAATACCTCAGCCAGACCACATAACCATTTGAAAAATAATGGCATTAAACGATTAATAAGAATCACTTACATATTTATAATAAAATGTTCTATATGTATAGGAAGCTATAATATAAGATACAGGAAAGTTTCCCTGGTGTTGTTGTGTGTCTTCGCCCTATTTTATAGGGCTTTTTTTGCCAAAAATCGTTGATAACCGTGATTTTTTACCTGCCTTCGCTATTCTCCGCCCCATAAAAACCATAACCATTTCTAATTAATGCTAATCCTTCTTATTCCTGACTTACCAATAATAACAATGAGTTGCTATTAACCCGGCAAAGCAACTGGCGGCGCGCTTCCGGGTTCCGCGGCCGGAATGTCCACCCTAAAGGTAGGTTTTTGCCTGACGCGAACGGATGCTACTATCGGCCTTTTTCGAGGATGTTGATCCGCATGTTCTTGTCCAACCGGCATTTTATCTCCGCGCTTCTGGCGCTCGCCATCGGCCTTTGGCTGCCGGGCTCCGTGCTGGCCAGGCCCGATTTGGAACGCAAGATCGGCACTACCGTAGCCGATAGCGATTCTGCGGATTATCGTTTCAGCGATCTGCGCTTCACCTCCGCCGATGGCCAACGGCATTACCGTGTTCGCATCGCCCAGCCGCGTCGGGCGCCTGCGCCTGACGGCTATCCAACGGTTTATTTCCTCGACGGCAATGCGGTGCTGATGGAGTTGAACGCCGCCTTACTGGCCAAATTGGCAGCGGCGAAGCGGCCGCCGGTGCTGGTGATGATCGGTTATGACAACGATCTGCGCATCGATGCCGCCGGCCGCGCCTACGACTATACGCTCCCTCTGCCGGCAGGCATGAAGAAACCGCCGCGAGCCGTCGGGGGCGCGGATGCGTTCCTGCAATTGATTGAAGCTCGGATCAAACCGGCGATCGCCGCCAAACTGGCGGTCGATCCGCAGCGGCAAACGCTGTGGGGCCACTCCTACGGCGGGCTCTTCGTTCTGCACACGCTGTTCACCCATCCCGCCGCCTTCCAGCGTTACATCGCCGTGGAACCCTCGCTGTGGTGGGGCAACGGCATGATCCTGCAAGAAGCGCAGCAGATGACGGAACGACGTGCGGTGCCGGCGACAAGGCTGCAACTGTGGGTTGGCCTGGCGGAACGCGATCGCGCGGCTCCGCCCGGCGTGAAGAGCCCCACTCTGCCGGCGGATGCAACGCATTTGCTGGCCGAACAGCTGGCGCAGCTCGGCGGTCTCACCATCGGCTATCGGGAGTGGCCCGCCTTAGGGCACGGCGCCATGCTGGGCGCGGCCATCGAGCCGGCGCTGAGCAGCGTCATCGCAGAGGATTGAATCCGCGGATTGGAAGGTATCGGCCGCATTTTCATCTGCGGCACATATCTTCTGATGAGAAGAGTGTTTACTATCTGAGACGGTGAAGGGTGGTCGCGGATGGGGGCGTCAAAAAACAAAGTGGCTCCCCCGTCGGCAAGTGAGCTTGCTCTATCCGGTGGAGCCATACAGTACTGCAGTTTTCCCGGTGGGGCCCTGGTGAGGCGCAAGTAGGAAAAGATGGTGTTGGCAGGGCATTTCAGCGTTTTAATACCGCCTGTTCACTATTTTCTTCTCCCTGTGACGCCTACTATAAGCGCCCGCTCACCGGGTGGAAAAGGGTGAAAACCACCCTTGAAATACATTAATTAAAGTGATATTAGAAGCGGTTGGAGCGAAAGCGCCTAGTTCGGTTTTGAATAATTAAATCAGGGAATTATATTAAAAATGAATATTAATATCACCGACAAACCCAACCCGCAGGATGAAGAGTTCGTTATCGACAGCCTTTGGGCGCACAATCACAAAACCCAGCCCGTAGACATTCACCCGCTGTTCCTGACCGTCACCGACGACAACCAGCAGATCGTCGGCGGCCTGGTCGCGCGCACCTGGTGGGGCGGCCTGGAAGTGCAGTATCTGTGGGTCGGCGATCAATGCCGCAAAAGCGGATACGGCCGCCAATTGATGGAGCTGGCAGAAGAAGAAGCCCGCAAGCGCGGTTGCCATATGGCCTATGTCGATACCTTCGATTTCCAGGCCAGAGGCTTCTACGAAAAACTGGGCTACCGGGTCTACGGGGAGCTGGGCGACTATGCGCATCGCCACACCCGCCATTACCTGGCTAAAAGCCTGTAACGCAGCCTGAGCGGCACAGAGGTGGGTATGGGTTCATCGCATAAAGATAATGAATCTTATTTTAAGGGCCTCATCACCATGATGGAGCACCTGAGCGAACCCTGGGGCATCAAAGATCAGCTGTCCCGCCACCTCTATATGAACCGCGCCGCTTATCTCTATACCAATACGCCGCTGAATTTCGACGTCGCCGGTAAATATGACCACGAATTCCCCGCCGACTGGGCCGACTCCGCCGCCGACTTTATCGAACATGACAAGATGACCGAAGCGGCGCGCGATCGGGTCACGGTCATAGAAACGCACTACTGGTACGGCAAAGACAGCCTGACGCCGTTTATCAGCGAAAAGCTGCCGGTGTACAACGATGACAAACAGGTGATTGGCGTGATCTGGAACGCCAAGCCGATGAACAGCCTGTCGCCGCTGAAATACATCAATCAGCAAAAACCCAGCGTGTTGACCACCGAAGTCAATAACGAGCTGTTCACCCGTGCCGAACTCGATGTCATTTTCCTTATGCTGCAACGATTTACGGTGAAAGAGATCGCCAAAATCTATAACGTCAGCAATAAGACCATCGAAAACCGCATTTATAACATCTACCAGAAGGCCAACGTGCATACTCAGCAGCAATTTGAGGAATACTGCAAATACGCCAATCTGGATAACTACATTCCCGATCGCCTGATAACCAAAGGCATTCAGTTTATTTGAACCGCAAGGAAGATCTCACCGTGATAAAGATCGAAGATTATCCGCTCACCCGGGTGCCGCAGGATAAACGAGTTTCGTTTTTAAGCGTGGCCATCGTGCATATGGGCATGTTGACCGCGCTGGACCAGTTCATGCTCGGCGCCGTGCTCGGCAACTCCATGACGCTGATTGACGCCTTCACCGCCATTTTCGTCGGCAGCCTGATCTTCGGCGTGGTGACCTACGGCCTGGGGCTGGCGGGCATGCGCGAAGGCATTTCCGGCAGCCTGCTGGCGCGCTGGTGCGGCTTTGGCCGTCTGGGCTCGGTGCTGATCGGCGTGGTGGTGGCCGTCAGCCTGCTGGGTTGGTTCGGCATTCAGAACGCCATTTTCGCCAAGTCGCTCGACTTCGCGCTCGGCAATAAGCTGGGCTTCGGCCTGGCCGCCGGGCTCTCGGGCACGCTGCTGACCATCCTGGTGGCATTCGGCTTCAAGGCGCTGCGCATCGCCGCCCGTATCGCGGTGCCGATGTTCATCATGCTGGTGGCCTATATTTCGGTGACCGCGCTTTCCGGCCATAACCTGCAGGAGATCATCCAGCTGGCGCCGCCGGGTGAACCGCTGACCATCAGCGCCGGCATCACCATCGTCGTCGGCGGCGCCATCGTGGCCAGCCTGATGACCCCCGATCTGACTCGTTACTCCAAAAACGGCAAGCACGTGCTCGGCGTCACGCTCTTTACCATCATCGCCGGCGAGTTCGTGGTGAACGGCCTGGCAATCCTGATCGCCAAAACCCTGGGCACCGCCGATGTGGTCACCATCATGTCACAAGCGGCCGGCGGCGCCGGTTTGCTGGTGGTGGTGTTCTCCACCCTGCGCGTCAACGATCTCAACCTGTACTCTTCTTCGCTGGGCATCGTCAACGCGGTGGAAGGCATCACCGGCAAAAAGCTGAAGTACACCTACACCACGTTGGTGATTGGCATTCTGGGCACCACGCTGTCGGTGCTGGGCATTCTTGACCGCTTTGTCGACTTCCTGACGGTGCTTGGCGTGGTCTTCCCGCCGATTATCGGCATCATGCTGGTGGACTATTACCTGCTGCGCAGTCACCGCAAGATCCTGGACGAGAGCCGCCGTACCGGCCAGCTGCCGAGCGAAACGCCGACCATCGGCTGGGCGGCGATCGTCGCCAGCATCGTCGGCGGCGCCGTTGGCCTGGCGACCGAATGGGGCGTGCCGACCATCAACTCTCTGGTGGCCGCCAGCCTGCTGTATTGGGTGCTCAAACTGGCCTTCAGCCGGGCGCAAAAACCGCTGGCCTCACAGAAATCGCTCTGATTTTCGCGCATGCGTTAATGCACTCCTCCGGTAACGGGGGAGTGTTTGATGCTCGAAAAGGGAGATTCAGTGCAAAAGAATAGGCCGATCGCGCAGACAAACGGCCGTGGTAGTTAGGGTCCCTGGTGTCGGTAGCAAGCTATCCATTATGCTCAGAGTGTGGCAACGCCCCCTCTGGGCTTTTTATTATAAAAATTGTTGGCTTCCGTGTTTGATCATAAAGAAAAACTTCAGCTTGCATGAACAGTAGCCCATGAAATCGGTTTTGGTCAACATAAAAGTAAACATAAAACCGGCTTTTGTGTTCACTTTTCCATAAGCAAAACCTAATCAATTGATTTACACGGCTTTATCTTTCGCACAGAGAAAGCAGGCCACCCCCGCTGACATCACTGCGCTAAACGGCTGACGAGAAACAATAATTACCGCCAATAATCAGCCTGTTACCCGCGCGTCCGCGCCTTTTTATCTGGACAACGCCAGTGCGTAGGATATAGTGAAGCCTGCGTAATGTTTGTAAGGACAGCCAATGAAAACCACCAACGCACAGCGCAAAATCAACATCATTAAAAATATTGAATATCTGATGCGTACCCGAGGTGAAACCAAGGCTTCCTTTTCCAATCGCAGCGGCCTGACGCGCACGACCCTCTACAAAATTCTTGACGGAAGAGTGAACAACGTTCAGCAATCCACCGTGAATCGGATCTCCGATTTCTTCGGTGTCTCCTGTGAAGAGATCGAAGACTACGATCTGGAAAAGCTGGAGCTGCTCAACGAGACGCTGTCCACCGAGGGCAACAAGAACCCTTCCGCCATTCCGGTGATCCCGCAGTCGCGCTATCTGGCCGTCTCGCAGCGCAAGATCGGGCAACTGGTCACCGAGTTTCCTCTGACTTATTTCTTCGGCGATGAGTCGAACATGTTGGCAATGAAAATAGAGACCGAAATTAAAGGGTCATTTATTCCCGGCGAGATCATCATCATAAAACGTCCGCCGGTACTGATTTGCGATTCGCCTTTGCTGTATCACTCGGGAAAAAGCGGCTTCTTTGTGGTTGACGACAAAGACAGCGAAAGCATGGACAAACGCCCTCAGGACACCGTGCAATTCCTGGGTTACATCGTTGGAGAAAGGTTATAAATGGAACCGAATCAGAAGTTCAAGCTGTTGGGCTTCACCCGGCATGGCACCATCGCGGCCAATGTCATGGTATTGGCCACCGGCAAAACCATTACCATGGGGCTGAATGAGCTGGCCGACAGCGAAATATCGGAAGATCTGAGCCGGCACGAGCTGCAGGCGCTGTACCGCAAACTCTATGGCGACAACCAACAAAAAACCGCCTACGAGCTCAGCGATCGCCACGAACGATCCTGGTACGCCTACCTGATTATTACCGTGGCGCTCAGCGTGATTTATATTTTCTCAACGCTGTGCGGCGTCAAGCCGATCCAAATCCCGGTGCTGAATCTCATCACGCCGCCGGCGATCTTCATCTACCCGCTCACGTTCATTCTGGTGGACATTCTCAACGAATTCTACGGGTTGCGGCTGGCCAGGCGCACCATCATCATCTCGTTTATCGCCAACCTGACCTTCGTCCTGGGAGTTTGGGTAACGACGCTGGTGCCGAGCATTCCGCAGTGGGAGTACAGCGAGACCTACAACGGCATCGTGCACAGCATCATGGCGGTGCTGGTGGCCTCGTCGGCGGCCTATCTGATCTCCGAGAACGTCAACTCCTACCTACTCTGCAAAATCAAAGAGTTGACCAACTCCCGCTACCTGTTTGTGCGCGTGATCACCAGTACCGTAGTGGCTTCGGCTATCGACAGCGTGGTGTTCTGTACGCTGGCGTTCTACAACGTGCTGAGCTGGGACATCATCAAAACCATGATCCTGTCGCAGTTCCTGATCAAGGTGGTTTACGCCCTGCTGGGCGTCGGGCCGATCTACGCCACCCGCAGTCTGTTTAACCGCTACATCAATACCGAACAAGCAAAGGGCAATGAATATGCATATCCAAAAGCAAGATAAGATCACCCATCTTGGCGCCAACTCCGATTATCCGGATCAATATGCTCCCGCATTGCTCGAAGCCTTGCCGCGCGCGCGCGGCCGCGATCTGATCGGCGTGGACGAGCGGCAGCTGCCGTTCAGCGGCTTTGATCTGTGGACCGCCTTCGAGCTGTCCTGGCTCAACGCCAAGGGTAAGCCGGTGGTAGGCATCGGCGAATTTACCTTCCCGCACTCCTCGTCGAACCTGATCGAATCCAAGTCGTTCAAGCTGTATCTCAACAGCTTTAACCAAACGCGCTTCGACAGCGTAGAACAGGTGAGCGCCGCCATGCAGCAAGATCTGTCGCAGGCGGCCAACGGCCAGGTCACCGTCAAGCTCTATCCGGGGCTGGAAGGTTACCCGGCGCAGATCGACCGCCTGCCGGGCATCAACATCGACGATCTGGATATCGCGGTCGACGACTTCGCCTTCAAACCGGAATACCTGAGCGGCGCGGCCGAGAGAGGGGAACCGGTGTCGGAGACGCTGTCTTCCAACCTGCTGAAATCCAACTGCCTGGTCACCAACCAGCCGGACTGGGGCAGCGTGGTGATCCGCTATGAAGGCCGCAAAATCGATCGCGAAAGCCTGCTGCGCTATCTGATCTCCTTCCGCCAGCACAACGAATTCCACGAGCAGTGCGTCGAGCGCATTTTCAACGACATCAAGCAGAGCTGCCGCCCGGAAAAACTCAGCGTGTTCGCGCGCTACACCCGCCGCGGCGGCCTGGACATCAACCCCTTCCGCAGCGATTTCGAAACGGCGCCGGCGCTCGGGCGCCTGATCAGACAGTAAGCGTTATCCCCCAATGCTCCCGCCGGGGAGCATTGTTTCCCTCGCATTCATCTCCCTGTTATTTTTCGCCATTATCGTCGTCAGCGGCTATCTTCAAAGCACACTGACGGAGATTAACGACGCATGCCTGACCTTTCACGCAGAGACATCCTGCGGGCTGCCGCCATCGGATCGGCTTTCTCGCTGTTGCCCGCCTCGATTCGCAAAGCGCTGGCCATTCCCGCCAATAACCGCACCGGCACCCTGCGCGACGTCGAACACGTGGTGATCCTGATGCAGGAGAATCGCTCTTTCGACCACTACTTCGGCACCCTGCCTGGCGTGCGCGGCTTCAGCGATCGCTTCACCATTCCACTGCCCGGCGATCGCCATGTCTGGCAGCAGCAGGGCGCCGAGCGGCTGGTGCTGCCCTACCACCTGGACAGCCAACGCGGCAACGCCCAGCGCGTCACCGGCACGCCGCACTCGTGGGTGGATGAGCAAACCGCCTGGGATCACGGCCGCATGAGCGCCTGGCCCACCTACAAAACGCCGGCCTCGATGGGCTACTACCGCCAGCAGGAGCTGCCGTTCCAGTTCGCGCTGGCCAACGCCTTTACCCTGTGCGACGCCTATCACTGCTCCATTCACGCCGGTACCAACACCAACCGGCTGTTCCACTGGACCGGCACCAACGGCCCGTCCGCCGCCGACGTGGCGGTGGTGGTCAACGAGTGGGACAGCCCCGGCCCGGCGGAGATTGGCTACCAGTGGACAACCTATCCGGAACGGCTGGAGGCAAGCGGCGTCAGCTGGAAGGTGTATCAATTCCTGCCGGACAACTTTACCGACAACCCGCTGGCGGGTTTTCGCCAATACCGCGCCGCCAGCATTCAGGTGGGCAATCCGGCGCGGCCGCCGAAAGACTTCAACGCCTTCGTGCCCTACAGCGATGCGCTCAACGAGGCCGCGCCGCTGTACAAGGGCAACGGCAACACCCTGCCGGCCGCCGACGGCAACGATCTGGACGCCATGCTGGCCGGATTTCGCGCCGACGTGCAGCAGGGCAAACTGCCGCAGGTCAGCTGGATCATCGCGCCGGCGGCCTATTCGGAACACCCCGATCCCTCCAGCCCGGTGCAGGGCGGCTGGTTCACCCAAGAGATCCTCAACGCGCTGACCGACAATCCGGAGGTGTGGAGTAAAACCGTCCTGCTGGTTAACTACGACGAGAACGACGGCTTTTTTGACCATATGCCTTCACCTTCCGCGCCGTCGCTGCGCGAAGACGGCAGCTTCGCCGGTAAATCGACCGTGCCGTTCGACACCGAGATCTTCCAGCACGTGGCCCCGCCCGGTTCGCAGGATCAACCGCCGCCGGACGGCCGCATCTACGGCCCCGGCCCACGGGTGCCGATGCTGGTGCTGTCGCCCTGGAGCCGCGGCGGCTGGGTCAACTCGCAGGTCTTCGATCACACCTCGGTGCTGCAATTTTTGGAAAAGCGCTTTCAGGTGCATGAACCCAACATCAGCGCCTGGCGCCGCGCGGTGTGCGGCGATCTCACCTCGGCGTTCAACTTTGTCGATCCTAACGGCGAAGCGCTGCCGAGCCTGCCCGCCACCAGCCGCCACGCCGCCGACGGCCTGCGCCTGCGCCAGGAACAGCTGCCGCAGGTGCCGCTGCCATCCCCCGCCCACCAGCGTTTGCCCCACCAACGCCGCCTGGCACGCCCTTCCCGCGCGTTGCCCTACCAGCTGCACGTCGAAGCCACCGTCGCGGCCGAGCAGCGCCGCGTGACGCTGAACCTGTTCAATACCGGCGAGCAGGGAGCGGTGTTTCACGTCTACGATCGGCGGGATCTGACGCAGATCCCGCGCCGTTTTACCGTCGAGGCGGGCAAGGCGGTCAGCGACGACTGGCAGACGGAGAATGAGTACCATCTGTGGTTGCTCGGCCCCAACGGCTTTCATCGCGAGCTGCGCGGCACCCTGAGCCGGCCACAGCCGGAGGTGCGTTTGCGCCCGACGGGCCGCAGCCTGCTGCTGCAGTTGAACAATCCGGGCACCGAAGCGATAGCGGTCACCCTCGAACGCTGCCCCTACACGCAGCAAGGGCCGTGGCCTATCACGCTGCCGGCGGGCGGCAGCCACCAGCAAGCGTTTGACGCCCGCTCCAGCGGCGGTTGGTATGACCTTACGCTGCAAGGCGCCGACGGCTGGCTGCGCCGCCTGGCGGGGCGGCTGGAGGATGGCGAACACAGCGTCAGCGATCCGCTGATGGGCCAGGGGTAATCGATCGGCATCAAGGGAGTTCAAAAAGCGAAAGGATATCGCTTATCATTGCGTTCTCGTTCCCAGCCGATTACCCAAGGATCTTCATGCCCGCTGTTCTTATCGCCAAAACCGGCCGCTGGTTGGCCGCCTGCGTTTTGTTGTTGGCCGGCGCCGCTCAAGCCGCGCCTATCGTCGTCACCGATGTCGCCGGCCGTCAGGTCACCCTGCCGCAACCGGCCAAACGCGTTATTCTGGCCGATGCCCGCGCGCTGCTGGCGCTGAATATTCTGCACCCGCAGCAGCCGCTGAAAAACATCATCGCCTGGGACAACTCGCTGAAGGTCAAAGCACCGGATCTGGTTGAGGCCTATGCGAAAAAATTTCCGCAGGTCATGCAAATCCCTACCTTCGACAACCCCTACACCAGTGATTTCAGCGTGGAAAGCGCGGTGGTGCGCCAACCGGACCTGATCATTTTCGACATCGGTCTGCTGAGCAAATTGAAAGACAGCGGCGTACTGACCCAGCTGGAAAAAGTCGGCATCCCGGTGCTGATCATCGATTTTCGCCAGCAGCCGCTGACCAACACCGTCGCCAGCATGGCGCTGTTGGGTAAAGTGTTTGACGAGCAGCCCAACGCCGACGCCTTTATTCGCCTCTATCAGCAGCGCCTCGAGCTGGTGCGCCAGCGCGTCGCCACGCTGAAACCGGAGCAGCGCCCCAGCGTCTTCATCGAGCGCAGCGCCGGCATCAAAGGCGATCAGTGCTGCAACACCTTCGGCAAAGGCAGCTTCGGGCAGTTCATCGATACCGCCGGCGGCAACAATATCGGCAGCAAGCTGTTTTCAGACATGGGCGGTGAAGTGAACGTCGAGCAGGTGATCAGCAGCAACCCGGATTTCTATCTGCTGACCGGCGCCGACTGGAGCCGCGGGCATCGCGGCACGCTGGCGGTGCCGCTGGGTTACGCTACAGATATGGCCACCAGCCAAAAGAAACTGGCGCATCTGCTGGATCGCACCGGCATTAACGTGCTGAAAGCGGTGAAAGAAAAACGCGTGATGGCGATTTACCATCAATTTTACGACACGCCGCTCAACTTTATCGCCGTTGAGGCGATCGCCAAATTCCTGCACCCGGCGCTGTTTAAAGATATTGATCCGCAAGCGGATATCGAAATGATGCATCAGAAATTCACCGCGCTGGATTACAGCGGCGTCTTCTGGCTTACGCCGCAATAACCCCCGCCAGGGCCCGCCAGCCGGGCCCTGTTTCCCGCATTCATTATTTAGTTACCCACTTAACTATCCCGTAACAATTCTATTTACTTGCCAATAATTATCATTAAGATTGTCTTTTCTAAAAAAACACATCCGGGTCTGAAACTCTTAAGGCATTATTATGTCACCTCTTTTTCGGCTTTCCCTGCTGACGGCTGCCATCGCCGTCGCGTTCCCTGTCCTTGCTACTGATAATTCATCTCAGAACGATACCGACACTGTGACCGTCGTCGGCAACTGGCTGGACAACCCTGATACCAGTTCGGTGCTGCTCAACCATCCGGGCGCGCGTTCCATCGTCACCCAGCAGCAGATGCACGAACAGGGCGACCAAACCATCGCCGACAGCCTGCGCGGCGTACCCGGCGTGCAGGTGCGCGACAGCAACGGCACCGGCGGCAGCGACATCTCGCTCAACGTCGGCGTGCGCGGCCTGACTTCGCGTCTTTCTCCGCGCTCCACCATTTTGATGGACGGCGTCCCGCTGGCGGTCGCGCCTTACGGCCAGCCGCAGCTGTCGATGGCCCCGCTGTCTATCGGTAATCTGCAATCGGTGGACGTGGTGCGCGGCGGCGGCGCGGTGCGCTACGGGCCGCAGAACGTCGGCGGCGTGATCAACTTCGTTACCCGAGACATTCCCAAAACGTTTGGCGGCACCGCCAGCGTACAAACCCAGGGTGCCAGCCACGGCGGCCTGAAGACCCTGACCAGCGCCTCCGTGGGCGGCACCGCAGACAACGGCCTCGGCGCCGAGCTGCTCTACTCCGGCCTGCACGGTCAGGGCTACCGCGACAACAACGACAACACCGACATCGACGATTTCATGCTGAAAACGCGTTATGCGTTCAGCGATCGCGACGAGCTGCTGGCCAATTTCCACTACTACGACGCCAAAGCCGGCATGCCGGGCGGGCTGAGTGCCGCGCAATACGCGCAAAACCCGTTCCAATCCACGCGGCCGTGGGACCAGTTCGAAGGCCGCCGCAAGGATATGTCGTTCAAGTACAAACATCAGGAAGACGACAAACAGTTCGAAGTGTTGACCTACTTCACTGACAGTTATCGCGGCAGCAACATCGAATCGGAAGGCACCGGCAAAAACGCGGGCCAGCGGCGCATGGTCTCCTATCCGCGTCACTATTCAACCTGGGCTATCGAACCAAGCTATTCGCAGGTCTTCCGCTTCTGGGATATGGCGCACGAGATCACCCTCGGTTACCGTTACCTGAATGAAACCATGGACGAAAAGGCGTCGCGTTCGGCCTGGTATAACCCGGCGGATATCGGCTCGACGCCGGAGACCCCGGACTATTACCAGCACACCTCCGGCGGCACCGCGGCCAACGCGTTCTATATCGACGACACCATCAACGTCGGCAACTGGACGGTCACGCCGGGCCTGCGTTATGAAAGCATCCGCACCCACGTGGACGATGCCTTCAACAACATCAGCCGCAAGAAAAGCTACAGCGAACCGCTGCCGTCCTTGAACGTGATGTACCACCTGTCCGATGCCTGGAAACTGTTCGCCAACGCCAACACCTCGTTCGGCAGCATGCAGTATTTCCAGCTGACCAAAGGCGGCAACGGCAACCAACCGGCGCCGGGGCTGACGGCGGAGAAAGCGCATACCTATGAATTCGGCACCCGCTACGACGATACCGTGGTCAAAGCCGAAGCCACGCTGTTCTATATCGACTTCGATAATCAGCTGCAATACATCAGCAACGACGTGGGCTGGACCAATATGGGCGCCACCAAGCACAAAGGCATCGAGCTGGCGCTCAGCTACGATCTCAGCGAGCTGAACCGGGCGCTCGACGGCGCCAGCGTCTACACCAGCTATACCTACACCAAGGCCAGCACCGATAAGGGCGACTTCGCCGGTAAAGACCTGCCGTTCTACTCGCGCCAGGTCTATACCGTCGGCACGCGCTACGCCACCGGCAGCTGGGTATGGAATCTGGACGGCTACGCGCAGTCCAAACAGCATTCGCCGGGCACCGGGCCGGAGTACGTCACGCAGGAAAGCGCCGATGGTCAGTTCGGCGATATCGCCGGCTACATGGTGTGGAATGTGCGCGGGGAATATAACTTCGGGCCGCAGCTGTCGAACCTGACGCTGGGCGCCGGGGTGAAAAACCTGTTCGATCAGCGTTACTTCACCCGCTCCAACGACAATAACTTCGGCAAGTACGTCGGCGAACCGCGCACCTTCTTCGTGCAGGGGTCGATCGCCTTCTGATACCGAGGCCCCGCCGGGGCCTCGGTATCACCGACAGTAAAGGCGAAACAGGCGCGCCAGGTGCGCGCCCATCGGCGTCAAAGTGGTGTCCTTGCGTTGGATAAGATAAAACGTCGCTTTCGGCAGACTCTCTTCCAGCTCGAGCGGCACCAAATGCTTGCCCAGAATCGGATCCGAAATCACGTCCACCGACAGAATGCTAACAAAATCGCTCTGCGCCACCAGGCTGGTACAAGCCATAAAGGTCTCGCAGGTCACGCTGATCGACGGCGCCATGCCCAAGTCCCCGAACAGATCGTGCAATAACCGGTAATAACTGCCTTTCGGTGTCGGCATGGTCCAGTCGCAGTGCTGCAGCTGTTTCAGCGAGGTCGCCCCCTCCATCGGATGCCCTTTGCGCACCACCACCCGATACTCTTTTTCCATCAGCCGTTCGTACTGCAACTCGTTGTCGAGGCTGCTGGGATAGTAGGTATTGACGGTAAAATCCAGCTCGCCCTGGCGCAGTTCAGGGATCATCGACACCAGCTGCCCCTCGACGATGCGCACCTTCACGTTGGGATACTCACGATGAAACTGCGTGACCACCTGCGGCATCACGGTGCGCGCAATGCTGCCACCGACGCCGATATTCACCGTGCCGCCCGCCAACCCCAGCCGCTGCTGGATATCTTCCTGCGCCACCCGCAGCTCTTCAAGGATCAGGCTGGCATGCTGGAAAAAGTTATCGCCGCAGTCGGTCAAGACCACACCCTGGCTACGGCGAATAAACAGCTTGGCGCCCAGCACCTCCTCCAGCTCCTGAATGGCCTTGGTCAGTGCAGGCTGGGAAAGGCGTGAGGTGCGGCTGGCGGCGCGGATGCTGCCCTGGCGGCTAACGTCCACGAATGCACGCAATTGGTGCAATTTTATCGAGGCTGGCATAGGCGAAAGGCGATAACCGTTATTTATCAATAGCAAGATATTGGCATCTTATTTAGCCAGATTCCATTGTGTACATTCGGAAAAAACATAATAAATAACCAAATTCTTATTTCGCTTAATTAAGCGCATTTTCTGCGCCAATAAGCGCCATTCACGGCAGTTAGTAACCAAATACACCTTTTTCTTTGCAATAGCTTCACCGTCTGATTTCAGTTCAGAGCATAACTGCTGCCTGGAGCGATCCAGCGCGCGATAACTTATGAGATATCACTATGACTAATTCGCTTTCGATGTTGGTGGCCGATTTGTACCCGCAATTGCAGGCCTGGCGCCGCGACTTCCATCGCTATGCCGAGTCCGGCTGGTTTGAGTTCCGCACCGCTACCCTGGTGGCGGAAGAACTCGATCGGCTGGGTTATCGCCTGCAGCTGGGCCGCGAGGTCATCAAGGCAGAGTCTCGCATGGGGCTGCCTTCGTCCGATGAGCTGGAAGCGCAGGAACAGCGCGCCCGCAATCAGGGGGCGTTGGAAAAATGGTTGCCGCACTTTTCCGGCGGCTTCGCCGGCATCGTCGCAACGCTCGATACCGGCCGCCCCGGCCCAACCATCGCCTACCGCGTGGATATGGACGCCCTCGATCTCAACGAATTGCTGTCCCCCGAACACCTGCCGTTCCGTGAAGGCTTCGCCTCTTGCAACAGCGGCATGATGCATGCATGCGGTCATGACGGCCATACCACCATCGGCCTGGGGCTGGCGCACGTCTTCAAAAGCCTGGAGTCCCAGCTTAGTGGCACCGTCAAACTGATCTTCCAGCCGGCGGAAGAAGGCACCCGCGGCGCAAAATCGATGGTGGAGGCCGGCGTGGTGGACGACGTCGATTTCTTCACCGCGGTGCATATCGGCACCGGCGTGCCGGCCGGTGAGCTGGTGTGCGGCAGCGACAGCTTTATGGCCACCAGCAAGCTGGACGTCACCTTCCGCGGCGTCGCCTCCCACGCCGGCGCCAGGCCGGAAGACGGTCGCAACGCTCTGCTGGCAGCGGCCCAGGCTGCGCTGGGGCTTTACGCCATCCCGCGCCACAGCGAAGGCAGCTCGCGCATCAATGTCGGCGTGCTGCAGGCCGGCACCGGCCGCAACGTGATCGCCGATCGGGCGTTTATGAAGGTGGAAACGCGCGGCGCCACCAATGAGATCAACGCGTTCGTCTATCAGCAGGCGCTGAACGCCATCGAAGGCGCAGCCAAGATACACGGCGTCGCCTGCGACATCGCGCTGATGGGCGCTGCGCAGAGCAGCAAACCGACCCAACCGTGGGTGGATTACATCCGCCGCCAGGCACAGCAGGTAACCGAACTGACCTCGGTGGTCGATCGCCGCGAACAGGCTGCGGGTTCAGAAGACGCCACCTACATGATGGAGCGGGTGAAATCCCGCGGCGGCCAGGCCTCATACGTCATTTTCGGCACCGAGCTGAGCGCCGGGCACCATAACGAAAAATTCGACTTCAACGAGCAGGTGATGGCGGTGGCGGTGAAAACGCTGGCGTCGCTGGCGCTGAACCTGCCGACATTCGGGAGCGAAGCATGAGCAACTCAGCACTGCAGGCATTTATCGACGACTACATTGACCAACGCCGGCCCCGCTTCAGCGCGCTGAGCGACGCGATTTGGGACCACCCGGAAACGCGCTTCAACGAGACCTATTCCGCCACGTTGCTGGCCGATGCGCTGGAGCAGGAAGGTTTCTCGGTTGAGCGCGGCGTGGGCGACATCGAGACGGCATTTATCGCCAGCTACGGCAGCGGCCACCCGGTCATCGCGCTGCTGGGCGAGTACGACGCGCTGGCCGGGCTGAGCCAGCATGCGGGCTGCGCCACGCCGCAGCCACTGGTGGAAAACGGCAACGGCCATGGCTGTGGCCACAACCTGCTGGGCACCGCGGCGCTGGCGGGCGCCTTCGCCGCCAAGGCGTGGATGCAGCAAAACCGGCTGACCGGCACCCTGCGCTTCTACGGTTGCCCGGGCGAAGAAGGCGGCTCCGGCAAAACCTTTATGGTGCGCGAAGGCCTGTTCGACGACGTCGACGCCGCCCTCACCTGGCACCCGGAAGGCTTCAGCGGCATGTTCAATACCAGTACGCTGGCCAACATTCAGGCGGCGTTTCACTTCAAGGGCGTCGCCGCCCATGCCGCCAACTCGCCGCACCTGGGGCGCAGCGCACTGGACGCGGTGACGCTGATGAATACCGGCGCCAACTTCCTGCGCGAACATATCGTGCAAGAAGCGCGGCTGCACTACGCGGTCACCAACACCGGCGGCAGCTCCCCCAACGTGGTACAGGCCGACGCCGAAGTGTTGTATCTGATCCGCGCGCCGCAGCTCGACCAGGCGCAGGACATTTACCAACGGGTGATTAACATCGCCAAGGGCGCAGCACTGATGACTGACACCCAGATGGAAGTGCGCTTCGACAAGGCCTGCTCCAACTATGAGCCAAACCGCAGCCTGGAACGCGCGATGTATCAAAACCTGTGCGATTTCGGTCTGCCCGAGTACAGCGACGCCGAACGCCGCTTCGCCGAGGAAATCCGCCAGACGCTGAGCCGCGACGATCTGCGCAACGCCAAACTCAACATTGCCCGCACCGGCGGCGCAGCCGGGCGCGAGTGGGTGCAGTTGCTGGGAGAAAAGGTGCTGATGGACGAGGTCGCTCCTTATGTGGAATCCGACGACCTGCTGTACGGTTCTACCGACGTTGGCGACGTAAGCTGGGTGGCACCGACCGCCCAATGCTTTAGCCCCTGTTTCGCACTCGGCACCCCTCTGCACACCTGGCAACTGGTGGCGCAGGGCCGCACCGCTATCGCCCATAAGGGCATGTGCCTGGCCGGCAAGGTGATGGCGGCGACCGCCATCGATCTGCTGAGCGACAGCGCTCTGCTGGCGCGCTGCCGCAGCGAGTTTGAACGCCGGCGCGCCGAACAGCCGTACCGCTGCCCAATCCCGCAGGGGGTGAAACCCTCCCCATTGAAATAGCATGAACAGACAGGGCCCGGAGAACCGGGCCACTAAGCATAATTATAAATAAATCAAATAATAACAATCACACAACAGAGCAAACACAGAGGGTAAAATCATGAGTGAGGCCACAACGCCAATCAATAAAAGCCCCGGACGCGTTTTTTACTGGGTGGAACGCATCGGCAATAAGATCCCCAATCCGTTTTTACTGTTCGTCTATTTGATCCTGGTGCTTATGCTGGCCACCGCGCTGTTTTCCTGGCTCGACGTGGCGGTGAAAAATCCGGCCACCGGCGAGCTCATCAAGGTGAATAACCTGATGAGCGTGGCGGGCATGCAGTGGATATTTCCCAACATCATCCATAACTTCAGCAGCTTTGCGCCGCTGGGGGCTATTTTGGCGCTGGTGATAGGCGCCGGCCTGGCGGAAAAGGTCGGCCTGCTGCAGGCGCTGATGTACAAAATGGCCTCGCGCGTCAGCGCCCGCTACGCCAGTTATATGGTGCTGTTTATCGCCTTCTTCAGCCATATCTCGTCGGACGCCGCGCTGGTGGTGATGCCGCCCCTTGGCGCGCTGATGTTTGTGGCGGTGGGCCGCCACCCGATAGCCGGACTGCTGGCGGCGATCGCCGGCGTCGCCTCCGGCTTTACCGCCAACCTATTGATCGTCACCACCGACGTATTGCTTTCCGGCATCAGCACCGAAGCCACCAAAGCGGTGGATGGCGCGGTTCACGTTAGCGTAATCGACAACTGGTACTTTATGGCCACCTCCGTGATCGTGCTGACCATCGCCGGCGCGCTGCTCACCGACAAGTTTATCGAGCCCCGGCTGCCGAAGTGGCAAGGCGGCGCCGAAGACAAAATCGCCGCGCTGACCCCGTTGCAAAACCGGGGGC
Source organism: Serratia sp. CY31944 (assembly GCF_052169175.1). Lineage (NCBI taxonomy): Bacteria > Pseudomonadati > Pseudomonadota > Gammaproteobacteria > Enterobacterales > Yersiniaceae > Serratia > Serratia sp. CY31944. The sequence continues at coordinate 30,857 of NZ_JBJNLG010000024.1, forward strand.
TGATGATGAGCGGGATCGCCGCGCTGGTGTTTATCGCCATCATCGCCGCTCTGGTGGTGCCGGAGGCCGCGCCGCTGCGTGACCCGAACACCGGTTCGGTGATCCCTTCCCCGTTCATCAAGGGCATTGTGCCGATCATCATCCTGTTCTTCTTCACCGTCGCCATTACCTATGGCGTAGTCACCAAACAGATCCGGCGGCCGGATGACATTCCCCACCACTTGCTCGATCCGATGAAAAGCATGGCGGGTTTTATCGTGATGGTGTTTCCGCTGTCGCAGTTCGTGGCGTTCTTTAACTGGAGCAACATGGGCAAGTTTATGGCCGTCGGCCTGACCGATATGCTGGAAGCCGCCGGCATGAGTGGCGCGCCGGCATTTCTCGGCCTGATGTTCCTCTCCGCCTTCCTGTGCATGTTCATCGCCAGCGGCTCGGCGATCTGGTCAATTTTGGCGCCGATCTTCGTGCCGATGTTTATGCTGCTCGGTTTTCACCCGGCGTTCGCCCAGATGATCTTTCGCATCGCGGACTCTGCGGTGCTGCCGCTGGCGCCGATGTCGCCGTTCCTGCCGCTGTTCCTCGGCTTCCTGCAGCGCTACCGCAAAGACGCGCAGCTCGGCACTTATTACGTGCTGATCCTGCCCTATCCTGTGGTGTTCTTCAGCGTGTGGATTTTGCTGCTGCTGGTTTGGTATGCGCTTGGGTTGCCAATCGGCCCGGGCGTGTATCCGAAACTGGGCTAAACCGCCCCGCTACCTCGCCCCCGAGCCGGCTCGCGGGGCGGGTTCTCTTCCCCCCGATCCCCGAAAAAAATTGATCCTCCTCACCCTCCCAACGCCCCAGCGCATTATTTCATTGCCTTGCTAAACCGGTTCTTCTATTTTAGCACCCCATCTGACAAGGACAAAAACAGGGATTAAGCATGATGAATCGCGTATGGGTACTGGGCGACGCCGTGATCGACCTGGTGCCGGAAAATGCCAACGGTTATCTCAAATGCCCCGGCGGCGCGCCGGCTAACGTGGCGGTGGGTATCGCCCGGCTCGGTGGCGACAGCGCTTTTATCGGGCGAGTGGGGCAAGACAGCTTCGGCGCCTTTTTGCAGCGGGTGCTGAGCGATGAAGGGGTGGATATCGGCCATATGCGGCCGGATCCCGAACACCACACCTCCACGGTCGTGGTGGATCTCGATCTGCAGGGTGAGCGCTCATTCACGTTTATGGTGCAGCCCAGCGCCGATCTGTTTTTGCAGCCCGACGATCTGCCGGCTTTCCAACGGGGCGAATGGCTGCACCTCTGCTCCATCGCGCTCTCGCAGGAGCCCAGCCGCAGCGCGGCCTTTACGGCGATGGAACGCATTCGGGCGGCCGGCGGCCGGGTCAGTTTCGATCCCAACATCCGCGAAGAGGTCTGGCGCCAGCCGGAAGCGCTGCGCCCCTGCCTGCAAAAGGCGCTGCTGCTGGCGGACGTGGTGAAACTGTCGCGCGAAGAGCTGGCTTTCATCAGCCATCTTGACGATCTGGAGAACGCCATTCGCTGGATGATGCAAACCTATCCGCTACGCCTGCTGCTGGTGACGCTGGGCGGCGACGGCGTCTGCGTACACGATGGGCAGCGTCTGCGCCATTTCCACGCGCCATCGATCGTGCCGGTCGATACCACCGGCGCCGGCGACGCCTTCGTCGCCGGGCTGTTAGCGGCGCTGGCGCGCCTTCACGAATTGCCGCAGGAAGCGCAATGGCCGGCGGTTATCGCCCAGGCCCAGGCCTGCGGCGCGCTGGCCACCACCGCCAAAGGCGCCATGACCGCCCTACCCCGCGCCGACGAGCTGGCCGCTTTCCTACGTTGATCCACAGTATTCACGGCGATCCGCAGGTTCGCCGTGCTCTTTTACCCACGATTTGCGCGCTCGATCACAATAGCTGAATCGGGTTAGCTAACTGAGTTGCCAGCTCGCTTCGCTCTCGTTATCTTTCGCCATGAAAAACCGGTTTAGCAATTTAGCAAACAATAATAACAACCCTTACCCGGATGATAGACGATGATAAAAAAACTCAGCTATTTGGCGATAACAACAGGGCTTTTCCTCTCCGCTTCCAGCGCAGCGGCCTCGGGCAGCGGCAGCATCGAGGCGCGTCTCAACGCGCTGGAACAACGTCTGGCGCAGGCGGAACGGCGCGCTGCACAGGCTGAAACCCGCGCGACGGCGGCGGAACGTCGGGCGCAACAGCTGGAACAACGCACCGCCAACACCGAACGGCAAACCGCACAGATTGCGCAGCAGGCCGCCACGCCGGAAACGCCGGTTGCCCCGGCCAGCGCGCTGCAGCTGAGCGGATTCAATGACCTGAAGCTGTACGGCGACGTGGAGTTCAATCTGGACGGCGCCAGCCGCAGCGGCCAACTGACGTCGCTGAAAGGCAGCGACCACAAGGACTGGAAACCCGGCAACAAAGAACGTTGGGATATCAACGGCCGCATTCTGGTCGGGCTGGACGGCTACCGCCGCAATCCGGACGGCAACTTCTCCGGCTTCAGCGTGCAGCCGCTGGCGGACATGACCGGCAAAATGAACCTGGACGACGCCGCCTTCTTCTTCGGCAATGAAAAGAACTGGCAAACCAAAATCGGCCGCTTTGAAGCCTACGACATGTTCCCGCTGAATCAGGACACCTTCATTCAATACTCCGGCAATACCGCCAACGATCTGTACGCCGACGGCTTCGGCTATATCTACATGATGAAAGAGGGCCGCGGCCGCAGCAGCAGCGGCGGCAACCTGATGCTGAGCAAATACGCCGGTGATGTCTATTTCGAGCTGAACACGCTGGTGGAGGACGGCACTTCGCTGTTCCAGGACAACAGCTACCACGGCAACGCCCTGGACAATAAGAAAAACGTCGCCTATTTACGGCCGGTGATCGCCTGGAAAAAAGACGCCTTCAGCATCGCGGCGGCGATGGAAAGCAACGTGGTGAATAACGCCTACGGCTATCGGGACAGCCAGGGCCGTTTCGTCGATCAGTCCAAGCGCAACGGCTACGGCATGACGATGAGCTGGAACAACAGCGCCGCCGATCCGGACAACGGCGTGGTGGCCAACCTGAGCACCGCCTATCTGGATGCCTCAGGCGAGCAAGACTTCACCGCCGGCGTCAACGTGCTGTGGCGGCGCTTCGAACTGGGTTATATCTATGCCCATAACAATATCAAAGAGTTCAATACCGCCGGGATCGCCGCCGATATCCACAACCCGCTCAGCGAACCGGGCAACTACGACATCCACACCGTTCACGCGTCGTATCAGATACCTGACATTATGAATATGAAGAATTTCAATCTGTATTTAGGCGCCTATGTGTCGCTGCTGGAGGCCAACGCCGACAACAAGATCGCCAACGGCGACAACGATCAACGTTACGGCATGCGCGCCAGATTCAAGTATTTCTTCTGACATCGATTCACGGCGCTGCGCCGCAAACGGCGCGGCGGCATTTTTATTTAGCAAGGGGACAACATGGACATTACCGCAACCGCCAACGCGCTGTTGCCGCTGCTTGGCGGTAAAGAGAATATCGCCAGCGCCGCCCACTGCGCCACGCGCCTGCGCCTGGTGCTGGTGGACGACGGCAAGGTGGACAAAGAGGCCATCGGCAAACTGGACGGCGTCAAAGGCTGCTTCAGCAACGCCGGTCAAATCCAGGTGATCTTCGGCACCGGGCTGGTGAACAAGGTGCATGCGGAATTCATCAAGGCGGCGGGCGTCAGCGAATCCAGCAAGGCCGAAGCCGCCGATATCGCGGCGAAAAAGCTCAACCCGCTGCAGCGCATCGCCCGCCTGCTGTCGAACATCTTCGTGCCGATCATTCCGGCGATCGTCGCTTCCGGCCTGCTGATGGGGCTGCTCGGCATGGTGAAAACCTACGGCTGGGCCGATGCCAACAGCGCGCTGTTCATCATGCTGGATATGTTCAGCTCGGCGGCGTTCATTATCCTGCCGATTCTGATCGGCTTCACCGCCGCACGCGAATTCGGCGGCAACCCCTATCTGGGCGCCACGCTCGGCGGCATTTTGACGCATCCGGCGCTGACCAACGCCTGGGGCGTCGCCGAGGGTTTCCATACCATGAACTTCTTCGGTCTGGAGATCGCCATGATCGGCTATCAGGGCACCGTGTTCCCGGTGCTGCTGACGGTGTGGTTCATGAGCGTGCTGGAAAAGCGGCTGCGCAAGGTGATCCCCAACGCGCTCGATCTGATCCTGACGCCGTTCCTGACGGTGGTCATCTCGGGCTTTGTCGCCCTGCTGTTTATCGGCCCCGCCGGCCGCGCGCTGGGCGACGGCATCTCCTTCGTGCTCAGCACGCTGATTGCCCATGCGGGCTGGTTCGCCGGGCTGCTGTTCGGCGGCCTCTATTCCGCTATCGTCATCACCGGCATTCACCACAGTTTCCATGCGGTAGAGGCCGGGCTGCTCGGCAACCCCAATATCGGCGTCAACTTCCTGCTGCCGATCTGGTCGATGGCCAACATCGCGCAGGGCGGCGCTTGCCTGGCGGTGTATTTCAAAACCCGCGACGCCAAAATCAAAGCCATCGCGGTGCCGTCGGCCTTTTCCGCCATGCTCGGCATCACCGAAGCGGCGCTGTTCGGCATCAACCTGCGCTTCGTGAAACCGTTCCTGGCGGCGCTGGCGGGCGGCGCGCTCGGCGGCGCCTGGGTGGTGGCCAACCACGTCGGCATGAACGCGGTCGGGCTGACGGCGATCCCCGGCATGGCGATCGTGCAGGCCAGTTCGCTGGTCAGCTATATCCTCGGCCTGGCGATCGCTTTTGGCAGCGCCTTCGTGCTCTCCCTGCTGCTGAAATATAAAACGGACGCGCAATGATGGAAGAACTCAGCTTAATCAAACAGGCGCTGCGGGCGGTAATGAACGGCCAGCCACGCGCGCTGCGCGATCCGCACCGCCCGGCCTGGCATCTGGCGCCCAGCGTTGGCTTGCTGAACGATCCCAACGGCTTTATCCAGCACAACGGCGTTTATCACCTGTTCTATCAGTGGAACCCGCTGGGCTGCGATCATCGCAACAAGTGCTGGGGACACTGGCAATCGACCGATTTATTGCGTTGGGAACATCAGCCGATCGCCCTGGCGCCGGGCGCCTGTTACGACAGCCACGGCTGTTACTCCGGCTCGGCGGTGGTGGCGGAAGACAAAATCACGCTGATCTACACCGGCAACGTGAAATTCCCCGACGGCTCGCGCACCGCTTACCAATGTCTGGCTCAGGAAAGCGATCGGGGCGAATACCGCAAACTCGGGCCGGTGCTGCCGCTGCCGGAGGGCTACAGCGGCCACGTACGCGATCCGAAAGTGTGGCGTCATCAGGATGCCTGGTACATGGTGCTCGGCGCGCGTGACTTGCAGGATCGCGGCAAGGTGCTGCTGCTGCGTTCCTGCGATCTGCGCGACTGGCAAGCGCTGGGGGAGATCGCCGGTTCCGGCCTGAACGACCTGGGTGAATTCGGCTACATGTGGGAGTGCCCGGACCTGTTCTCGCTGGACGGCGACGACGTGTTGATCTGCTGCCCGCAGGGGCTGGCGCCGCAGCCGGAACGCTATCTCAACCGTTATCAGGCCGGCTATCTGCTCGGTAAGCTGGATTACCGGCAGGCGGCCTTCAGCCACGGCGAATTTCGCGAGCTGGACGCCGGCTTCGAGTTCTACGCGCCCCAGACGACGCAGGCGGAAGATGGCCGCCGCCTGCTGTTCGGCTGGATGGGCGTGCCCGAGCAAGATGAAGAAGCCCACCCGACGCGCCGTTACGGCTGGATCCACACCATGACCTGCCCGCGCGAGCTGTCGCTGCAGCATGGCCGCCTCTACCAGCGCCCGGCGCGCGAGCTGCAACAGCTGCGCGGCGAGCGGGCTGGCTGGCAAGGCCACGCCGATGACGCCCCCGCCTATGCGCTGGGCGCCGCGGAGCTGCAGCTGACGCCGCAGGGCGCGTTCAGCGCCGCCTTTGGCGACGCCATGACGCTGAGCTGGGACGGCGAACGGCTGCAGCTGACGCGTGCTTCCCTGGCCGACGGTAGGCCGGAGCACCGTTACTGGCGCGGCCCGGTCACGCATCTGCAGCTGCTGTTCGATCGTTCCAGCGTGGAGATTTTCATCAACCACGGCGAGGCGGTGATGAGCGCGCGCTACTTCCCGGCAGCTGAACCGCAATTGCGGCTGAACGGGAGCGCGCCGCTGGCGTTGGAATACTGGCCGCTGACGCCATGCATGCTAGAATGACGCATCCTCCGATGACTTCAGACGGCGTCAGTGAAAAAAAATAAACGCATTACCATCAGTGACATCGCCACGCTGGCCGGGGTGTCGAAATCGACCGCCAGCCTGGTGCTGAACGGCCGCAGCAAGGAATACCGGGTGTCCGACGACACCCGCGATCGCATTCTGGCGCTGGCGCACGAACACCATTATCAGCCCAGCATCCACGCCCGCTCTTTGCGCTCCAACCGCAGCCACACGCTGGGGCTGGTGGTGCCGGAGATGACCAACTACGGCTTTGCGGTGATCTCGCGCGAGCTGGAAACGCTGTGCCGCGAGGCCGGTCTGCAGCTGTTGATCGCCTGTACCGATGAAAACCCAGCGCAGGAGATGATGGCGGTGAACAGTCTGGTGCAGCGGCAGGTCGACGGCCTGATCGTCGCTTCCAGCCAGCTGAACGACGCGGAATACCAGAAGATCAACGCCGGGCTGCCGGTGGTGCAGATGGATCGCCTGATCGCCGGTTCCGAACTGCCGCTGGTGATCACCGATTCGGTCAATTCGACCGCCGACCTGGTGGAGAAGGTCGCGCGCCAGCATCCGGATGAGATCTATTTTCTCGGCGGGCAGCCGCGCATTTCACCGACTCGCGATCGGCTAGCCGGCTTCCAGCTTGGCCTGGAGCGCGCCGGCGTATCGTGCAAACCGGAATGGATCATCAACGGCAGCTATCACCCCAGTTCGGGTTACGAGATGTTCGCTCAGCTGTGCGCGCAGCTGGGGCGTCCGCCCAAAGCGCTGTTCACCGCCGCCTGCGGCCTGTTGGAAGGGGTATTGCGTTATCTGACTCAGCATCAGCTGATGGAAAGCGACATCCACCTGTGCAGCTTCGACGATCACTACCTGTTCGACTGCATGACGTTGAAAATAGACACAGTCGCTCAGGACTGCCGGGCGCTGGCGCAACATAGCTTCAGCCAGGTCACCGCGCTCATCGACGAGCGGCCGCTGGAACAGAACGCGCTTTATCTGCCGGGCCGTATCCACTGGCGCCATGCCGGTTCGCGGGCGTTGTTGGCCGGGGAGTGATATTTCTGAATCAATAAAAAAGGGCGCCTGAGCGCCCTTTATCGTTTTGCTGCCGCTACTTACTTGGCGGCGCCTTCCATGCCCACCAGCCCCACTTTCAGGTAGCCGGCTTTACGCAGGGTGTCCATCACGCTCATCAGCGTTTCATAGTCCACGCTCTTGTCCGCCTGGAAGAAGATGGTGGTTTCTTTGTTGGCCTGAGTGCGTTGATCCAGCACCGAAGTCAGCTGATCGGCATTCACCGGCTGATCGCCAACGTAGAGCTGCTTGTCGGCCTTCACCGACAGGAACACCGGTTTTTCCGGCCGCGGCTGCGGTTTGGCGGAAGAAGCCGGCAGATCGACGCGGATATCTACCGTTGCCAGCGGCGCGGCCACCATAAAGATGATCAACAGCACCAACATGACGTCGATAAACGGCGTCACGTTGATTTCATGCAGTTCGCCGCTGTCGTCCAGATCTTCATTTAAGCGCATCGCCATGACTCACCCCGCCCGCAGTTGGTGTGCGTGCTGTGAGCGCTTGGCTTCCGCCGTCGCGGCCAGATCCAGATCGCGGCCCTGCAGCAGCAAGACCTGCGCCGCCACGTCGCCCACCTGGGCGCGATGGCCGCTGATGACGCGGGCAAAGATGTTGTAGATAACGACGGCAGGGATCGCCGCGACCAGGCCCAGCGCGGTCGCCAGCAGCGCTTCCGCGATGCCCGGCGCCACGACCGCCAGGTTGGTGGTCTGCGAATGGGCGATGCCGATGAAGCTGTTCATGATGCCCCACACGGTGCCGAACAGGCCGACGAACGGCGAGATGGCGCCGATGGTGGCCAGGAAACCGTTGCCGCGGCCCATGTTGCGGCTGTAGGCCGCCACGCGGCGCTCGAGGCGGAAGCCGGTACGCTCTTTGATGCCGTTGTTGTCGCTGGACTCTGCGGACAGCTCCAGCTCATTTTGCGCGTCGTTCAGCAAGACAGAGCTGACGCTCTGCGAGCCGAAGTTTTGCGCCAGCTCGGAAGCTTCATCCAGCGAGCGCGCGTCGGCCAGCGCCAGCTGTTCGCGGCGCAGGCGGCGTTTGGCGCGCAGCAATTCACTGCCTTTGGAGAACAGAATGGTCCAGGTCACGATCGAGGCCAGCACCAGGCCGATCATTACCGCTTTCACCACCGCGTCGGCGTGCTGATACATGCCCCAAACGGACAGATCCATGCCGCGGGTTTCCGGTGGCTGGATCGTTGGCGCCGGGTTCACCGGCGTGATGCTTTCCGGCGCGGCGGCTGCAGGTGCAGGCGCGGCGGTCGGCGCAACGCTTTCGGTAACGGCCGGATTGGCCGCCGGCGCCGCCTGCGCGCTGCCGGCCAGCCCCACGACCAACACCATTGAAGCCATCAGGCTGCGGCCAAAGGCCTTGCCCCACTGCGCCCGGCCTTGGCCGAACGATCCTTGATTTAAATTCTTGCCAGCCGTTTTCACGCTGTGCCTCCACCCATTACCGATCAAAATTAAGGAATAATTCAGCGTGCGATCATATCAAACCAACCGGGGATTGATAGTAGTTCTCATTATTATTTACCAAATAAACGAGAAAATTTTAGCCAACCCCGCGGCAAAGCGCCAATCCGCGTCCGTTCACCGCCAAACGCCCCTTTTATGGGGTTATTTCGTTACTTTTCCCCCACAACGGCGCAACAAGGCCACGCTGCCGAAAGGCATCTCGACCGATGAATGGGCTTCTCTCTCGCCGCTCGGCAGAAGGATGAGGCGAGAAATGCGCAGTCGGCAGCCAATTATAGCCGTTTCTGTATCTGGAAGTTAAAACGTCTGGATGGCTATATTAACTCATGATAACGTAAGGGCTATCGCAAACGGGCACGTGCAGAGCAACCAGAGGTGAGCCAGGTACCATGACGTCAAAACATATCGAAACCACGCTGATCGGCGCCGGCCGCGGCAAGCGCTACACCCAGGGCTCCGTCAATCCCGTCACGCAACGCGCCTCTTCTTTGGTCTTCGACTCCGTCGCCGCCAAAAAACACGCCACCGCGCAGCGCGCCCACGGCGAGCTGTTTTACGGCCGACGCGGCACCCTGACCCACTTCGCGCTGCAGGATGCGATGGTGGAGCTGGAGGGCGGCGCCGGCTGCGTGCTGTACCCCTGCGGCGCGGCGGCGGTAGCCAATGCGATCCTGTCGTTCGTCGGCGCCGGCGATCACCTGCTGGTCACCGGCTCGGCGTACGAACCGACCCAGGATTTCTGCACCCATATCCTCGGCCGCATGAACGTCAGCACCACCTATTTCGATCCATTAATTGGCGCCGATATCGCCACGCTGATCCAGCCCAATACCCGCGTGGTGTTCCTGGAATCCCCCGGCTCCATCACCCTGGAAGTGCAGGATATTCCGGCGATGGTGCAGGCCATCCGCGCCGTGGCGCCGGAGGTGGTGATCATGATCGACAACACCTGGGCGGCGGGCGTGCTGTTCAAGGCGCTGGATTTCGACATCGACATTTCGATTCAGGCCGGCACCAAATATCTGATCGGCCATTCCGATTACATGCTCGGCACCGCCGTCGCCAACGCGCGCTGTTGGGATCGGCTGCGCGAGTACTCCTACCTGATGGGGCAGATGGTGGATGCCGACACCGCCTACATGGCGAGCCGCGGCCTGCGCACCCTGAGCGTGCGCCTGAAGCAGCACGAGCGCAGCAGCATCGAAGTCGCCAACTGGCTGGCGGCACGGCCGGAGGTGGCGACGGTCAATCACCCGGCCCTGCCCAGCTGCAAGGGCCACGAGTTCTACCGCCGCGACTTCAGCGGCTGCAACGGGCTGTTCTCCTTCGTGCTGAAAGAGCGGCTGGATGATGCGCAGCTGGCCGCCTACCTGGACAACTTCAGCCATTTCAGCATGGCCTACTCCTGGGGCGGCTTCGAGTCGCTGATCCTGGCCAACCAGCCGGAAGAGCTGGAAGCGATCCGTCCGGCGGGCGGCGTCGATTTCTCCGGCACGCTGGTGCGCCTGCACATCGGCCTGGAGAACGTCGAAGACCTGATCGCCGATCTGGCGGCCGGCTTCGATCGCCTCAGCGGCGTGCGCCAAGACGGATTCCGGTAATTTTCTTCGCCTTGTTTAATGTCGGCTTAAGCTATTAGCGGTACACTAATCGGGTAACTGTCAGATACGGTAACCGCCGCATCCTGGAGAACGTGACCCCGGGCGCAACCGGCATGCAACAGGACATAAAATGGATGTATTACGAGAGATTATTCATGCGCTTTGGCAGCAGGACTTTATCGCCCTCGCCGATCCCAGCGTAATTTGGGTGGTTTACGCCGTACTTTTCACCACCCTGTTTTTGGAAAACGGACTGCTGCCCGCCTCCTTCCTCCCCGGCGACAGCCTGCTGCTGCTGTCGGGCGCGCTGATCGCCAAAGGCGTGATGGGCTTTGCCCCTACCCTGCTGATTCTGACCGCCGCCGCCGGCCTCGGCTGCTGGCTGAGCTATATCCAGGGCCGCTGGCTGGGCCACACCGGCCTGGTGAAGAGCTGGCTGCTGCAGCTGCCGGCGCAGTACCACCAGCGCGCGCACAACCTGTTCAACCGCCACGGGCTGACGGCGCTGCTGATCGGCCGTTTCCTCGGCTTCGTGCGCACCCTGCTGCCGACCATGGCCGGCATTTCCGGGCTCAACAGCTCGCGCTTCCAGGTGTTCAACTGGCTGAGCGCGGCGATCTGGGTCTGTGCTCTGGTGGGCCTCGGCTACGCTTTCAGTCAAATCCCTCTGGTAAAACGCTACGAAAGCCAGGTGATGACCGGCCTGATGCTGCTGCCGCTGCTGCTGCTGTTCGTCGGCCTGCTGGGCGCCATGCTGGTGATCTGGCGCAAAAAGCGCGCTTCCTCTTCCTAAATCCGGCGCGCTACAGCGCCTTCTCGACCAGCGCCCGGCAAGATCGCACTGCCCCCGTAAACGCGGCTCAGCCCTCCAGCAGCAGCGGGTTGGCCTCGCGCAGCCGGGCGACTTCATCGCTCGGCGTCATGCCGAACAGCCGCTTGAATTCACGGCTGAACTGCGACGCGCTCTCGTAGCCGACGCGGATCGCCGCGGTGCTGGCCTTCAGGCCGTCATGCACCATCAGCAGGCGCGCCTTATGCAGCCGGTACGACTTCACGTACTGCAGCGGCGAGGTGTTGGTCACCGCTTTGAAATTGTGGTGGAACGCCGAGACGCTCATGTTGACCTCGCCGGCCAACTGCTCGACGTTGAGGTTGTCGGCATACTGATGTTCGATGCGCCGCAGCGCCTTGGCGATCTGGCTGAAGTGGGTATGGCGATTGACCAACTCCTGCAGCGACGCGCCGCAGGTACCGCGCAGCACGTAGTAAAGGATCTCGCGCACGATCTGCGGCCCCAGCACCCGGGCGTCGAGCGGCTTGGCCATCACGTCCAGCAGGCGTTCGGTGGCGCACAGCAGCGCTTCCGTCAGCTCGGCCAGGTTCACCCCGTTGCTCTCCGCCCGCGGTTGCATCAGGTAGTCGTCGTCGCCGATGTCGATCAGCAAATCCTGCAGCATTTGGGTATCGATATTGACCGCCAATCCAACCAGCGGCAGTTCCGGGCTGGCGAAGGTTTCGCATTCGAACGGCAGCGGCACCGTCATCAGCAGGTAGTTGCGCGGATCGTACTGGAACACCTTACTGCCGCAATAGCCGACCTTGTGCCCCTGAAAGATGATGACGATCCCCGGTTCGTACATCACCGGTTGGCGCGGGCAGTGGCGATCGACATACAGGATCTTCACCCGCGGCACCGGCGACGGCGTGTAGCCGTTGCCGGTGGCGATAGCCATCGCCTGGCGCGCCATGCGGCTGCGCTGCGCATCGATTTCAATCACGGAAACACCCTCTTACAGTCAGAACGATTCGGCATAAATCATAATTTAAAATTCGCTATTCCTACAGAGGATTGTAGAAATAGGCAAGAACCAAACAGGAATGTGCATTGTGCGCTGCCGGCAGGTTGCTGACAATACGGGCCAGAAACCTTTGCGCCGCGTTGGCGCCCGCCTGACAGAAAGAGAGAAATCAACCATGCAAAACTTCATTCTGCATACCCCAACCAAAATCCTGTTCGGCAAGGACCAAATTGCCGAAGTGGCCGGCCAGATCCCGGCGGACGCACGCATCCTGATCACCTACGGTGGCGGCAGCGTGAAGAAAAACGGCGTGCTGGATCAGGTGTATAGCGCGCTGGCCGGCCGCGACGTGCGGGAGTTCTCCGGCATCGAGCCGAACCCAACCTACGAAACGCTGATGAAAGCGGTCGAGGTGGTGAAGGCAGAAAACATCGATTTCCTGCTGGCGGTCGGCGGCGGGTCGGTGGTTGACGGCACCAAGTTCATCGCCGCCGCCGCCCGTTATACCGCCAACGGCGACGCCTGGCATATCCTGCAGACCGTCGGCAGCCACATCGCCGACGCGGTGCCGATGGGCTGCGTGCTGACGCTGCCGGCCACCGGTTCCGAATCCAACAGCGGCGCGGTGATCACCCGTAAAAGCAGCGGCGACAAGCAGCACTTCTTCTCGCCGCTGGTGCAGCCGCGCTTCGCCGTGCTGGATCCGGTGGTGACCTATTCGCTGCCGCCGCGCCAGATCGCCAATGGCGTGGTCGACGCCTTCGTGCACACCCTGGAGCAGTATCTGACCTACCCGGTCGACGCCAAGGTGCAGGATCGCTTCGCCGAAGGCCTGCTGCTGACCCTGCTGGAAGACGGCCCGCGCGCGCTGGCCGAACCGGAGAACTATGCGGTGCGCGCCAACGTGATGTGGAGCGCCACCATGGCGCTGAACGGCCTGATCGGCGCCGGGGTGCCGCAGGACTGGGCAACCCACATGCTGGGCCACGAGCTGACCGCCATGCACGATCTCGACCACGCGCAAACGCTGGCCATCGTGCTGCCGGCGCTGCTGCACGAGAAGAAAGCGCAGAAGCGCGCAAAACTGCTGCAGTACGCTGACCGCGTTTGGGGCCTGCGCGAAGGCAGCGAAGACAGCCGCATCGACGGCGCCATCGCCGCCACTCGCGCCTTCTTCGAGCTGATGGGCGTACCGACCCGCATGGCGGATTATCAGCTCGACGGCAGCAGCATTCCGGCGCTGCTCGACAAGCTGCATCAGCACGGCATGACCGCCCTGGGAGAGCATCAGGACATTACCCTGGACGTCAGCCGCCGCATTTATGAAGCGGCGCGTTAATCGCAAAACGGCGATTTTTTGCTAGGCTTTAGTCTCCGTCAGCCATTTTTCGCCGCATCCGGCGCCCGGCCGATCACCGGGCGCCGTCAGGCGCCTCAGCGCGCCGCCGATCGTTTCGCACCACCCGTCTTACCGCTCATTCGCAGGGAGAGCGGCGAGAAAGTCGCCCTCCCGCCACCGCTGAAATTAGGCTGGCAAACCCGGCAACCGCCCACTTTGCCAACTAGAATTTATCTATAGCCGTTTCGGTGCCGCAGGCGCCGCAATCCGTACACAAGGAGATGCGCATGACAACGCAACAACCCATCATCAAACTCCACGATGGTAATCTGATGCCGCAGTTGGGTCTCGGCGTTTGGCAGGCGAGTATTGAAGAGACCACCCGCGCGGTGAGCAAAGCGCTGGAGATCGGTTACCGCTCCATCGACACCGCCGCGATCTACAAAAACGAGGAAGGCGTCGGCGCCGCGCTGCAGTCCAGCGCGCTGCCGCGCAGCGACCTGTTCATCACCACCAAGCTGTGGAACGACGATCAGGGCGATCCGCTGGCGGCGCTGGAAACCAGTTTGGAAAAACTCAAGCTGGACTATGTGGATCTGTATCTGATCCACTGGCCGCGCCCGCAGCAGGATCAATACGTCTCCGCCTGGCGCGAACTGATCAAACTGCGCGATCAAGGCCTGGTGAAAAGCATCGGCGTATGCAACTTCCATACGCCGCACCTGCAGCGCCTGCTGGATGAAACCAACGTGGCGCCGGTCGTCAATCAGATAGAGCTGCATCCGCTGCTGCAACAGCGCCAGCTGCGTGCCTGGAACGCCACGCACCACATCGCCACCGAATCCTGGAGCCCGCTGGCGCAGGGCGGTGAAGGGGTGTTCGACCAGCCGCTGATCAAGGCGCTGGCCGAAAAATACGAGAAAACCCCGGCGCAGATCGTGGTGCGCTGGCACCTGGACAGCGGCCTGATCGTGATCCCGAAATCGGTCACGCCGTCGCGCATCCGCGAAAACTTCGAGGTGTTTGATTTCAAACTCGATAAGGACGAACTGGGCGAGATCGCCAAGCTGGACATCGGCAACCGCCTCGGGCCGGATCCGGATACCCTGTAATTCCTCCCCAAGCCCTCTCCCGCCGGAGGGGGCTTTTCCTTTCCGCACATTGCTCCCTTGCGCCGCCTGACGTTATGATGACGACGCCGGAGGCTCCGCCTGCCGGTTAATACCGTTAAAAAACAGACAAGCACGGAGCACCATGAAATTCTCTTTCTCACACGGGTCACGGCTGAGCATGCTTTGCATCATGCTGGTGCTGGCGGGTTGCGCCGGCAAGAAACAGCGCGTCAGCTACGATCGCCACGCCTTCGACAGCGCCATTAAAGACGCCGCCAGCGAATACGGCGTAGACGCCAAGCTGATCACCGCCATGATCCAGGTGGAGTCCGGTTTCAACCCCGCCGCAGTGAGCAGATCCAATGCGATCGGCCTGATGCAGCTGAAAGCCGATACCGCCGGCTGCGACGCCTATCGCTACAAAGGCAAACGCGGTTGCCCGGATGATGACGATCTGCTGGATCCCGACACCAATATCGATCTCGGCGCCGCCTACCTGGCCACCTTGCAAAAACAACAGCTTAAAGGGATCGCCAATCCCGTTACGCTGCGCTACGCCACCATCATCGCCTACGTCAACGGCACCGGCGCGCTGCTGCGCACCTTCTCCAGTAACCGCCAGCAGGCCATCGCGATGATCAACAACCTGTCGCCGGAAGCCTTTAACTGGCACGTGCGCAAATACCATCCCGCTCCGCAGGCGCCGCGCCATTTGATGAAAGTGGAAGCCGCCTACGATCGGCTGTGATGAGTAAAAGTAAAAAGGAGAACCCGAGGGTTCTCCTTTTTGTTTGCGCCCGCGGCGTGGCCGTTACGGCTTGGCTTTGCGAATCGGTTTGCGCGGCGGCCGGTTGGACGGCGTGCGCTGCCGATTGATATCGGTATGTTTGGTCAGCGCCGGCCGGGTATGGCGCTGCAGGCGTTTCGCTTCGCGCTGCTCGTCGATGCTCGGCGCCGGCACCAGACACTCGCGGCGGCTGCCGATCAGGTGCTTCAGCCCCATCTCTTCCAGCGCGGCGCGGATCAGCGACCAGTTGGCCGGATCGTGGTAACGCAGCAGCGCCTTGTGCAGGCGGCGCTGGCGATCGCCGCGCGGCACCACCACGTCTTCGCTCTTGTACCCCACCTTGCTCAGCGGGTTTTTGCCGCTGTAATACATGGTGGTGGAGTTGGCCATCGGCGAAGGATAGAAGTTCTGCACCTGATCGAGGCGGAAACGGTTCTTCTTCAGCCACAGCGCCAGGTTCACCATGTCTTCGTCGCGGGTGCCCGGATGCGACGAGATGAAGTACGGGATCAGGTACTGCTCTTTGCCCGCCTGCTTCGAATAGTGATCAAACAGCTGCTTGAAGCGATCGTAGCTGCCCATGCCAGGCTTCATCATCTTCGACAGCGGCCCTTCTTCGGTGTGCTCCGGCGCGATCTTCAGGTAACCGCCGACGTGGTGGGTCGCCAGTTCCTTGATATAACGCGGATCTTCCACCGCCAGATCGTAACGAACCCCGGAAGCGATCAGGATCTTCTTGATGCCCTCCAGCGAACGCGCGCGGCGATACAGCTTGATGGTCGGCTCGTGGTTGGTGTCCATGTAGGTGCAGATCTCCGGATACACGCACGAGGCGCGGCGGCAGGTCTGCTCGGCGCGCGGGTTGGTGCAGCGCAGCATATACATGTTGGCGGTCGGGCCGCCGAGATCGGAGATCACGCCGGTAAAGCCCGGCACCTTGTCGCGGATCTCTTCGATTTCGCGAACGATCGAATCTTCCGAACGGCTCTGGATGATGCGCCCTTCATGCTCGGTGATCGAACAGAACGAGCAGCCGCCGTAGCAGCCGCGCATGATATTCACCGAGAAACGGATCATGTCATAGGCCGGAATGCGATCCTGGCCGTAGGACGGGTGCGGCACGCGCTGATAAGGCAGCGCGAAGACGCTGTCCATCTCCGGCGTGGTCAGCGGGATCGCCGGCGGGTTGATCCACACGTAGCGGTCGCCGTGTTTCTGCATCAGCGCACGGGCGCAGCCCGGGTTGGTTTCATGGTGCAGAATGCGCGAGGTGTGCGCATACAGCACCTTGTCGCCCTTCACTTTCTCGAAGGACGGCAGCAGCACATAGGTCTTCTCCCACGGCTTCGGCTTGGCGGCGCGCACGGTGACAGGCTTGGCTTCCGGCTCTTTCGGCTTGGCGCCGTCGGCGCACGGTAGATCGTCGCCGTACGGGTTCGGGATAGGTTCGATGCGGCCCGGCTTGTCGAGGCGGGTGGAATCCACGCCGCTCCAGCCCGGCAGCGCTTCTTTGCGCATTACGGCGGTATTGCGAATATCGTGGATGTCGCCAATCTTCTCACCGGCGGCCAGGCGATGCGCCACTTCCACCAGCGGGCGTTCACCGTTGCCGTAGATCAGCATGTCGGCCTTGGAATCCACCAGCACCGAGCGGCGCACGGTATCCGACCAGTAATCGTAGTGGGCGATGCGGCGCAGGCTGGCTTCGATGCCGCCCAGCACGATCGGCACGTCTTTGTAGGCTTCTTTACAGCGCTGGCTGTAGACCAGGGTAGCGCGATCCGGGCGTTTGCCGCCGACGTTGCCGGCGGTGTAAGCATCGTCGTGGCGCAGTTTGCGATCGGCGGTATAGCGGTTGATCATCGAGTCCATGTTGCCGGCGGTGATGCCGAAGAACAGGTTCGGTTTCCCCAACCGCATGAAGTCTTCTTTGTTGCTCCAGTCCGGCTGCGCGATGATGCCGACGCGGAAGCCCTGCGCTTCCAGCATGCGGCCGATGATCGCCATGCCGAAGCTCGGGTGATCGACATAGGCGTCGCCGCTGATGATGATCACATCGCAGCTGTCCCAGCCCAGTTGATCCATCTCTGCTCGCGACATCGGTAAAAACGGCGCGGTGCCAAAACATTCCGCCCAATAAGGCTTATAGGAAAACAGTTCACGATCGGGTTGGATCAGGCTGGTGGTGCTCATTCTGCTGCTCTTTTTACAGGTTAATTAATCGCCGGGCGGCGATTATACGCACTAGCTGCAAAAAGAGCATGGTTATTTCGCTAACCGTTCACTTCGAATTCATAAACGTCGCTGCGGCACAAGATATCGCTGAACTCCAGCGCCTCACCCTGGGCATTGCGGCTGGTCTGGGCGATGTGCAACAACGGCGCGCCGCACGGCACGTTGAGCAGCTCGGCGACCTCGTCGCTGCAGGATACCGCCTTCAGCAGAAAGTGTTTATCTTCAGGCACGATGCCGCGCGATTGCCATAACGCATACAGCGAATGTTCCAGCTGCCCCGGTTCGGGCAGGAAGCGCGGCGGAATATAGGTGGTTTCCAGCGAGACCGGGCTGCCGTTCAGCAAGCGCAAACGCCGCAGTTTGACCACCTCATCTCCTTCCGCCAGCCCCAGCGCCGCCGCGGCCTTGGCCGGTGCGCCGACCCGGGTGCGCAGCAACCATCGATTGCTGACGCTGCTGCCGTGGCGCAGCGCCTGAGCGGTGAAACCGCTGTCCTTATCGAGGGAATAGCCAATGTGCATCGCCACGCGGGTGCCAACGCCCTGCTGTCGCAAAATCAGCCCCTTCTCCTCCAGCAGTTTCATCGCCTTGCTGACGGTGACGCGCGACAGAGCCAGGCCTTCCGCCATCTGCCGTTCGGGCGGCAGAAACGCCTCCGCCGCCAGCACCTGCTGCCTGATCGCGGTCTCTATCGCCGATGCCAACTGAATATAACGCGGCGCTACCGCCCCCTGCGCCAGATGGCCACGCAGCCAGGCCATAAAATCCGTCATTCGCCCGCCCTCTTACCTATGCCATTTGTCTGGATTTCGTTTTTTATCCTATCGCCGATCCGGCGATAAGCCCCTCACCTTAACTAAAATATCGCTAATGTTTTCAGAGTGGCATCACAATTTTTGCCTAATGGACTTTCATTGGATCTAGATCGCGCGTAATCTGTGCTTATTGATGTTGATACATCAATCGCACCAACACCAGGGACCCACTTTAAAAACAATAAAAAACCCGCTGCCAGGCCTAAAGGATACCCTTGATGGCCGGCAGCGGGGATATACTGTCAGCACAAACGGCCGAGAATAAGCAACGTAGCTAATGGATAGCTTGCTCACTGCTCATAGCCACATCACAGGATCCCCTCGCGGTGGGCGCAACGGATCGATGTCGGCAAATAGAAACGTTCCCGCTTCGCCAAACCCCGCTGCAGACCCACTCTTTGACTACACTCATTGGCGCCGTGCGGCCGACGTGCCTCACCCGATAAGGCGGATACCGCCCTCACTTTGACAGACCCGGCGGTATCAGCCGCTACACACTGCGCGGAATCGGCGTCTTCACCGACAACGAAATAGCCGGCGTCAACCGCGCCAACGGAATCGATTTTCAGTCAACTGCGGCGGCCCTCGCGGCCCTGCGCTACAGGGATCATTTGCTATGACCGATATCAATCGCAATGAAGCATGGAAGGTAGAAAGCACCGGTATCGATCGGGTGCCGGACGCGGAACAGACCGGCAAGCCCATCGAGCTGTTTTGGATCTGGTCGGCGGCCAATATCGGCATTCTCGGCGTGGTGTACGGCGCCATTATCGTCGGCTTCGGCTTATCCTTCCTGCAATCGGTACTCGCCGCGCTGGTCGGCGTCGCCAGCTTCGTGCTGGTCGGCCTCACCAGCTTCGCCGGCAAGCGCGGGCGCACCTCTACGCTGACGCTCTCGCGGGTGATTTTCGGCCTGAAGGGCAACGTGGCGCCCACCCTGTTCAGTTGGATCAACCTGATGGGCTGGGAAGCAGTCAACGTGATCACCGGCACCCTGACGCTGGCGGCGCTGTTCGAGGCCTTCGGGTTGGGTAGCAGCCACCTGCTGACCGCGCTCAGCCTGCTGCTGTTCGGCGGGCTCACTGTCGTCGTCAGCCTGCTGGGGCAAAATACCGTGGTCTGGATGCAAAGCTGGTTCAGCCGCATCTTCGGCACCATGACGCTGATCGTGGTGCTCTATATCCTGTTCAACACCGAGTGGAGCCAGGTGCTGGCGCTGCCTTCCGGCAGCTGGTTGACCGGCTTCCTGCCGGCGGTATCGGTGATTGCCGCCGGCACCGGCATCAGTTGGGCGATCGCCGGCGCCGACTACAGCCGCTATCAAAGCCCGAGCTCGTCGAGCAAAAGCATTTTCGCCGCGGTGATGGGCGGCGCCTGTTTGCCGCTGATGCTGCTGATGCTGGCCGGCATCCTGCTTTCCGTGCAGCTGCCCGATCTGGCCAGCGCCGCCAACCCCATCGCGCTGATAGGCTCGGTGCTGCCCGCCTGGATGGCCATTCCTTATCTGCTGGCCGCCACCGCCGGCATCGTCACCATCGCGGTGCTCAGCCTGTATTCCGCCAGCCTTAACCTGCTGACCATCGGCGTGCAGGTCAAGCAGTGGCTGGCGGTATCGATCGACGCGGTGGTGGTGTTGGGCATCGCCCTGTATGTGCTGTTCATCTCCGGCGATTTCATGGGGCCGTTCATCTCCTTCCTGGTGTTCTGCGGCGTCTTCCTGGCGGCCTGGGAGGCGATTTTCCTGCTCGATTACCTGTGCCTGCGCCGCCGCCACGGGTATGATGGCAACGCTTTGTACGGCCTGCATGGCCAGAACCGCGGCGTGCGCAAAGCCCCGCTGTTCTGCTGGTTCCTCGGCGCCCTGTGCGGCCTGCTGGTCACCAAAACCGGTTTTATCGACGGCCCGCTGGCCAAAGGCTTGTTCGCCGATTCCAGCCTGGGGCTGTTTGTGTCGTTCGCGGTGAGTCTGATCGCTTACGGTCTGTACCTGACCCAACGCAGAGAACATCAATGAGTGAGTGGGAAGCTGTAACACCTGTCCTGGTGATTGGGGGCGCGGTCGGCGATCTGGTGATGACGCTGCCGCGCCTGCCGACCAGCGGCGAAGATATCGAAGCCCAGCCGCAGGCGCGGCAAATCGGCGGCTGCGCGTTCAACGTGGCGCGCGCGCTGGTGCGCCTTGAGGTGCCGGTGATCAACGGCATGCCGGTCGGCAACGGCGAATGGGGCGCGGCGGTCGAAGCCGCCATGGGCGAGCTGGGGCTGGAGGTGCTGCTGCGCCACGGCCAGATGGACAACGGCTGGTGCCTGGCGCTGGTGGAGCCGAACGGCGAACGTACCTTCATCACGGTTTCCGGTTGCGAAAGCCAATGGAATAAAGCGCAGCTGGCCACGCTGCCGCTGACGGAACACACCCTGATCTACGCCAGCGGCTACGAGCTGGCGGGCGAAAACGGCGAAGCGCTGCGCGAGTGGCTGACGCGCATGCCGTTCGACCAACCGCGCCTGATCGATCCCGGCCCGCGCATCGCTCAGCTCAGCGAAGATTTCTTCGCCATGCTCAGCGACAGCCACACCCTATTGACGCTCAACCGCGACGAAGTGGCCGCGCTGTGCGGCGGCGGCAACGCCGTGGAGGCCGCGCAGCGCTATGCCGCCGCCCGTAACCTAACGCTGGTCTGCCGCCTGGATCGCGACGGCGCGTGGATCTGCGACGGCCGTACGCCGCCGCTGCACGTGCCCGCCTATCCGGTAGACGTCGTCGACACCATCGGCGCGGGCGATGCCCACTGCGCCGGTTTGCTGGCGGGCCTGTCCGCCGGCTGGCCACTGCCGCAGGCGGTCGATCTGGCCAACCGGGTCGCCGCTTGCGTGGTGGCCAGCCTCGGCGCCGCCAATCCGCCGGACCGGCAGCAGTTGCAACAGCGCTTCCCGCAGGCCTGACGTTTCAAGGCGCCGTCACGCGGCGCCCTCTGCCTTACTGCGCCGCTACCGCACTCTCCTGCGGCGGGTGGCGATAGTTGAAACTCAACGCGAACACGATCCCCAACACCAGCGTATACAGCGCAAACACCAGCCAGATGCTCTGCCAGTCTTTCACGCCGTCATGGCTGAAGAAGTCCACCACCTCGCCGCTGGCGAGCGCCCCCAGATAGGCGCCCAAACCGTTCACCATAGTCATGAACAGCCCCTGCGCGCTGGCGCGGATGCGGCGATCGGCCTCTTTCTCGACGAAGATGGCGCCGGAGATATTAAAGAAGTCGAACGCACAGCCGTAGACGATCATCGACAGCAGCAGCAGAACGAAACCAAAGCCGACCGGCGTGCCATAGGCCAGGAACAGGAAGCGCAGCGTCCAGGCCGCCATGCTGATCAGCATCACCTGCTTGATGCCGTAACGGCGCAGGAAGAAGGGAATGGTGAGGATAAAGAACACTTCGGAGATCTGCGACAGCGACAGCAGCACCGCCGGATACCGGACGCTGAGGCTGTCCTGATACAGCGGGTTGAGCGACAGATCGTGCAGGAACGGGTTGCCGAAGGTATTGGTTATCTGCAGCGCCGCGCCAAGCAACATGGCGAACAGGAAAAACAGCGCCATGCGCCGCTGGCGGAACAGTACCAGCGCATCCAGCCCCAGCACGCTCACCCAGCTCTTCGACTCGGCCGCGCGGTTGGTCGGGCAGCGCGGCAGCGTCAGTGAATAAGCGGACAGCAGCAGCGACGCCGCAGAAGCCAGATACAGCTGCAGATTGCTGAGCTCGATTCGGCTGAAGCCGACCAGCCACATCGCCAGAATGAACCCCACCGTGCCGTACACCCGCACCGGCGGAAAGTCCTTCACCGTGTCAAAGCCGTGCTTTTCGAGACAAAAATAGGAAATGGCGTTGGAGAGCGCGATGGTCGGCATATAGACCATGGCGTTGAACAGCATCACCCAGAACATCAGCATCGGTTGCTCGACCTGCGCCGCGCAGTACAGCGCCAGCGCCCCGAGCAGGTGGCAAAGCGCATACAGGTAGTTGGCCTTCATCCACCGATCGGCGATGATGCCCGCCAGCCCCGGCATGATCAGCGCGGCGATGCCTTTGGCGCTGTAAACCATCCCCACCTGCATGCCGCTGAAATGCAGCGTGTTGATCATGTAGGAGCCCAGCGTCACCAACCAGGCGCCCCAGATAAAGAACTGCAGGAAAATCATGACTTTCAATCGTGCTTTTATCACCATCGCCATCACCTTGTTATTATGCTTTCAACGATGATTGGTGCGGCGGGCCCCCTGCAGCCCGCCGCCGGTTTGCCTGCGGTGTTACAGCGTTTTGAACAGCTCGCGGATCAGGCGCATGAAATCGTCCGCCGCCAGCGCCGCGCAGCTGAGCGTTTGTTCATGGGAGAGCGGCGTATCCGACAGCCCTTCGGCATAGTTGGTCATCGCGGACACCACCAGCACCTTGAGGCCGCAGTGGCGCGCCGTCAGGACTTCCGGCACGATCGACATGCCCACCACGTCGCAGCCCATGGTCTGCATCATGCGGATCTCCGCCGGCGTTTCGAAATTCGGCCCGGTGTAGGCGGCGAACACCCCTTCCGCCAGCGGAATGCCCGCGCTTTCGGCCACCGCCGCCAGCCGGGCGCGCAGATCGCGATCGTAGGCGTTCGCCAGGCTGAAGAAGCGCGGCCCGAAGCGCTCGTCGTTGGCGCCGACCAGCGGCGATTCCGGCATGAAGTTGATGTGATCGGTGATGGCCACCAGGCTGCCCGGCGCCACCGAGCGGCGCAGCGAACCGGCGGCGTTGGTCGCCAGCAGGAATTCGCAGCCCAGCAGTTTGAAGGTGCGCACCGCGGTGGTCATCACCTGCATGCCGCGCCCTTCATAGAAATGACCGCGCCCTTTCATGCACAATACCGGCACGCCTTCCAGCTTGCCGGCGACCAACTGCCCGGCATGGCCGGCGACGCCGCTCACCGGGAAGCCCGGCAGCTCCCCGTAGTCGATGGTGACGGTTTCGGTCATCACCTCCGCCAGGGCGCCGAGCCCGGAGCCGAGAATCAAGGCCGCTTTCGGCTGGAAACCCGGCAGGCGTGCGCGGACAGCATCGGCGCAGGTAAAAGCATCTTCTTGATTAAACATCGTATTCTCTCTTTCAGCGGGGGATAATAATCCCCATAGTAGAGAGCGAGGCGCGGCCGAGACCAATACATTCTTGGCGGCCGATTTATTCCATTTACCTATAAGTTGAGCTGCGTCACAAGGAGGCGATACCCCGGATGAATCAGCCCCATGCCCTGCCCGATCCCGGCCGGATTAACTTCCGCCTGCTGCACTATTTCCGCGTGGTGGCGGAAGAGATGAACTTCACCCAGGCGGCGCGGCGGCTGAATATGTCACAGCCGCCGCTCAGCAAGCACATCAAGGAGCTGGAAAGCCAGCTCGGCGTGGTGCTGTTCAAACGCACCACCCGCTCCATGACGCTGACGCCGGCCGGCCGCACGCTGCTGCGCAACGTCGAGCGGCTGCTGGATCAGGCAGACAGCGCGCTGCATCAGGTGCAACAGATGGGGCGCGGCGAAGGCGGCCACATGGTGGTCGGCATGGTCGGCACCTCGGCCTGGGGCGGCCTGATCGCGGCGCTGCGGCGGTTCAGCGAGCAAAACGCCGGCGTCACCTGGTCGTTGAACGAGCTGACGCCCAGCCAGCAAATCGCCGCGCTGCAAAAGCGGCATATCGATATCGGGGTCTGGCGAGAGGCGCAGCAACAGACGCTGCCGGGGTTGACCTGCCAACGCTTGGCGAGCGAGAGCATCGCCGTGGTGCTGCCGCTCGATCATCCGCTGGCGCAGCAGGAAAGCATCCCGCTGGCGGCGCTGCAGAACGACAGTTTCATCGTGCTGCCGCCGCACGAGGCCAGCCTGGGGCTGTATCTGCACAATCTGTGCCTGCAGCAGGGATTTTTGCCGGACGTCGCTTATCAGGTCAACGAGCCGCAAACCCTGCTGGCGCTGGTGGCGGAGGGCTGCGGCATTACGCTGCTGCCGGACAGCTACGGCCGCATCCCGTGGCCCGGCGTCCGCTTTTGCTCGCTGCAGCAGGCGCCGCCGGCGGATCTGTACGCGGTTTACCGCGCCGACAGCGTCACGCCGGTCGTAGAGGCCTTTCTGGAGATGCTGCGGGCGCCGTAAGCGGCCCGCAGCGCAGATTACATCGTCGGCTGCACCATCAGCTGGCCGGCGGTGCCGCGATCGGCCATCTCCAACGTCTGGCTGTAATACAGGAACGGGAAGTGTTCGGAGGTAGGTTGGTTGAAATACACCAGCAGCTCGACGTCGCCATCGACCCAGACGGTGTCCTTCCAGCCGCGATCTTCCGCCATCGGCTGCGCGCCGTTGACGCGTTTGATCAGGAACTGCACGCCCTGAATATGGAACGACTGCGGCGTATCCGCATGAATGTTCCAGCGTTCCCAGGTGCCTTGCTGCGCCTGCACGTCGATGCGGTTCATGTCCCAAATCGCGCCGTTGATGCCGACGCCGCCGTCGCCCAGGCGGAAATCGCGGGTGCGGCTGGCGCTGCCGTCCAACAGCTGATCCGCCAGCAGGCGCATCGGCAGGTTGTCGGTCACCAGCGGCAGCAGGCCGGTCGGGCGCAGCGTCAGCACCTGGGTGGACACCAGAATGCTCGACGGCTCGAACAGGCCGCGCAGGCGATCCATGATGCCCGCCGCTTCACCGGCGGTGATGGTCACCTCCTCGCCCTTCGACATGTCGATCAGCACTTCCCGGCGTTCGCCCGGCGCCAGCGACAGCTGCTGCACCGCGACCGGCGCGGGCAGGAAGCCCTGATCGCTGGCGATCACGTTGAATGGGCGCCCGTCGCTGAGCTGCAGGGTATAGCGGCGCGCGTTGGAGGCGTTGAGCAGGCGCAAACGCACCCAGCCGCGCGACACCTCGACATACGGATTTTGCACGCCGTTGACCAACAGCGTATCGCCGACGAAACCGCCCTGCGACGGCGCATCGTATTGCGGCGTGCCGAAGTTATCGAAGCGCTTGTCCTGAATGATCAGCGGGAAATCGTCGACGCCGTAGTGGTTGGGCAGCGGCAGCGCTTTGCTGACGGCATCCTCCACCAGCCACAGCCCGGCCAGCCCGTTGTATACGTGCGGCGCCATGCGGTTCGGCGTATTGGCGTGGTACCAGCAGGTGGCCGCCGCCTGACGAATAGGCAGCACCGGCGACCAGTCGACGTTGGGCGACATCATGCGCGGCGCGCCGCCCATCAGCGTGCCCGGCACCTGCAGACCGCTGATGGTCATCGCCACCGGCTCCTGCAGGCGGTTGCTGTAGATCAGTTTGACGTCGTCACCGCTGTAAACCCGCACCGTCGGCCCCAAATACATGCCGTTGATACCCCACACCGCCGCCTTTCGGTTATCCATAAACGCCCAGTGGGCGCGCTGCAGGGTCAGGAACAGCGGCTGACCGCGGCGAGACTCCAGCAGTGGAGGGATGGGTAATGGGGTCTGCGTTCCGCTCGCCTCTGCCCTCAGCGGCACGGCGCTCGCGCACAGCGCCAGGCCCGATGCCTGTATAAACTGACGTCGACTGAGTGACATATTTTCTCCATGAAAAGCAATAACTAAACCGTGTGCAAAACCCAAACGCCCGCCAATCAAGATTAGCAGGCGCTCAGGCGTTAACGGCGCTGAACGCCAATTAAAAACGTATTCTTTGAAGCCGGTAGACTGTTATTTTTTGGCGGCGTTGCGCTGGGCGACTTCGGCGTCCAATTGGGCGATTTTCGCCTCCATCAGCTCGCGGCAATGCGCCGCCAGCTCGCGCACGTTTTCTTTGCCGTATTTGCTGGTATCCACCGGCGCCAACATCTCGACGATCACGTGACCGTTATTCCAGCGATTAAGATTTATATTACCGCTGGTGGTCGATACGCAGATCGGCACAATCGGCACGCCGGCGGCGATGGCCGCGTGGAACGCGCCGGTTTTAAACGGCATCAGCCCGCGACCGCGGCTGCGGGTCCCTTCCGGGAACATCCAGATCGAAATGTCTTTCTTTTTGAACTGCTCCGCCACCTGGGCGATGGTGCCGTGCGCCTTGGCGCGATTATCACGATCTATCAGCAGATTACCGGTCAGCCAATACAGCGGGCCGAAAAACGGGATCCACACCAGACTTTTTTTACCGACGGTCACGGTGCGTGGCTGCACGATATTGGCGGCCGTCACCATGTCGTAGTTATTTTGGTGGTTGGCGATATAGATGCAGTTGCCGTTGTTGGCCGCATCGGCCGGCACGCGGGTTTCAACCTTGATGCCGAACAGCGTCGACAGGCGGCCGAAAAGGTGGCCGAAGGTCGCCACATGGCGGGGATTGCGCGGGCTGAACAAGCAATAAACAGAACCGAAAATACACACCAGAATACAGAAAAGAGTGGCGAGAACGGCACGCAAAATCAATAACATAACAACCTCATTAGCACACTGCCAACGCAGTTTACTTCGCTGCGCAGATTCCTTTACTCATTATTTGCCGGCCAGGCGATAAGCACGCCGATGTCGCCTGCCTTTCTCGCTATTTTCCCGCCAGCCGGCAATACGCACAATAATTTTATGCGCAGAAATGTTAACTATTTGGAAAATAAACGCCAGTAAAAATAAATAAGGCGGCCACAGCATGCTGCGACCGCCCGTTAACGCTGGCGTCAACGCTTACTCTTCGCTGTCGCCGCCCGACGCCCGCACCGGCGCATCCACTTCGACGCGATCGATGCGCTGCAGGCCGCGCGGCAGCTGGGTGCCCTTGCGCCCGCGCTCGGCGCGGAACTTCTGCAAATCCTCCGGCCGCAGCGTCAGCTTGCGTTTGCCGACGTGCAGCGTGACGGACGCCTGCGGCGGCAGCACGAACAGCCAGGCCAGCTTGTCGTCACCGGCCGCCGCCTGGGCTGCCGGAATGGAGACGATCTTGTTGCCTTTGCCCTTCGACAGCTGCGGCAGATCGGCGACCGGGAACATCAGCATGCGCCCGGCGGCGGTGATCGACAGCAGCATGTCGTCTGCGCCGTGGATTTCCATCGGCGGCAGCGCCCTGGCGTTGTCCGGCAGCGTGATCATCACCTTGCCGGCGCGGTTGCGCGCCACCAAATCGTTGAAGGTGCAAACGAAGCCGTAACCGGCATCGGACGCCATCAGCAGCTTCTGATCGTCGGCCGCCATCAGCACTTGCTCAATGGTGGCGCCCGGCGGCGGCGTCAGCTTGCCGGTCAGCGGCTCGCCCTGCCCGCGCGCTGAAGGCAGCGTCATCGGATCGAGTGCATAGCTGCGCCCGGTGGAGTCGATGAATACCACCGGCTGGTTGCTCTTGCCGCGCGCCGCGCCGCGGAAGCTGTCGCCGGCCTTGTAGCTCAGGCCGGCCGGATCGATGTCGTGGCCCTTGGCGCTGCGCACCCAGCCCATTTCCGACAGCACGATGGTCACCGGCTCGGACGGCACGAAGTCGTGCTCGCTCATCGCCTTGGCCTCCGCACGCTCGGTCAGCGGCGAACGGCGATCGTCGCCGTAGGTCTGCGCATCGGCCTGGATCTCTTTCTTGATCAGCGTGTTCAGCTTGCGCTCGGACGCCAGCAGCGCCTGCAGCTGATCGCGCTCTTTCGCCAACTCATCCTGCTCACCGCGGATCTTGACCTCTTCCAGCTTGGCCAGGTGACGCAGTTTCAGCTCGAGGATCGCTTCCGCCTGGGTATCGGAGATGCCGAAACGCTGCATCAGCACCGGCTTCGGCTCATCTTCGCTGCGGATGATGTGGATCACCTCGTCGATATTGAGGAACGCCACCAGCAAACCTTCGAGGATATGCAGGCGTTTCAGCACCTTCTCGAGGCGGTAGTTCAGGCGGCGGCGCACCGTGTCGCGACGGTAGGCCAGCCATTCGGTGAGGATCTCCACCAGCCCTTTGACCTGCGGGCGGTTATCCAGACCGATCATGTTCATGTTGATGCGGTAGCTGCGTTCCAGATCGGTGGTGGCAAACAGGTGGTTCATCACCTGTTCCAGATCGATACGGTTGGAGCGCGGCACGATCACCAGGCGCGTCGGGTTTTCGTGGTCGGATTCATCGCGCAGATCTTCGACCATCGGCAGCTTCTTGGCGCGCATCTGGCTGGCGATCTGCTCCAGCACCTTGGCGCCGGACACCTGGTGCGGCAAGGCGGTGATCACCGCGCTGCCGTCTTCTTTCTTCCACACGGCGCGCATGCGCACCGAGCCGCGCCCGCTCTGGTAAATTTTGCGGATTTCGTCGCGCGGGGTGATGATCTCGGCTTCGGTCGGGAAGTCCGGCCCCTGCACGAATTCGAGCAGATCGTCGAGCGAGGCGCCCGGCTTGTCGAGCAGCGCCACCGCAGCGGCGGCGACTTCGCGCACGTTGTGCGGCGGAATGTCGGTCGCCATGCCGACGGCGATGCCGGTGGTGCCGTTCAGCAGGATGTTCGGCAGGCGCGCCGGCAACATCTTCGGCTCTTGCAGCGTGCCGTCAAAGTTCGGGATCCAGTCGACGGTGCCCTGCCCCAGCTCGGCCAGCAGCACTTCGGCGTATTTGGAGAGGCGCGATTCGGTATAACGCATCGCCGCAAACGACTTGGGATCGTCCGGCGCCCCCCAGTTCCCCTGGCCGTCCACCAGCGGATAGCGGTACGAGAACGGCTGCGCCATCAGCACCATGGCTTCATAACACGCGCTGTCGCCATGCGGGTGGTATTTACCCAGCACGTCGCCCACGGTGCGGGCGGATTTCTTGAATTTGGCGCTGTTGTTCAGCCCCAGCTCAGACATGGCGTAGATGATGCGGCGTTGTACCGGCTTCAAACCGTCGCCAATGTACGGCAACGCCCGATCCATGATGACGTACATGGAATAGTTCAGATAGGCGTTTTCAGTGAATGTGTGCAGCGGTAAACGCTCTACACCATCATGAGTCAGATCACTCATTACTCAATTATCCTCAGACCGTGGCTTGGCAATCCCTGGACGACAATAAGGCATCGCTTGTCGACTCTGCCCGCGATAGTAACCCATCTGCGGGGTGGCTGTCACAGTTGGCGCAAGGATCGCCGGCCGAAGGCGCTGCCGCCGGGACGTTTAGGCAAAATTCCATCGCGATTGTTGATTAAGAATCAACACTGTTGTGTCTGTCGTCACGTTTTTACTTGCCTGGTCAGCGATTACACTCTCGTTCAGCAAGCTGTTTTTGCGCACCGCAGCGGAAAACGGCATCTATCTTAACTCTGACGGGAGACGCAAAAGATGAGCAATATCCTGATTATCAACGCTAAAAAGCAATTCGGCCATTCCAACGGCGAACTCAACCAAACCCTGAGCGACGTGGCGGAAAGCTTCCTGCGCGATCTGCAGCACGAGGTGCAGGTCACGGTGGTCGACGACGGCTATGATATCGAAGCCGAAGTGCAGAAATACCTGTGGGCCGACGCGGTCATCTATCAGATGCCGGGTTGGTGGATGGGCGAGCCGTGGATCCTGAAAAAATACATCGACGAAGTGTTCACCGCCGGCCACGGCAGCCTGTACGCCAGCGATGGCCGCACCCGCTCCGACGCCGGCAAGAAGTACGGCTCCGGCGGCCTGACTCAGGGCAAAAAATACCTGCTGAGCCTGACCTGGAACGCCCCGCTCGAAGCCTTCACCGATCCGAACCAGTTCTTCCACGGCGTCGGCGTCGACGGCGTTTACCTGCACTTCCACAAGGCCAATCAGTTCCTGGGGATGGAAGCCTTGCCGACCTTTATCTGCAATGACGTGATAAAACAACCGGATATCGAAACGGACATCGCACGTTATCGCGAGCATCTGGCGGGAATTTTTGCTTAACTGGCAGCGAAGGGCTTAACCAACGAGGTAATAATGATCACCGTAATCGCAGAAATCAAAGTCAAACCCGGCCACCGCGCCACCGTGTTACAAGCCATTGAAAAACTGGTGCCGCTGGTGCTGGCGGAAGAAGGCTGCGGCGAATACACGCCGATGGTAGACAGCCACACGCAGGCTCCCTGGCAGAAACTGTCGCCGGATTCGGTGTTTATGCTGGAAAAATGGCAAAGCCAGGCGCATCTGGAAAAACACCTGCAGATCGACCATATGCTCAAGCACCGCGAGACCATCAAGGACTACGTGCTGGGCACCGAGATCTACGTGCTGGAAAACGCGCTGTAATCCCTTCAGAGGCCCTCTGCGGCCTCTGGCGGCTCTCCCTCAAGGCGGGCGCTGACGTAGTCGAGAAAACAGGTGAGGCGCGCTGCCAGCTGGGCGTCGTGGTAATACACCGCGTTGATCGGCTGACGCACGTCCAGCGTCTCCCGCACCAACAGCGGTACCAGCCTGCCCGCTTCCCGATCGCGTCGCGTCATGAAGTCCGCCAGCTGTACAATGCCCGCTCCGCGCAGCGCCAACTCACGCAGCGTCTCCCCGCTGGAGGCCGAGATCGTCGGTTCGATGGCGAAATGCCGCGCCTGCCGGTAACGCAGCGGCCACTGGTTCAGCGATTCCGGGTAGGTGAATCCCAACAGGCAATGGCGGTGCAGATCTTCCACGCCGCGCGGTTCGCCATGCCGTTGCAGGTAATCCGGGCTGGCGAGGATGCGCAACCGGCTGTGCCCCAGCAGGCGCGCATGCAGCGTGGAGTCACGCAGCGCGCCGATGCGGATCGCGATATCGGCGCGTTTCTCCAACAGGTCGATATTGCGATCGTCGGTGTCCAACTCCAGCTCAATCTGCGGATAACGACGGCGGAACTCCGCCACCATCGGCACCAGCACGTGCGCCATGAAAGGGGCGGCGGCGTTGACCCGCAGCCGACCGGCGGGCAGCTGGCGCCGCAGCGCCATCAGTTCTTCGGCCTGATCCACCGAACGCAGTATTTCGCGCGCAGGCGCCAGGAAGCTCTGCCCTTCTTCGGTCAGGCTCAGGCGACGCGTGGTGCGGCGCAAGAGCGTAGCGTCGAGTTTCGTTTCCAGGCGGCTGAGTGCGCGGCTGACGCCGGAGGTGGTTTGGCCGAGCCGATCGGCGGCGGCGGTGACCGAACCGCTGTCGACCACCGCAGTGAACGCCAGCAGCTCTTCGAGGGTGATCTTCACGCGGTTCGCCCCAGGTTGACGGGCGCCGCATGCAACGCCCTGCGGGAAAGCAGGCCCGGCGTTTCACCGGGCCAGGGTCAGGCTCAGACCGCCAACTCGGCCATGTCGCCCTTGTCTTGCAGCCAGTTGCGGCGATCTTCCGAACGCTTCTTGGCCAACAGCATGTCCATCACCGCCAGCGTCTGATCGACGTCATCCTCTGCCACCGTCAGTTGCACCAGACGGCGGGTGTTCGGATCGAGGGTGGTTTCGCGCAGCTGCAGCGGGTTCATCTCGCCCAGCCCTTTAAAGCGCTGTACGTTCGGCTTGCCCTTCTTGCGCTTCAGCTGTTCCAGCACGCCGGCTTTCTCTTCTTCATCCAGCGCGTAGAACACCTCTTTACCGAGATCGATACGGTACAGCGGCGGCATGGCGACATAGACGTGGCCGCCTTTCACCAGCGAACGGAAGTGGCGCACGAACAGCGCGCACAGCAGCGTGGCGATGTGCAGGCCGTCGGAGTCCGCATCCGCCAGGATGCAGATTTTGCCGTAGCGCAGCTGGCTGAGATCTTCGCTGTCCGGATCGATGCCGATCGCCACGGAAATGTCGTGCACTTCCTGCGAGGCGAGCACTTCGTCCGAGGAGACTTCCCAGGTGTTCAGGATCTTGCCCTTGAGCGGCATGATCGCCTGATATTCACGATCGCGCGCCTGCTTGGCCGATCCGCCCGCCGAGTCCCCTTCCACCAGGAACAGTTCGGTCATGGCCAGATCCTGCGAGGTGCAGTCCGCCAGCTTGCCCGGCAGCGCCGGCCCGCTGGTCAGCTTTTTGCGCACCACTTTCTTGGCGGCGCGCAGGCGGCGCTGGGCGCTGGAGATCGCCAGCTCGGCCAGCTGTTCCGCCGCCTGAACGTTCTGGTTCAGCCACAGGCTGAAGGCGTCTTTCACCACGCCGGAAACGAAGGCCGCGCACTGGCGCGAGGAGAGACGCTCTTTGGTCTGCCCGGCGAACTGCGGATCCTGCATCTTCACCGACAGCACGTAGGCGCAGCGATCCCAGATATCCTCCGCCGACAGCTTCACGCCGCGCGGCAGAATGTTGCGGAATTCGCAGAACTCGCGCATCGCGTCCAACAGCCCCTGACGCAGGCCGTTGACGTGGGTGCCGCCCTGCATGGTCGGGATCAGGTTGACGTAGCTTTCGGTCAGCAGCTCGCCGCCTTCCGGCAGCCACAGCAGCGCCCAGTCCACCGCTTCGGTGTCCCCGGCGAAATTGCCGACGAACGGCGCTTCCGGCAGGGTGATCAGGCCGTTGACCGCCTCCATCAGGTAGTCGGTCAGGCCGTCCTGATAGCACCAGCGCTGTTCGGTGTTGTTCACCTTGTCGATGAAATAGATCTCGACGCCGGGGCACAGCACCGCTTTGGCTTTCAGCAGGTGAGTCAGGCGCGATACCGAGAAGCGCGGGCTGTCGAAGAACTGCTCATCCGGCCAGAAGTGCACGCTGGTGCCGGTGTTGCGTTTGCCGCAGGTGCCGGTCACCGTCAGATCTTGCACCTTGTCGCCGTTTTCGAAGGCGATGCCGTAGACGTTGCCGTCGCGGCGCACGTTGACTTCCACCCGCTTCGACAGGGCGTTGACCACCGAGATCCCCACGCCGTGCAGGCCGCCGGAGAACTGGTAGTTTTTATTCGAGAATTTACCGCCGGCGTGCAGCCGGCACAGGATCAACTCAACCGCCGGCACGCCCTCTTCCGGGTGGATGTCCACCGGCATGCCGCGGCCGTCGTCGATCACTTCCAGCGACTGATCGGCGTGCAAAATCACGTCGATGCGCTTGGCGTGACCGGCCAACGCTTCGTCGACGCTGTTATCGATCACCTCTTGGCCGAGGTGGTTTGGGCGCGTCGTGTCGGTATACATGCCGGGACGACGGCGCACTGGTTCTAGACCGCTGAGTACTTCAATGGCATCAGCGTTATAGCTGGATTGAGTCATCGTTGATTATTTTTTCGTGGTTAAAGGGAGGTGCCGGAACGGTCCGTCAGACCGCGTTTAGCCCTAAAAAATCCACAATCTGGGGGAAGTAGTGCTCGAAACCGACGAAGGCGTGGTTTCCACCCGACTCCACCGTTTGCCGACACGCGGTGTAATACGCCACGGCCTGGCCGTAATCGAGAATTTCATCGCCCGTTTGCTGCAGCAGCCAGATTAAATCCGGCGACTCCAAGGGATCGATCTGCATCACTTTCAGATCGTAAACGTGCCGAGACTCTAACACATATTGCTGGCCGGTGTAGGGGTTCTCGTTGGCGCCGAGATAGTCGACCAGCAGCTCAAACGGCTTGACCGCCGGGTTGACCACCACCGCCGGCAGCGAAAAACACTGCGACAGCCAGGTGGCGTAATAGCCGCCCAGCGATGAACCGACCAGCCCGAGCGTTTGGCCGGCGCGCTCCAGCACCATATTCTCCAGCATCTCGGCGGCCTCCGCCGGAAAGGCCGGCAGTTGCGGCACCAGCATTTCGATATCGGGATGGTGCTCGGCCAGCCAGGCCTTGAAGGCCACCGCCTTGGCCGACTGCGGCGAACTGTTGAAACCGTGCAGGTAGAGCAGTGTCGAAGGCATCAGTATCCATCCGAGTCCATATCGGGGCGGAAATCGTCGTTTTCCAGGCGGAACACCTGCGTCTCGACGCGGCCGTCCGGCAGCAGATCGAGGTAGCGCCAGCCGGGGGAGACGTCGTCAATGGTGAAGTTCGTGCAGTGCGGCTTGAATTGCACGCAGGTGGACGGCGTCGCCAACAGGCGTCGGCCCTGCCATTCCAGATCCAGATCCTGGTGAATGTGCCCGCACACCACGGTATTCACTTTCGGATAACGCAGCAGGATCGCGCCCAGCATATGCGGGTTGCGCAGGCTGTGCTGATCGAGCCAGGTGCAGCCGGAAGGCAGCGGATGATGGTGCAGCAGCAACAGCGTATAGCGCTCGGGGTGAGCCTGCAGGCAGCGCTCCATCCACTCGAGCTGGTATTCGCTCAATTCGCCGTGCGGCACGCCGAACACCTGGCTGTCCAGCATCAGCACCTGCCAGCTGTCGCCCAGCAGCACCTGTTTGGAAGGCGCGATGCCGGCGGCGGCCAACGCATCGACCATCGCCGGTTGAAAATCATGGTTGCCCGGCAGCCACACGCAGGGAGCCGGCAATTGCGCGATGCCGGCGGCGAAGTGGCGGTAGGCCTCTTGCGAATGATCCTGCGCCAAATCTCCCGTGGCGACGATCAAATCGACGTCGCGGCGCTGCGCCTGGATGGCGTCCAGCACCGCGTGATAGCTGCGATAGGTATTGATGCCGAGCAACGTCTCGTGTTCGCCGGCAAAAAGGTGGGTATCTGTTATTTGTAGAATCCTGACCGCGGCCCCACTCGCCACGGGCAGTTTAAACAGGCTTTCCAAATGGTGTCCTTTGTTATTTCAGTCTGTCTAACAAACCGGAACCGCCATCGCTCCATGCGCCAAACAGTAGCGCAGCCAATCAGCAAGAAACTGGTTAATTTGATGCTTTTCGTCGCGTTGATGCAACTTTTTATTAGGATAATCATAACGCGCTTTAAAGCGATAGATCTGCTGACTGGAACACACTTCCGCAACCATGGCGTCATGGTACAGCCGCACCGTCATCGCGGGCAGGCTCCAGTAGCTGACCGCCGGAAAGATCTGCTCGATCTCCACCAGCGACGTGTAACGCGTGGACTCAACGATGGTCAAACGATAGCCGGCGCCGTTCACCTGATAAGTCACCGTTTCGCCCGCTTCGTCGTTGCGCGGCAGCAAGCGGCGCAATTGCGCGAAGTTGGTTTCGCACAATCTCATCATTTCGGGGAAATCAGGGGTATAGCGCTGTTTCATTAGTTGGCCCACTCTTTTCTCAACGATTCATGGTGCAACGCCAGCCATTGCAATGCAATCACTGATGCGGCGTTATCGATCGCGCCCTCCTCAACCCAGCGGTAAGCCTGCTCACGGCTGACCACGTGGACGCGGATATCTTCATGTTCTTCCACCAGGCCGTGGATGCCCTCAGCGGTGCCGGCGTCCACCTCGCCGACCATGATCGACAGACGTTCGCTGGTGCCGCCGGGGCTGGCCAGGTAGCTCAGCACCGGCTTGCAGCGCCCGACCACCACGCCGGCCTCCTCCTGCGCTTCGCGGCGGCACACGTCCTCGACGCTTTCGCCGGTCTCGATCATACCCGCCACCATTTCCAGCAGCCAGGGCGAATGGCTGGTATCAACCGCGGCGATGCGCAGTTGTTCAATCAGCACAACCTCGTCGCGCACCGGATCGTAGGGCAGCAGCACCGCCGCATGGCCGCGTTCAAAAATTTCACGCGTGATTTCAGGGCTCATTTCGCCATTGAACAACCGATGGCGAAACCGGTATAAATTGAGTGAAAAAAAACCACGGTACAGCGTCTCGCGTGCAATAATTTCTACATCTTTTTTCTCGAAAGTAACGGGCGACGGCTGCGAACGGTTCATGCGCGAATTCTCCTGCTTGAGTATGCCGATAAAATAATCGGTTTTGATGACAGAAACAGCGGGACTCTCCGCCGCGGCTTTATGTTAGGCTGTTTTCCGCCGCCGGATGCGGCACGTTTGTGCGCTCGCAGGTAATAGCGGGAAACAATCCGGATTGTCAGCCATAATATCAGCTGCAGTCGACCCGGGCAGTACGCCAAGGTAAATGGGCGGTCTGAAAGGTAAAAGTTACGTGAGATGGCACATTCAGCCACCTGATGCGTACCCCAGACTCTGCTAGAATCGGCAACTATTTCGTCTATCGTCAGCGCTAACATAGCAATATTGCTGCACAACAAGGAATGCAAATGAAGAAACTGCTCCCCCTTCTTATCGGACTGAGCCTGGGCGGCTTCAGTGCAATGAGCCAGGCAGAGAACCTGCTGCAGGTCTACAAACAGGCCAGGGAAAGTAACCCGGATCTGCGCAAAAGTGCTGCTGACCGCGACGCCGCATTCGAAAAGATCAATGAAGCGCGCAGCCCGTTGCTGCCGCAGCTCGGTTTAACCGCAGGTTACGATTACACCAACGGTTATCGTGACAGCAATGGCGTTAACAGCAACGTGACCAGCGGTTCGTTGGCGCTGACGCAAACTATTTTCGACATGTCGAAATGGCGCCAGCTGACGCTGCAGGAAAAGACCGCCGGCATCTCCGACGTCACCTTCCAGACCGCTGAGCAGTCGCTGATTCTCAACACCGCCACCGCCTACTTCAACGTGCTGAAGGCGATCGACACGCTGTCCTATACCCAGGCGCAGAAAGATGCGGTATACCGCACGCTGGATCAAACCACCCAGCGCTTCAACGTGGGCCTGGTGGCGATCACCGACGTGCAGAACGCCCGCTCGAACTATGACACCGTGCTGGCGGCGGAAGTCTCCGCCCGCAACGATCTGGATAACGCGCTGGAAACGCTGCGCCAGGTGACCGGGGCCTTCTACCCGGAGCTGGCCTCGTTGAATACCGATCGCTTCAGTACCCAGCGCCCGGAAGCGGTGAACAACCTGCTGAAAGAAGCGGAAGCGCGCAACCTGAGCCTGCTGTCCGCCCGTCTGAGCCAGGACCTGGCGCGCGAGCAAATCCGCGCAGCCCAAACCGGCTATATGCCGACGATTGACGTCAGCGCGTCAACCGGCATCAGCAATACCAAATACAACGGCTCCAACACCGGCGGCGCGAATGCCGCACGCTACAGCGACTCCGATGCGGGCCAAAATAAGGTCGGCATCAGCTTCAACCTGCCGCTGTACAGCGGCGGCGCGACCAACTCGCAGGTCAAACAAGCGCAGTACGGCTTCGTCGGCGCCAGCGAGCAGTTGGAAAGCTCACACCGCAGCGTGGTGCAGACCGTGCGTTCGTCGTTCAACAACGTTAACGCCTCGATCAGCAGCATCAACGCCTACAAACAGGCGGTGATCTCCGCGCAAAGCTCCCTGGACGCGATGGAAGCCGGTTATCAGGTCGGTACCCGCACCATCGTCGACGTGCTGGACGCCACCACCACGCTGTATAACGCCAAACGTCAGCTGTCCGACGCGCGTTATACCTATCTGATCAACCAGCTGAACATCAAGTCGGCGCTCGGCACGCTGAACCAGAACGATTTGCTGCTGCTGAACGGCGCGTTGGGCAAACCGGTGTCGACCGCACCTGACGCCGTGGCGCCGCAGAATCGCGCGCAGGACGCCTATGCAGACGGCTATCAGGACAATGCGCCGATGCAGCAAACCGCGGCGCCGGTACCGGCGGCCACTCGCGCATCCGCGCCGGCCGTCACCACCAGCCAACCGGCTCGCCAGAGCGGCAACCCATTCCGCAACTGATGCGCACGCGTTGATAAATACGGGGTCCGGCCTGCGCCGCGCCCCGTTTTTTTTGCCCCGATTTCCCCCACTTCTGCCCGCCGCCTCACAGCCGCCGCTGTGCCAGGTGGTATCATCGTCACTCTCGTTTTCGCAGTCTGGTGAGGTTCGATGGACAACGATTCACGCTGGCAGCGCTTGATTAACGACGGCGAACTGCCGCCGCCGCTGCGCCCGACACAGGCGGTTTACGCCTCCTGGCTGCGCTGCCGCAGCCTGATGCAGCCCG
Source organism: Serratia sp. CY31944 (assembly GCF_052169175.1). Lineage (NCBI taxonomy): Bacteria > Pseudomonadati > Pseudomonadota > Gammaproteobacteria > Enterobacterales > Yersiniaceae > Serratia > Serratia sp. CY31944. The sequence continues at coordinate 69,226 of NZ_JBJNLG010000024.1, forward strand.
ACGTCTGGCAAGCACCGCACCGCGCCCAGGGCGCCACCTTCGAATCGATTTGCCGCCGCAAGAACGACCTGCTGACGCTCGGCCAGGCGGCGCTGGAGGACGCCTGCGAATACATGGAGCCGCGTCGTTGCCTGTTGATGATCCTCGACGAGAGCGGCTGCATGCTGTGGCGCTGCGGCGACACCCAAACCTGGGAGCTGTTGCAGCCATTGGGGTTCGCCCCCGGCGCTTACTGGGCCGAGGGGCAGATCGGCACCAACGCCCCGGCGCTGGCGGCGACGGAAGGCCACCCGGTGCGGGTGAGCGGCGAGGAGCACGTGCGCCGGGCGCTGCACGGCTGGTCATTCTGCGCGACGCCGGTCTACGACAACAGCGGCCGCCAACGCGGCTCGATCGCGCTGGGCTGCCTGCTGGCCGACTGCGCCGCCGGCGATCTGTCGCTGACGCTGGCCATCGCTCGCGAAATCGGCAATTCGCTGAACGCCGACGGCCTGCTGGCGGAATCCAACCGCCATCTTAACCAGCTTTACGGCCTGCTGGACGGCGTGGACGACGGCGTCATGGCCTGGGATCACCGTGGCTACCTGCAATATATCAACCAGCGCGCCGCCGCCCTGCTGAAGCTGGACGAGCAGCAGAGCCAGGGCAAACCGCTGGCGCAGCTGCTGACGCTGCCCGCCCTGCTCAAGCGCGCTATCGCCGACCGGCAGCCGCTGCAACACGTCGAAGTCACCTTCGAAAGCCAGCGGCAGTTTATCGCCGCCCTGCTGACGCTAAAGCCGATTTTCGACGGCGATCGCTGCAGTTTCATCGCCCTGCTGCACCCGCTCGAGCGGCTACGCCAGTATGTCAGCAGCCAGTTGGGGCGCGTCAGCCACAGCTTCGAGCAAATGCCCTCCGCCTCGCTGGAGATGCGGCGGCTGATCCGTTACGGGCAGCAGGCGGCCAAGGGCCAGCATCCAATCCTGCTGCGCGGGGAGGAAGGGGTTGGTAAAGAGCGGCTCAGCCAGGCTATCCACAACGCCGGCGAACGCGCCGCCGGGCCGTATATCGCCCTCAACTGCCAGCTGCTGCCGCAGGCGCAGGGGCTGCGTGAACTGCTGGGCAGCGACGCCAACGAAGAAGAGGCGGGCCAGCTGAGTAAATTCGAATTGGCCAACGGCGGCACGCTGTACCTCGAACAGATCGAATACCTGCCGGCGGAGATGCAATCGGCATTGCTGCAGGTGCTGAAAACCGGCGTGGTGATCCGCCTCAATTCCAGCCGGGTGATCCCGGTCGATGTCCGAGTCATCGCCGGCAGCGCCGCCGATCTGCCGCTGCTGGTGCAGCAAAACCGCTTCCGCCGCCAGCTGTTTTACAGCCTGCAGGCGTTCGAGATTCAGATCCCGCCGCTGCGCCAGCGGCTGAGCGATATTCCGCTGCTGGTCAAACACCATCTGCGCACGCTGGAGCAGCATTTTCAGTGTCGCTTTCGGGTGGATGACGAAGTGATGGCCCAGCTGGCGCTCTACCTGTGGCCGGGCAACGATTTGGAACTGAAAGGGGTGGTGGAGCGCGCGGCAATGATCTGCCACGGCCACCACATCCAATTGGCGGATCTGCCGGCGCACCTGCTCGGCCAGCCGTCGCTGCTGGAAAGCGATCCGCAGCCCGGCGCGCCGCTGCTGACGCTGACGGACATGGAGCGCCAGGCGATCCTGCGCGCGGCGACCGTCAGCCGCGGCCAGCTGACGGAAATGGCGCAGCTGTTGGGCATCGGCCGCACCACCCTGTGGCGGAAGATCAAACAGCACGGGATCGACATCCGCCAGTTCAAGCTGCGCGCCTGAACGCCTAGTGGCTGAGCTGCAGTACCCCGCGCGCGGCGTCCAGCATCGCCTTCTGCCCGCTGCGGGTTTTGCTCAGGCAATCCTGCATGCCGACCACCATCGGCATGCCCATCGCCTTCGCCAGAATGGCGCTGTGCGACAGGGCATTGCCGCCGCTCAGGCAGATGCCGAGCACCAGCCGCCTGTCGAGCATCACCACCTCCGAAGGCATCAGTTCGTCCATCACCAGTATCGACGGCTCTGCCAGCGCAATCGTCGGTAACGGCAGCCCCTGCAGATGGCACAGCGTGCGGCGCAGCATGTCGCGCACGTCCAGTTCGCGCGCCCGCATGTAGTCGTCATCCAGCTCGCGGTACTCTTCGGCGATCGCCTCCAGCACCTGTCGCCAGGCCTGCTCGGCGTTGCACAACTGCTGCGCGATGCGGGTGTACGCCGCCTGCTGCAGATCCGGATCGTCCAGCAGCATGCTGTGGGCACCGAAGATCGCCGCCTGCGGCTTGCCGATCAGCGTGCCGGTGCGCTCTGCCAGCCGGTTCAGATCGCTCAGCGTGCGCTGCAGCGCCTCACGCAGGCGTTGCTGTTCGCCCAACACCTCGTCTGCGCCGATTCGTCGATCGGCGGCTGGCGGCCAGAAGCTATGGGCCTGGAACACCGGCCCGCTGGTGACGCTTTCCGCCACCGGAATGCCATGCAGCGAAGGCTGCTGCCGCTCGGAAACCGTCTCGCCGAAATGTTGTTCCGCCAGCGCTTTGAACGCCGCCAGCGCTTCGTCCGCCTGCGCGCCGTCGGCGATCAGGCGAATGGTGTCGCCGTGGCGCACCTGCAGCAGCGCCAGCTGATTGAGGCTGCGCGGATCGATGCACTGCCCCTGCTTTTCCAGCACCAGCTCAGCCTTGAACGGCGCCAGCGCCTCGACCAACCGCGCCGCCGGGCGCGCATGCAGCCCATGCGGGTTCTGCACCGTCCAGGTTGCGCTTTTGCCCTGCGCCAGCGGCAAGGCCGCGCTTTTTGCGGCCGGCGAGCCTTCGCCCAGCTGCGCCTGTTTGGCCTGCAGCGCGCCCTGCGCCTCCGCCACCACCTGCTCCAGCGCGGCACCAGAGTTGGCGGCCACCACCGCCGCCAGCGTACCTTCGACCAGCGGCGCCGCACACAGCCGCACTTTGACAGCCACGTCCGGATCCAGCAGATCGAGCGCGGTTTCGGCGCTGAGCAGCGCGCTGCCCAGATCCATCAGCACCAGAACGCCGTCGCCGTCGGCGACCGCTTCGATCGCCTCCATCACTTTGACGGCGTCCGTGCCGATCGGGTGCTGCTCGTCATCCACGCCCGCCGCCAGCGCCAGTTTGCAGCCGTCGCCGCGCATCATCTGCCGCGCCAGTTGCTCAACGCCGCGCGCCAGCAACGCGCTGTGCGAAACCACCACGATATTAATCATCTCGCCTCCTGCTAGCTGCCGACGACCTCGGCCAGCGTTTTCATCATCAACATCACCGAAGTGGCGCCGGGATCCTGGTGGCCGATGCTGCGCTCGCCCAGGTAACTGGCCCGCCCCTTGCGCGCCTGCATGGTAATGGTGCTCTCCACCGCCCGCTCGGCGCTGTCGGCGGCGCGCTGCAGCGCCTCCGCCACGCTCAGGTTCTGCTGTGCGGACTGCCCGAGGCTTTCCACTACCGGCCACCAGACGTCGCACATGGTCTTGTCGCCCGGCTCCGCCTTACCGCGCATCACCACGCCTTCAACCCCCTCTTGCATCATTTGATGCAGCTCCGCCAGATCCAGGCTTTGCTTGGCGTTCGCCGCCTGCGCCGCGCGGATGAAGAAGGTGCCGAACAGCGGACCGCTGGCGCCGCCCACGCTCGACAGCAGCGTCATGCCGGTGTTTTTCAGGATGAAGCCTATGTCCTTGTCCGCCACCGACGGCAGCTTTTCCACCACCTTGTTGAAACCGCGATTCATGTTCAAACCGTGGTCGGCATCGCCGATCTCGGTATCCAGCCGAGTCAGAAAATCGCGCTCCCGGCTGAACACCTCGCCGCAACGCATCAGCCAATCGACAACCTGTTGTTTGGTCAACGCCATGATTCCTCCTCAGCAACCCCAACGCAGCGCAGGCGTTTTCACCGGCGCATCCCACAAGGACAACAGCTCGTCGTCCACGTTCAACAGCGTGATGGACACGCCCTGCATATCGAGCGAAGTGCAGTAAGAGCCCACCAGATTGCGCTCAATGATGATGCCCGCCTCGGCGCAGCGCTCCGCCAGCCGATGGTATACGCCGTACAGCTCAGACAGCGGCGTGGCGCCCAGGTTGTTGACCAGCGCGATCGCCCGATCGCCGCGCGTCAGCGGCTGCTTGGTCTGCATCTCGTCGCGCCACTCGCCCTGCTGACGATCCCAGACGCGGATCGTGCGCTGATAGTGGCCGTGGTCGATCAGCGTATGAAACATGTCGTCCACCGCCGCGTTGAGCGTGGTGAACGAGCGGCGCGCAATGCCCGGCTCGCCGTGAATGCCGACGCCGAACTCCATTTCGTTCTCCGCCAGGGTGAACGACGGCTTGCCGGCGGCCGGCACGGTGCAAGCCCCCAGCGCGATGCCGATCGAATGCCCGTGGTTATTGATGCGATGCCCTAACGTCACCACGCTGTCCAGATCGTCGCCGCGCGCCGCGGCGGCGCCCAGCAGTTTCTCCATCAGCACGGTGTTCGCCACCCCGCGCCGCCCGGCGGTAAACAGGCTGTCTTTGACCGCCACGTCGTCATCCACCAGCACCGTCGCCACCGCGACGCCGCTGTCGTGCAGCAGCTCGGTGGCGGTTTCGAAGTTGAGCACGTCGCCGGTGTAGTTCTTGATCAGCATCAGCACCCCGGCGCCGCCGTCGATCGCCTGGCCGCACTCGTACATTTTATCCGGCGTCGGCGAGGTGAAAATCTCGCCCGGGCAGGCGCCGTCGAGCATCCCTTCGCCGACGAAACCGCAGTGCATCGGCTCGTGGCCGCTACCGCCGCCGGACAGGATCGCCACCTTGCCCGCCACCGGCGCGTCGGCGCGGGTCACGAACAGCGGATCCGCGTGCACCAGCAGCTCGGGATGGGCCTCCGCCAGCCCCTGCAACTGCTCTTCCAACACCGACTCGACCTGATTAATCAGTTTTTTCACAATGGTTTCCTCTGTAAGAACAGGGGCGCGGCGCACCGCGCCCCAACGATATCAATGATGCTGCAGCCAGGCGGCGCCCAGCCGATCCGCCGTCAGGATCGCCGCCTGCACGCCCGCGGGAGTAACCTTGAACGGCATGTTGTGAATGGTTTCGCCGGCGGCGCAGCTGGCTTCGGCCACCGCCATCATCTTCGCCGCCGCATCGCCGGTGACGCCCATCTGCGCCAGCGTGATCGGCAGGCCGATGCCATGACAAAACGCCAGCACGGTTTCAATCTGCGCCATCGGGCTGTTCTGCAGCACCAGCTGCGCCAGGGTGCCGAACGCCACTTTCTCGCCGTGATACAGGTGGTGGCACTCCTCCAGCACGGTAAAACCGTTGTGAATGGCGTGCGCCGCCGCCAGCCCACTGCTCTCGAAGCCGATGCCGCTCAGATAGGTATTGGCCTCAATGATGCGTTCCACCGCTTCCGTCACCACGCCGGCCTCGACCGCCAGTTTGGCTTTCACCCCTTCCGCCAGCAGCGTGTCGTAGCACAGCCGCGCCAGGCTGAGCGCCGCCAGCGTCGATTTGCCGCCGGCCATGCTGGTGGCCTGGGCGTCGAAGCAGGCCTGCGCCTCGAAATAGGTGGAAAGCGCGTCGCCCATGCCGGCCACCAGCAGGCGCACCGGCGCCTTGGCGATGATGGCGCTGTCCATCACCACCATGTCCGGGTTGCGCGGGTAAATCAGGTACTCGGCGAATTCGCCCTGTTCGGTGTAGAGAACCGACAGCGCGCTGGTCGGCGCATCGGTGGAGGCGATGGTGGGAATGAGCACCACCGGCAGCTGTTGGTAGTGCGCCACGGCCTTGGCGGTGTCGAGCGTCTTGCCGCCGCCGACGCCGATCACGCCGCGGCAGCCGTGAGCCTGGAGCTCATGGCCGAGCCGGTCTATCTCCTTGCGGCAGCATTCGCCGTTGAAGCGGGCCGCATGATGTTTCACGCCGTGCTGCTGCAGGCTGCCCATTAGGGTGTCGCCCGCCAGCTGCATCACGAAGTCGTCGGCGATCACCAGATAGTGATCGGCGAGGGATTTGGCGTGTTCGCCGACGGCGGCCAGCGCATTGGCGCCCTGAATGTATTTGCCTGGTGACTGGATGATTCTCAACATAACCGGATCCTTGTAGGGAGTTGGCGATGGTAACGTTCAGATATCAGGTGATGACGCGCCGACTTCGCCGCCGGCTTGTTGTTGTGCTTCGACTATGAGCGCCCGCAGCCCGCCTGGCGAGCCTCGCGATTTTTGTTCCATTATGGAACATCATCATAGCGAAAACGTTTCATGATGAAACGCCAGCGCGCGTTTTTTCGCCGCGAAAGCGAACTGGCGCACACCCCAACGTATAACTGCGTAAAGAGTCGATTCTGCGGGCGTTTCAGCTTTAATTTTGACCATGTTTCCCCTATCCTTAGCGCCACTACTGGGAAAGGGCGAAAACAGCCCGCATGATGGGATTGATAACGATGAAACGGACAAAAAACATCAACCAAGAGACGTTCCGCAAATCCTGGCGCAGCTACCGTGTCGCGCCCGTGGCCTTGGCGATCAGCGCCGTCTTTATGCTGGCCGGCTGCGAGAAGAGCGATGAAACGGTCTCCCTGTATCAGAATGCCGATGACTGTTCGCGCGCCAATCCTTCGATGAGCGAGCAGTGCACCACCTCCTACAACAACGCCCTGCAAGAAGCGGCGAAAACCGCGCCGAAATACGCCACCCGCGAAGACTGCGTCGCCGAGTTCGGCGAAGCGCAGTGCACCCAGGCGCCGGCACAGGCCGGCATGGCGGCGGAATCGCAAAGCAGCGGCAGCTTCTGGATGCCGCTGATGGCGGGCTACATGATGGGCCGCCTGATGGGCGGTTCCGGCTTCGCGCAGCAGCCGCTGTTCACCTCCAAGAACGCCGCCAGCCCGGCGAACGGCAAGTTTGTCGACGCCAGCGGCAAGAGCTACGGCCCGGCCACCGCCGGCGGCCGCACCATGACGGTACCGAAAACCGCCATGGCGCCGAAGCCTGCGGTCACCAACACCGTGACCCGCGGCGGCTTCGGCGAGACCGTAGCCAAGCAGACCAGCATGCAGCGCAGCAGCGCCACCTCCAACTCCGGCTCTCGCAGCATGGGCGGTTGATGCATGAAACGTATTGCTATTACCGAGCGCCCGGACTGGCGTGAAAAAGCGACCGAGTTCGGTTTCCGTTTCCACACCATGTACGGCGAGCCGTACTGGTGTGAAGACGCCTATTACCAGTTCACGCTGGCGCAGATTGAAGAGATCGAAAGCGCCACCGCCGAGCTGCACCAGATGTGTCTGCAGGTGGTGGAAAAAGTGGTCGGCAGCGACGAGCTGATGGCCAAGTTCTGCATCCCGAAACACACTTGGGAGTTCGTGCGCAGTTCGTGGCGCACCAATCAGCCGTCGCTGTATTCGCGTCTCGATCTGGCCTACGACGGCGTTAACCCGCCGAAGCTGCTGGAGAACAACGCCGATACGCCAACCTCGCTGTATGAGGCGGCCTTCTTCCAGTGGCTGTGGCTGGAAGACCAGATCAACGCCGGCAAGTTGGATCCGGAATCGGATCAGTACAACAGCCTGCAGGAGAAGCTGATCGAGCGTTTCGCCGAACTGAAAGCGCATCATGGCTTCGGCCTGTTGCACCTGGCGTGCTGCCAGGACAGCGAAGAAGATCGCGGCACGGTGCAATATCTGCAGGACTGCGCGCAGGAAGCCGGTCTGCCGACCGAGTTCCTGTTCATGGAAGAGATTGGCCTCGGCGAGAAAGGCCAGTTTACCGATCTGCAGGATCAGGTGATTGGCAACCTGTTCAAGCTCTACCCGTGGGAATTCATGCTGCGCGAGATGTTCTCCACCAAGCTGGAAGACGCCGGCGTGCGCTGGCTGGAGCCGGCCTGGAAGAGCATCATCTCCAACAAAGCGCTGCTGCCGCTGCTGTGGGAAATGTTCCCGAACCACCCGAATCTGTTGCCGGCTTATTTCGCGCAAGACGATCATCCGCCGATGGATCATTACGTCACCAAGCCGCTGTTCTCACGCGAAGGCGCCAATATCCAGATCGTCGAAAACGGTCAGGAAGTGGCGCGTGTGGACGGACCTTATGGTGAAGAAGGCATGATCGTGCAGCAGTTCCACCCGCTGCCGAAGTTTGAAGACAGCTACACGTTGATCGGCAGCTGGCTGGTGAACGATCAGCCTTGCGGTATCGGCCTGCGCGAAGATCGCGAACTGATCACGCAGGATCTGTCGCGCTTCTATCCGCACACCATCCTCGGCTGATCGCCCCGCCGAAGACAAAAACGCCAGTCTCTGACTGGCGTTTTTCTTTAGCCCACCTGCACCGACAGCATGCTCAGCGCTCCCATTTCGATACCGTCGATCGGCACGCTAATGGCCTCTTTGCCATCCCAACCGCCAAGCACGTACAGCAACGGCAGATAGTGTTCCGGCGTCGGATTCGACAGCGCTGCCCCCTCATGGCGCATGAAATCCACCAGCGGATGGTTATCGCCCCGATAACGCAGGTTATCCCGGACAAAGTTATTGAACGATTCCGCCCACGGGTAGGCGCTGGTATCGCCCTGCCATTTCACCATGCGCAGGTTGTGCACCACGTTGCCGCTGGCGACGATCATCACCCCCTCATCGCGCAGCGCCGCCAGTTTGCGCCCCAGCTCATAGTGATAGGCCGCCGGCTGCGTGCCGTCGACGCTGAGCTGCACCACCGGGATGTCAGCATTGGGGTACATCTTGATCAACACGCCCCAGGTTCCGTGATCCAACCCCCACTCACCGAGATCGGCCGTCACCGGCACAGGCGCCAGCATGCGCTGCAACTGCGCAGCCAGCGCGGGAGAACCTGGCGCCGGATAACGGGTATCAAACAGCGCCTGCGGGAACCCGCCGAAGTCGTGAATGGTTTTGGGTTTTTCCATCGCGGTGACCGCAGTGCCGCGGGTATACCAGTGCGCGGAAACCGCCACGATCGCCTTCGGGCGCGGCAATGACTCACCCAACGCACGCCATGCTCGGGTGTAGCGGTTGTCTTCCAGCACGTTCATCGGGCTACCGTGGCCAAGAAACAGTGCCGGCATACGAGAGGTGTTCATAGGGAGATCCTTAGTTCAAATTGTGCTATGCCGCTACATTACGCGCTTTGCCGCGCCAACACAGCCGGATAACCGTGATGAAGATATTCAATAAATTTGAATTAAAAGCGGAGGAATGCACCGGCAGACAGAAAGATAAAAAATTAATATATTTCAATAGATTAATAAGATCAGTGAATGCCATGACATTACTGCCACACAGATCTAATTTGTGAATAATTTATGTATTTTTTGTTAACGCAATCTATACACTCCTCCTCTGCCGACGGGAGCAGGCAACCCCGCCGCGCGATGGGAATTACGTCTCACCAAGGAGGAATTCATGTTCAGACTCACACTGGCAACCCGCCTGGCGCTTTCCATATCCTTGCTCACCGGCTGGACGTCCCCCGCCGGCGCGGCGGACAACGGGCTGCTGACGCAGCGCGAAGATCCTTACTTCCTTCAGGCGCAAGCTCAGCTGCAACAGCGGCTGAAACAGACGCCAAACACCAACCGCGCCAAAAACGTCATTCTGGTGGTCGGCGACGGCATGGGGTTTTCCACCGTGACCGCCGCCCGCATTTTTGAAGGGCAGCAGCGCGGCGTGGACGGCGAATCCAACGTGCTGGCCTGGGAGGCCTTCCCCTATCTGGCGGCGGCCAAAACCTACTCCGCCGACGCCCAAATCACCGACTCCGCGCCCAGCGCGGTGGCGATGACCACCGGCGTCAAAACCATCAACGATCTGATGGGCCTCAACCATACGGCCACCCTCAACAATTGTGAGGATCAGCAAACCAAGACCGTCACCACGCTGTGGGAGATGGCCGCAACGCTCGGCATGGCCACCGGCGCCGTGACGACCGCCACCATCACCCACGCCACGCCGGGCGCGACCTATGCCCATATCGCCAACCGCGATTGGGAATCCGACGCCAAAATGCCGGCAGCGGCTCTGGCCGCAGGCTGCCGCGATATCGCGCGCCAGCTGGTGGAAATGAAGTACGGCAACGGCCTTAACGTGGCGATGGGCGGCGGGCGCGCCAACTTCCTGCCCGATAGCGTGAGCGATCCGGAACACCCCGGCAAGAAAGGCGCCAGAAAGGATGGCCGCGATCTGACGCAGGCCTGGCTGCAACGCTATGGCGAGCGCGGGCAATACGTCTGGAATCAGGCGCAGTTCGACAAAATCGAACCGGGTAAGGTCGATCATCTGCTGGCCCTGTTCGAGCCGTCGCACATGAACTTCGAGCACGATCGGCGGCAAGACGCGGCGGGAGAGCCTTCGCTGGCGGAAATGACCGGCAAGGCCATCGATATTCTGGCCAGGAATCCCGAAGGCTACCTGCTGTTGGTGGAGGGCGGACGCATCGATCACGGTAGCCACAACGGTAACGCCTACCGCACGCTGAGCGACGCGGTCGCCCTGAACGAGGCGGTGAAAACCATCGTCGACAAGGTCAATCTGGACGAAACCCTGGTGATCGTGACCGGCGATCACAGCCACACGTTGACCATCGCCGGCTATGCCAAGCGGGGTAATCCTATCCTCGGCATTTCCGTCGGCGTCGACGGCAAACCGCGGCTGGGCAGCGACGGCAAGCCTTACACCACCGTCGGCTTCGCCAATGGCCCCGGCGGCACGATCCCGCTGACCGAACGCCCGACATTGACCATGGAACAGGCCACCGCGCCCGACTTTATTCAGCCGGCGCTGGTGCCGCTGAAAAGCGAGACCCACGGCGGGGAAGATCTCGGCATCTACGCCATCGGCCCCTGGGCCCATCTGTTCCAGGGTACGGTGGAAGAGAACTACACCTTCCACGTGATGAATTACGCCAGCCGCATCGGCGAACGCCTGTCAGAACGATAGCCACAAAAAAGCCGCGTTACGCGGCTTTTTTTATCGTTGAAAGCGACCGGCTATCAGCTGGCCTTTTTCTCGTGCGCCTGGCGGTAGGCCACCAGATCCTCGATGGTCAGCACCACCATGTCGTGCTGTTTGGCGAAGGCGATCACTTCCGGCGCGTGCGCCATGCTGCCATCGTCGTTGGTCAGTTCACACAGCACGCCGGCAGGTTTGAAACCGGCCATGGAAACCAGATCGATGGTCGCTTCGGTGTGGCCGCGACGGCTCAGCACGCCGCCCGGCTGCGCGCGCAGCGGGAACACGTGGCCCGGACGGTTCAGGTCGCTCGGCTTGGCGCTGTCTGCCACCGCCGCACGGATGGTGGTCAGGCGATCGGAAGCGGAAACCCCGGTGGTCACGCCCTGCGCCGCTTCGATGGTCACGGTGAAGGCGGTCTGGAACTGGCTGGAGTTGTTGGTCACCATCATCGGCAGCTCAAGCTGCTGACGGCGTTCTTCGGTGATGCACAGGCACACGATACCGCTGCCGTGGCGAATGGTCAGCGCCATCTGCTCAACGGTCATGGTTTCCGCGGCGAAGATCATGTCACCTTCGTTTTCACGGTTTTCATCATCGAGCACCATTACGCCGCGCCCGTTGCGCAGTGCGTCAATCGCGCGTTCAACGCGTTCTGTCGGCGTGCCGAAGTCTGAAAGTAGCGTCTGATTCATGGTAAAAAACCTCATTAAAAATTATGGATTACCAGAACCAGGGCGATCTTGAGGAGTAGCTAACAATAGCTAAAAAAATAACGCAAGCGGGCGCAAGCCCGGCAGATACCGTTACTCTCTCCCATCCGGACTATAACCGTCGGCCCCGGAATTGCACCGGATCTGCTGACCTCTAACCGGCCTTTACAGGCTGGCTGAGCGCTCGCGGGCTTTCACCGTAGAAGGTGATTTACCGCCGGTGGGGACTTTCACCCCGCCCTGAGAATAAGCAGGATGACTATAACGCTAATGGGTAGACAGGGCAATTGGCAAAAGCACAATTCGGCCACGCGCGGCGAATGCGCTTAATGGTGTTTATCCGGCGGGCAACTCGCATTACACTAAGCGGCAGCAATTAAACTCTGAAAGGGATACGCCATGATTGACCCGAAAAAAATCGAACAAATCGCACGCCAGGTTCATGAGTCCATGCCTAAAGGCGTTCGTGAATTCGGGGAAGACGTTGAGAAAAAAATCCGTCAGGTGCTGCAGTCGCAGCTGACCCGCCTGGATTTGGTTAACCGCGAAGAGTTCGACGTGCAAACTCAGGTGCTGTTGCGCACCCGCGAAAAGCTGGCGCTGTTGGAACAGCGCCTGGCCGAGCTGGAAAGCAAGCTGAGCGCGGCACCGGCAGCCAAGCAGGAAGACGAATAAATTCCCGCCAAGGGCGCGCACCTGAACCGCGCGCCCTTGTTCTTTCGGTCGCCCGGCGTTAGCCGCGCCCGTCTTTGATCGCTTTGATGATGTTGGTGGTCGACAGCCCGTCTTCAAAGTTCAACACTTTGACATCGCCGCCGTTGGCCCACACTTCCGCACTGCCGGCAATCTCTTCCGGTTTGTAATCGCCGCCCTTCACCAGCAGATCCGGCAAGATGTCGGCGATCAAGCGCTGCGGCGTGTCCTCTTCGAAAGGCACCACCCAATCCACCGCTTCCAGCGCGCCCAGCACGATCATGCGATTCTCCAGCGCGTTGACCGGGCGTTTTTCCCCTTTCAGGCGTTTGGTCGAGGCGTCGCTGTTCACCGCCACGATCAGGCGGTCGCCCAGCTTGCGGGCGTTGGCCAGATAGGAGACGTGGCCGGCGTGCAGAATGTCGAAAATGCCGTTGGTCATCACCACTTTCTCGCCGCGCTGACGCGCCTGAGCAACAGCGGTTTTCAACTGCGCTTCGGTCATCACGCCAAAGCCGGTTTCGGCCCGGCCGCGCACCGCGTTCTCCAGCTCGATTGGCGACACGGTAGAGGTACCGAGCTTACCCACCACCACGCCGGCGGCGGCGTTGGCCAGGAAGCAGGACTCTTCCAGCGAATTGCCGGCGGCCAGCGAAGCGGCCAAGACGCCGATCACGGTGTCGCCGGCGCCGGTCACATCGAACACTTCCTGCGCCTGGGTCGGCAGGTGCAGCGGCTCAACGCCAGGCTGCAGCAGCGTCATGCCGTGTTCGGAACGGGTGACCAACAGCGCCGACAGCTCGAAATCCGCCACCAGCTTCATGCCGCGCGCCACCAGTTCCGCCTCATCCTTGCAGTGGCCCACCACCGCTTCGAACTCGGACAGGTTCGGCGTCAGCAGCGTCGCGCCGCGATAGCGCTCGAAGTCAGAGCCTTTCGGATCGATCAGCACCGGCACCTTGGCGGCGCGCGCCAGTTGGATCATGCCCTGCACCTGGCTGAGCGCGCCCTTGGCGTAATCGGACAGCACCAGCGCGCCGATCTGCGGCAGCGCCTGCTGAATGCGCTCCAGCATCGGCTGCGGATCGACGTTGGAGAAGCCTTCTTCGAAGTCGAGACGGATCAGCTGCTGGTTGCGCGACAGCACGCGCAGCTTGGTGATGGTCGGATGGGTCGGCACCGAGACGAAGTCACAGCGCACGTTGACTTCATTCAGCTTGGCGCTCAGCGCCCGCGCCGCATCGTCGATGCCGGTCAGGCCCACCAGGCGGGAATTGGCGCCCAGCGAAGCGATGTTCATGGCCACGTTAGCCGCGCCGCCGGGACGCTCTTCGATGGTGTCGACCTTGACCACCGGCACCGGGGCTTCCGGTGAGATGCGGCTGGTCGGCCCATACCAATAGCGATCCAACATGACGTCACCGACCACCAGCACACCGGCGCGGCGAAAATCAGGCAGCGTAACTTTCATCCGATAACTCCAAAAAAGAACAAAATTTTAGTGGCGCAGATATTACCACAGACCGCCGGAATACCCGCAAAAAGGTATTAATCCAGCCATTTGGCCCAGCTGGCGCGCACCTGCTCGCGCTCGGCGGTGAACAGCTCGCTGCCGACCTTGCCGGAATGCTCCTGCAGCGCCAGATGGTGGATCTCGTCGCGCATGGTGACATAGGCCTGGGTCAGCGCGCGCGCTTCCTCTTCCGGCATGATGTCGTAATTGGCCATCAGCTCGAAGATGCGCACGTTGTCCGACCAACGCGTCAGCCGCGGTTCACCCGGCGCATAGCGTAAGACCAGATATTGGGCGATAAATTCGATGTCGGTAATGCCGCCCTCATCGGTTTTGATATCAAACAGATCGCGCTGCTTGTTGCCGAGATGGTTGCGCATCTTTTCGCGCATCTCGCGCACTTCGCGCTTCAGGGTCTCCGCATCACGCGTTTTGCACAGGATTTCGCGCCGAATCGCGTCGAACTGCTGGTGCAGCGCCGGGTCGCCATGCACGATGCGCGCGCGCACCAGAGCCTGATGCTCCCAGGTCCAGGCTTCGTTTTGCTGGTAATCGGCGAACGCCTCGACGGTGCTGACCAGCATCCCCGCGGCGCCGGAAGGCCGCAGACGCGCGTCCACCTCATACAGAATGCCGGAGGAAGTGCGGGTGCTGAACAGATGCATCACCCGCTGCGCCAGCCGCAGGTAGAACTGGCGGCCGTCGATGCAGCGATCGCCGTCGGTCATCACCTCCGGCGGGCAATCCAGCAGGAACACCAGATCGAGATCGGAACTGTAACCCAGCTCCCAGCCGCCCAGCTTGCCGTAGCCGATCACCGCAAAGCCGCGCCCTTCGCGCTCCTGCAGATGGGTCGGCTGGCCGTAGCGCGCCACCATGTCGCTCCAGGCCTGTTGCACCACCGCGTCGATGATCGCCTCCGCCAGATAAGTCAGGTGGTCGCTCACTTTCATCACCGGCAGCGCGCCGGCGATATCCGCTGCGGCGATGCGCAGCTGCTGCGCCTGTTTGAACTGGCGCAGCGCCTCCAGCTTTTGCTCTTCGTCGTCTTCCGGCACCCGCAGCAGGTACTGGCGCAGCTCGCTGCGGTAGGCGTCCAGCGCCACCGGCTGATACAGCGTGGCCGGATCCAGCAGTTCGTCCAGCAACAGCGGGTAGCGCGACAGTTGGTTGGCAACCATCGGCGAAGCGGCGCACAGACGGATCAGATGGCTGAGCGCCGCGTGGTACTCCACCAGCAGCTCGAGGTAAGTGGTGCGGGTGACGATGCTGAGCAGCAGCTGCGCCAGCCGCACCAGCGCGGTCGGCGCGTCCTGGCGCGGGCACACCTCTGCCAGCAGGCGCGGCATCAGCTGATCGAGCACGTCGCGGCCGCGCGGGCCGATGGTGCGCTTGTCGACGTCATGGCGGAAATCGGCGATGGTGCGCAGCATCTGTCGGCGCCCCTCTTCGTCCAGGTGCGGCGTCAGCGGCGCCAGCTCATTTTCCTCCAGCGCGTCCTGCCACAGGCTGTGATAGTGCTGGTAGTCGGGATCTTCGCCGACATCCGGGCTATCGTCGCCGATCAGATCGTCGAACACCGCCCGCACCGCCTGCATGTGCACCTCCAGCGTCGCCATCAGCGCCGGCCAATCCGCCAGCCCCATGCCGTAGGCCAGCCGCGCCTGGTCGAGCGCATCCTGCGGCAGCGTCTGGGTTTGCTGATCGCCGATCGCCTGCAGCAGATTCTCCAGCCGCCGCAGGAACAGGTAGGCGGCGCTCAGCGCCCGCACCTGCTCGGCCTCCAGCAGCCCCAGCTCCCCCACCGCCTGCAGCGTCGGCAGCAGCGAACGCCCCTGCAGCGCCGGCTCGCGGCCGCCGCGGATCAGCTGGAATACCTGGGTGATGAATTCGATTTCGCGAATGCCGCCGGCGCCCAGCTTGATGTTGTCCTTCAGGCCGCGCCGCCGCACTTCACGGGCGATCATGCCCTTCATGTTGCGCAAAGACTGGATGACGCTGAAATCGATATAGCGACGGAACACGAACGGCCGCAGCGTTTTGCGCAGCTCCTGGCTGTAGGCGTCTTCCGCCCCTCCCATCAGGCGCGCCTTCACCATCGCATAGCGCTCCCAGTCGCGCCCCTGTTCCTGATAGTAGTCTTCCAGCGCCGCGAAGCTCATCACCAATGGGCCGCTGTCGCCGAACGGCCGCAGCCGCATGTCGACGCGATAGACGAAGCCGTCGATGGTCTGCTGATCCAGCGCCTTGATCAGCCGCTGGCCCAGGCGGGTGAAGAACTGGGCATTGTCCAGCTCGCGCCGCCCGCCCTGGGTCTGGCCGTTTTCCGGATAAGCGAAGATCAGATCGATATCCGACGAGAAATTCAGCTCGCCGCCGCCCAGCTTGCCCATGCCGAGGATCAGCAGCGGCTGCGGCTCACCGGCGGCGTTGCACGGCGTGCCCCACTCGCGGCAGCAGGTTTGGTACAGCCAGTCGCGCGCGCTGACGATCAGCGTCTCTGCCAGCCCGCTCAGCTGCAGCAGCGTTTCTTCGGTCGAACACAGCCCCTGCGCCTGCGCCCAGGCAATGCGCACCAGCGTTTCACGGCGAAACAGACGCAGCGTGCGCATCAGCTGCGCCTCATCGCGCACCTCTTCCAGCTCGTCCTGCAGCCAGGCGGCATAGTGTTGCCACTCGCCGGGCGCCGGCGGCTGTTCGCGCAGCGTCGCCAGCCAGGCCGGCTGGGCGAGCAGTGCGTCGCTGACGAAGTCGCTCGACGCCAGCACCCACTGCTCCTGCTCGCTAAAGGCGCTGTCCGCACCGTGAACTTCCTGAAAACGCTGCACAACCTGCTGTGCCTGAGCCTGTAACGCGGCTGAAAATGGCGACATAGTGTATGACCCGTTCTGCGGCCCACGGCTGGCGGGCCGGCTTGATTAACGAAGCGCGCCGTTTAACCAGAATGGCGCATGCGATAAGGCCTGTTTGCGGCTGGCTTCATACCAGCCCTGGCGGCGCTCGCTCAGCGCCGCCTGCAGTTCGCGCCAGGCCTCGATGTAAGGCCCGGTCTGCTCGTCGGGGTAAGCGCCCGACAGCAGGACCAGCGCCGAAATCTGACGCGTCAGGCGCGGCAATTGTTCCTGATATTCATCTTCGTTCAGCGTACGGCTGAAGGCCTCTTTCAACTCCGCGCCGCTGCGCCCCAGCATGATGTCGCTGAAGCGTTTGAAAGAACCGTCCAGCTTGGCCTGCCCTTTGGCGTCGATAAACGGCCGCCAGGCGCCGCTCACCAGCCATGATGTGAGCGCTAACTTACATTGCAGGTAGGCCGCGCTGTAGCACAGGCTCTCTGGTTGCGCGGATTTGTCCGCCAACAGCGGCTCGAGCTCGGTCAGGCGGGCGCGCAGATCGGCGCTGGCCTTGCGCGGCACCAGGCCGCCGAAGATCACCAGCGCCTGGCGGATCGTGCCGACCGCCTCAATCACCGAAGCGCGCGCCTGCGCGTCGCCGCGCAGCCATAGCTCTTCATGGTACTGCCAGTGGCTCAGCGCCAGCTCGAAGGCGGCGATCATCCCCTGTTCGACGGTCGCCTTCGCCGCCGGCTTCAGCACCTGCAGCGGGCGCACCTCGCGCGGCGGATTGCCCTGCGCCAGGTGGTAACCGCGCGCCGCCTTGCTCAGGCTGCCCTGACGCAGCCCGTCGTACGCCGCCAGCTCACCGGCCAACGCCAGCAGATCGGCGGTATTGCCTTTCAGCAGCTCCAGCTCGATCTCGCTCAAGGCTTCGCTGAGATCACCGGCGCGCACCTCGCCCTGATCCAGGCCAATCTCTATCTCGCTTTGGCCGTAAGTAACCACCCACTTCTCACGCACGAAATCGGTACGGAACAGCGGTTGCAACGCCTGCTGCAACGCTGCGATATCGCAATCCTGCGGCCAAATGTCGGCAGGAAACTGCGCCAGCGCCAGCTGCGGCTCGGCGATAGCGACATTGTATTCCGGGCGCTGGTGCAGGCCGCCCACCACTTTACCGGCGGTTTTGATGGTCATCTCATAGCGATCGTCGAAACCGCGAATGCGCAGCCCCATGTCGTGACGGCGCAGGAAGTTGTCGGCCGTTTCGAAGTAAATGTTGGTCAGTTTTTGCGGCGCGGAATGCTGATGCGGCCAGGCGGCGAGCCAGTGTGGCAGAGCGGCCACCGCTTGCGGCGCGGCGATGAATTTCAGTTCAATTTCAACGGTCATAATTCTTTAACACCAATAAGTTATGCATTCACGTCGGTTTCAGCGCGGCGCGTTCGGCCCACCGTATGCTGCCCACTGACGCACAGTTGCCGTTATCTTACCGCGATTCCCGGCGCCTTAACCCTGCTAACTGTAGAAAAAACCTGTTACGTTATAAAACACTGCGCAACTCACAGAATCAGCCACAGTAAGATAGTTCTCATTCCGGTTTTGGCGTTGCGTCGTCAGACTGAACCCTCTACTATCGTTCCATAAATTCACCCAGAAACGATGAACTAATGCAGAAATTACGCCTGATTTGCCTTGCCGCGCTGAGCTTCAGCATCACTTGGGCCGCACATGCCGAAGATAAACGCTATATCTCCGATGAGTTAAGCACTTACGTCCATAGCGGCCCAGGTAATCAGTACCGTATTGTCGGCACTCTCAACGCCGGTGAAGAAGTGACCCTGCTGAGCGTCAACGACAGCACCAACTACGGCCAGATCCGCGATCCGAAAGGCCGCACCACCTGGATCCCGCTCGACCAGCTCAGCCAGACACCAAGCCTGCGCACCCGCGTGCCCGAACTGGAACAGCAGGTGAAAACCCTGACCGACAAGCTGGCCAACATCGACAACACCTGGAACCAGCGTACCTCGGAAATGCAGGAAAAAGTCGCGGGCAGCGACAGCACCATCAGCAGCCTGCAGAAGGAAAACCAGGATCTGAAAAACCAGCTGGTGGTCGCGCAGAAGAAGGTCAACGCCGTTAACCTGCAGCTCGACGACAAGCAGCGCACCATTATCCTGCAGTGGTTCATGTACGGCGGCGGCGTCGCCGGCGTCGGTTTGCTGCTGGGCCTGCTGTTGCCGCACCTGATCCCGCGCCGCAAGAACAACAACCGCTGGATGAACTGATCTCAGTATCGTTCAGTTTGAGTATGGGCGCCTGCGGGCGCCCTTTTCATTGGCGCCGACATCCCGCGGCCAATTCATGTAATCTGATAGACAGAGCCTTACACGATATTCAGGAGTCAACAGTGCAGATTTATCTGGTCGGCGGCGCCGTTCGCGACAGCCTGCTCAATATTCCGGTGGTCGATCATGATTGGGTGGTGGTGGGCGCCACGCCGGCAGAGCTGCTGGCGTTGGGCTACCAGCAGGTCGGTAAAGATTTTCCGGTGTTCCTCAACCCCGACTCCCACGAGGAGTACGCGCTGGCGCGCACCGAGCGCAAATCCGGCCAGGGGTACACCGGTTTTACCTGCTATGCCGCGCCGGACGTGACGCTGGAAGAAGATCTGCTGCGGCGCGATCTGACCATCAACGCCATCGCCCGCTCCGCCGAAGGAGAGCTGATTGATCCTTACGGCGGCGTGGCCGATCTGCAGGCGCGCGTGCTGCGCCACGTTTCCGACGCGTTCGGCGAAGATCCGCTGCGCGTATTGCGCGTGGCGCGATTCAATGCCCGCTTCGCCCATCTGGGTTTTCGCATCGCCGACGAAACGCTCGCCCTGATGCGCCAGATGGCGCACAGCGGTGAACTGGCCGCGCTGACCGCCGAACGCGTCTGGAAGGAAACCGAAAAGGCGCTGCAAAGCCAGAGCCCGCAGGTGTATTTTCAGGTGCTGCGCGATTGCGGTGCGCTGGCGGTGCTGTTCCCGGAAATCGATGCGCTGTTCGGCGTGCCGGCTCCCGCCAAGTGGCACCCGGAGATCGACACCGGCGTACACACGCTGATGGCGTTGGCGATTGCCGCCCGCCTCACGCCGGAGGTGGACGTGCGCTTCGCCACCCTGTGCCACGATCTCGGCAAAGGATTGACGCCGAAAGAGTTCTGGCCGCATCACCACGGCCACGGCCCGGCGGGCGTGCGGCTGGTCGAAGCGCTGTGCCAGCGGCTGCGGGTGCCCAACCCGGTACGGGATTTGAGCAAGCTGGTGGCCGAGTACCATGATTTGATCCACACCGTGAACAAGCTGCGTCCGGAGACCCTGTTGAAGCTGTTCGACGCCATCGACGTCTGGCGCAAACCGCAACGGCTGGAGCAGATGATCCTGACCAGCGAAGCGGATGCGCGCGGCCGCACCGGCTTTGAGGAGAATCCTTATCCGCAGGGCGACTATCTGCGCCAGGCGTATCAGGTGGCGAACGCGGTATCTATTAAAGAAGTGGTAGCCAGCGGGCTGCAGGGCACCGCGATCCGCGACGAGCTCAAACGCCGTCGCCAGCAGGCGCTGGCCGACTGGAAGCTCAATCAAACCATCCTCAACGATCAGGCATAAAAAAACCCCGCAGAGCGGGGTTTTTTCCTGGCATCGGGCTTACAGGAATACCATGTAAACCACGGCCGCCACGATAAAGCGGTAGATGGCGAACGGCACGAACGAGATGCGTTTGATCAGCGACAGGAAGGTTTTGATCGCAATCAGCGCCACTACGAAGGCAGTAACGAAACCGACGGCGAACATCGGCAGGTCGCCCCAGGTCAGGAAGTGCAGGCTCTTATACAGATCCAGACCGCTGGCGCCTATCATCATTGGCACCGCCAAAATGAAGGAGAACTCGGACGCCGCATAGCGGTTCACGCCCACCAGCATACCGCCGGCGATAGTGGAACCCGAACGGGAGAAGCCCGGCCACAGCGCCAGGCACTGGAAGCAACCGATCAAAAACGCCTGCCGGTAGGTGATGTCATCCAGCCCTTCCGCACGCGGTTTCTTCGGCTTCAGCCATTCCGCCGTTAACAACAGCAGGCCGCCGACCACCAACGCGTACATCACGTTTTTCGGCGCGAACAGCGATTTAATGACATCGTGGAATATCAACCCCAGCACCACCGCCGGGATCATCGCCAACAGGATGTGCCCCAGCTTCAGCCGGCCGTGGGTTTTGCCCTCGTGCTCCACCGGCTTGCCGCCGAAATGGATGCCGATCAGGCCGAACAACCGGCGCCAGAACATCACTACCACCGCCAGGATCGACCCCAGTTGGATGATGACTTCAAAGGTCTTGGCTTTGTCGCCGGTAAAGCCCAGCCACTCGCCAACGATGATCATATGCCCGGTGGAAGACACCGGCAGAAATTCGGTTAATCCCTCGACAACCCCAAGAACAAACGCAATAAACAGTGAATGCATGTCCGTCATGTGCTTCGCTCACCCCATAAATTTGCGACTAACATAAACATAAAAAAGCGGCAGTGCTTAAAGACAATGCCGCTAAAACAATTCTCAGGATTAAGACCAGCTTAACGGTCTTTCGTTGCAAGCAGATGACATAAAATCATGCGGGACGAGTGCCGCGCTCAATGATCACGCCGACCCGATTGGCATGTGCTACAGCGCCCGGTTTGCTGACCTTAATACGGACCCACGGGGAATTGAAGCGCTGAAGCAAAATTTCGGATATTTCCTCCGCCACGCGTTCCACCAGCGCGAACCGGTTCGATTCAACGTGCCGGATCACGGCGTCGCTGACGTCGGCATAGCTCAGACAGTCAGTTACGTCGTCGCTGGCGGCGGCCGGCCGGTTATCCCAGCCCATTTCGATATCGAACACCAGCTTCTGACGAATGCCCTGTTCCCACTCATAAACGCCAATGGTGGTAATTACGGTAAGCTCTTCAATAAATACGATATCCATCACGTCATTCTCTGTTTTTGGCCTTGCCGGATACCACTTCCAGCGGAATGTGCGTATTATCCATGGATGTTGCGAGTAAAACGACCATTATTAAACGGAACCGCGTTATGAGTGCTACCGCGCTTGGCATGATTATCTTCGCGTATCTGTGCGGCTCGATTTCCAGTGCGATCCTGGTTTGCCGGATCGCCAGGCTGCCGGATCCGCGTGAACATGGCTCAGGAAACCCCGGGGCGACCAACGTCCTGCGCATCGGCGGCCGGCTGGCGGCGGCGGCGGTGCTGGTGTTCGATATTCTGAAAGGGATGCTGCCGGTATGGCTGGCCTACAAACTCGATGTGCCGCCGCTGTACCTCGGCCTGACGGCGATCGCCGCCTGTCTGGGGCACATCTATCCGGTGTTCTTCCACTTCCGTGGCGGTAAAGGCGTGGCGACGGCATTTGGCGCCATCGCGCCTATCGGCTGGGATCTGACCGGCCTGATGACCGGTACCTGGCTGTTGACGGTGCTGCTCAGCGGTTACTCTTCGCTCGGCGCCATCGTCAGCGCGCTGATCGCCCCGTTCTACGTCTGGTGGTTCAAACCGCAGTTCACCTTCCCGGTAGCGATGCTCTCCTGCCTGATCCTGATGCGGCATCACGACAATATTCAGCGCCTGTGGCGCGGCCAGGAAGGCAAGATTTGGGGCAAGCTGCGCAAGAAGAAAAACGACGCGGATAACGGCGACCAGCCGAAAGACGAATAGCAGAAGGGCCGGATAGTCCGGCCCTTTGTTTTATACCGCAGGCAATTCCGCCAGCGGCCAGCGCGGCCGCACCGAAACGCTCAGCTCCGGGTTGGCGCCGCTCTTCAGGCGCACCATGCCGGCATAGGCGATCATCGCGCCGTTGTCGGTGCAAAATTCCGGGCGGGCATAGAACACTTCCCCACCGCGTTTATGCATCATCTCCGCCAGTTTGGCGCGCAGCGTGCGGTTGGCGCTTACGCCGCCGGCCATCACCAGGCGCTTGAAGCCGGTCTGCTCCAGCGCGCGTTTGCATTTGATCGCCAGCGTATCCACCACCGCATCCTCGAAGGCGCGGGCGATGTCGGCACGCGTCTGATCGTCGTTGCCGTTGGAGCGAATGGTGTTGGCGGCGAAGGTTTTCAGCCCGGAGAAGCTGAAGTCCAGACCCGGACGATCGGTCATCGGCCGCGGGAAGGTGAAGCGCCCCGCCGTGCCCTGCTGCGCCATCTTCGACAGCATCGGCCCGCCGGGATAATCCAGCCCGAGCAGCTTGGCGGTCTTGTCGAACGCTTCGCCGGCCGCGTCGTCGATCGACTCGCCCAGCAGCTCATACTCACCGATGCCGGTGACGCTGATCAGCTGGGTGTGGCCGCCGGAGACCAGCAGCGCGACGAACGGGAATGCCGGCGGATTGTCTTCCAGCATCGGTGCCAGCAGATGGCCTTCCATATGGTGCACCGGCACCGCCGGCACGTTCCAGGCGAACGCCAGCGCGCGCCCGACGGTCGCGCCGACCAGCAGCGCCCCCACCAGGCCCGGCCCGGCGGTGTAGGCCACGCCGTCGATGTCGGCCGGGGTCAGGTTGGCCTCTTTCAGCGCCGCCTGAATCAGCGGCACGGTTTTGCGCACGTGATCGCGGGAGGCCAGTTCCGGCACCACGCCGCCGTAGTCGGCGTGCAGCTTCACCTGGCTGTATAATTGGTTGGCCAACAAACCGGTTTGATCGTCATACACTGCAATTCCGGTTTCATCGCAGGACGTTTCTATACCCAGTACTCGCATTACATTTCCCATCATTCACGTGCGGCCGCCAGTCTACCACATTCCGCCGCATTTACCGCCGGCGCGGCGCATCTTGTCACCGGCTCGCACCTATGTCGATGATTCATGCAGAAAATGCCCAGGCGATTAAACACGAGCATTTTTTTCTGATTAGTCTATAATCAGCGCCCGGTGCAAAATTGCGCACGTTGCGGCAGAGCGACGCGGGTTTCAATTTGCTGTGGTGCTTTACAAAGCAGCATCCATTGGAGTAAAATTCCGCACCATTTTGAAAAGGCTGGCGCTTGGCCAGCAGCAAACCGAATTTTATTGAGGTGAGAGGCACATGCCGGTAATTAAAGTACGTGAAAACGAGCCATTTGACGTTGCTCTGCGTCGTTTCAAACGCTCTTGCGAAAAAGCGGGTGTTTTAGCTGAAGTTCGTCGTCGTGAGTTTTATGAAAAACCAACTACCGAACGTAAACGCGCTAAAGCTTCTGCTGTGAAACGTCACGCGAAGAAACTGGCTCGCGAAAACGCACGCCGCACTCGTCTGTATTAATTCTTCGGGGGCAACCCCACCGCGTGAATTTCTGATTTTCAAAATCGCGCAGACCGAGTAGTTGCATACGAAGGCCGTGCTTTCCGAAAGGAATGCGCGGCTTGTTCTCGTTTATAGGCTAATGAAGTAAGGGCTTATGGCTGGACGAATTCCGCGCGTATTTATCAATGACTTGCTGGCTCGCACCGACATCGTCGATCTGATCGACGCCCGCGTGAAGCTCAAGAAGCAAGGCAAGAACTACCACGCGTGCTGTCCGTTCCACCACGAAAAGACGCCTTCCTTTACCGTTAATGGCGAAAAGCAGTTTTATCACTGTTTTGGGTGTGGTGCGCACGGCAACGCCGTCGACTTTTTGATGAATTACGACCGGCTTGAGTTTGTCGAAACCATCGAAGAGCTGGCGACCATGCACGGGCTGGAAGTGCCTTACGAAGCGGGCACCGGGCCAACCCAGATCGAACGCCATCAGCGCCAGAGCCTGTACCAACTGATGGAGCAGCTCAGCGCGTTCTATCAACAGTCACTGCAGCAGTCCTCCGGGGCACCGGCGTGCAGCTATTTGCAGCAGCGCGGATTAAGTGACGACGTTATTCGCCATTTCGCCATCGGCTTCGCGCCGGCGGGATGGGACAACGCCCTGAAGCGTTTCGGCCGCGACGCCGACTCGCGCCGCGCATTGAACGATGCCGGCATGCTGGTGACTAACGATCAGGGGCGTTCGTACGACCGTTTCCGCGAACGGGTGATGTTCCCCATCCGCGACAAACGCGGGCGCGTGATCGCCTTCGGCGGCCGCGTATTGGGCGATGGCATGCCGAAGTACCTGAACTCGCCGGAAACCGAAGTTTTCCATAAGGGCCGCCAGCTTTACGGCCTGTATGAAGCACAGCAGAACCACCCTACCCTGCAGCGGCTGCTGGTGGTGGAAGGGTATATGGACGTGGTGGCGTTGGCGCAATTCGGCATCGATTATGCCGTCGCCTCGCTCGGAACCTCGACGACGGCTGAACACATTCAGCTGCTGTTCCGCGCCACCGACAACGTCGTCTGCTGTTACGACGGCGACCGCGCCGGCCGCGAAGCGGCATGGCGGGCGTTGGAAACCGCGTTGCCATACCTGAACGACGGGCGCCAGCTGCGGTTCATGTTTTTGCCTGACGGCGAAGACCCGGACACCCTGGTGCGCAAGGAAGGCAAAGAAGCCTTCGAACAGCGAATGGAGCAGGCGCAGCCGCTGTCCACTTTCCTGTTCGAAAGCCTGCTGCCGCAGGTGGATCTGAGCAGCCCGGACGGGCGCGCCAAGCTGAGCACGCTGGCGCTGCCGCTGATTACTCAGGTGCCGGGCGAAACGTTGCGCTTGTACCTGCGCCAGGAGCTCGGCAACAAGCTGGGGCTGCTGGACGACAGCCAGCTCGACAAGCTGATGCCCAAGCAGGCGGAAAATGCGAATCCTTATCAGGCGCCCCAGCTAAAACGCACAACCATGCGTATACTGATAGGGTTACTGGTGCAAAATCCGCAGTTGGCTACACTTATCCCTTCGCTTGAAGGGCTGGAGCAGACCAAACAGGCGGGATTGCCGCTGTTCGTCGAACTGGTGCAGACCTGTTTGGCGCAGCCGGGCCTGACGACCGGGCAATTGCTGGAGTTGTATCGCGACAACAAATTCAGCCAGCAGCTTGAAACCTTGGCGACCTGGAACCATATGATCGTTGAGGATATGGTCGAGCAGACCTTTTTGGATACGTTGGCCAGCCTGTACGACTCGGTGCTCGAGCAACGGCTGGAAACGCTGATCGCCCAGGCCAGAACGCGTGGCCTGAGCCCGGAGGAACGTGAAGAAGTCCGTTCCCTCAACCAGGTTTTAGCGAAGAAAAACTGAATACCAAACGGCTTAAGTGCCGATAATTGCGAGGGCAGAGCCCTGCACAGTGCCGCCATAGTGGGCCGCGGCGATAACGAAAACGCCCCAAATGCTATTGTTGGCGGTTTCGCCGACCGACACCAACCTAAATACTCTGAAGTGTGGATACCGTCTTATGGAGCAAAACCCGCAGTCACAGCTGAAGCTACTTGTCACCCGTGGTAAGGAGCAAGGCTATCTGACCTATGCTGAGGTCAATGACCATCTGCCGGAAGATATCGTCGACTCCGATCAGATCGAAGACATCATCCAGATGATTAACGACATGGGCATCCAGGTGATGGAAGAAGCACCGGACGCCGATGACCTGCTGCTCGCCGAAAACTCGAACAGCACGGACGAAGATGCGGAAGAAGCCGCCGCACAGGTTCTGTCCAGCGTGGAATCCGAAATCGGCCGCACCACCGACCCGGTGCGCATGTACATGCGCGAAATGGGTACCGTCGAACTGCTGACGCGCGAAGGCGAAATCGACATCGCCAAGCGCATCGAAGACGGCATCAACCAGGTGCAGTGCTCGGTTGCCGAATACCCGGAAGCCATTACCTACCTGCTTGAACAGTACGATCGCGTCGAAGCGGGCGAAGCGCGCCTGTCCGACCTGATCACCGGCTTCGTCGATCCTAACGCGGAAGAGGACATCGCCCCAACCGCCACCCACATCGGTTCCGAACTGTCGAGCGAAGAGCAAGACGACGACGAAGAAGATGAGGATGCCGAAGAGGACGACACCGAAGACGACAACAGCATCGATCCTGAGCTGGCGCGTCAGAAGTTCGCCGAACTGCGCGATCAGTATGAAGCGACGCGCTTGGTGATCAAGAAGAACGGCCGCAGCCACGCCAGCGCCGCGGACGAGATCCTGAAGCTGTCCGAAGTGTTCAAGCAGTTCCGCCTGGTGCCGAAACAGTTCGACTTCCTGGTCAACAGCATGCGCACCATGATGGATCGCGTTCGCACCCAGGAACGCATCATCATGAAGCTGTGCGTTGAACAGTGCAAAATGCCGAAGAAAAACTTCGTCACCCTGTTCGCCGGCAACGAAACCAGCGATTCCTGGTTCGAAGCCGCGCTGGCGATGGCCAAGCCATGGTCGGAAAAGCTGAAAGACGTGGCTGAAGACGTGCAGCGCAGCCTGCAGAAACTGCGCCAGATCGAAGAAGAAACCGGCCTGACCATTGAGCAGGTCAAAGACATCAACCGTCGCATGTCGATCGGTGAAGCGAAAGCGCGCCGCGCGAAGAAAGAAATGGTTGAGGCCAACCTGCGTCTGGTTATTTCTATCGCCAAGAAATACACCAACCGCGGCCTGCAGTTCCTGGATCTGATTCAGGAAGGCAACATCGGCCTGATGAAAGCGGTAGACAAGTTCGAATACCGCCGCGGCTACAAGTTCTCGACGTACGCCACCTGGTGGATCCGTCAGGCTATCACCCGCTCCATCGCCGACCAGGCGCGCACCATCCGTATTCCGGTGCATATGATTGAGACCATCAACAAGCTCAACCGTATTTCGCGCCAGATGCTGCAAGAGATGGGCCGCGAGCCGACGCCGGAAGAGCTGGCCGAGCGCATGCTGATGCCGGAAGACAAGATCCGCAAGGTGCTGAAGATCGCCAAAGAGCCAATCTCGATGGAGACGCCGATCGGCGACGACGAAGATTCGCATCTGGGCGACTTCATCGAGGATACCACCCTCGAGCTGCCGCTGGACTCCGCGACCTCGGAAAGCCTGCGTTCCGCCACCCACGACGTGCTGGCCGGCCTGACCGCGCGCGAAGCGAAAGTGCTGCGCATGCGTTTCGGTATCGACATGAACACCGACCACACGCTGGAAGAGGTAGGCAAGCAGTTTGACGTTACCCGTGAGCGTATCCGTCAGATCGAAGCCAAGGCGCTGCGCAAGCTGCGTCACCCAAGCCGCTCCGAAGTGCTGCGCAGCTTCCTGGACGACTAAGTCCGGCTGCCGCAGCAAAAGTAAAAGACCACCTCCTGAGGAGGTGGCTTTACACGACGCCCCCTAAAAGGGGGCCATTTTCGAGTTAATCCTGCAACAGCTCCATCTGCTGTTCGATCTCTTGGTCCTTCTTATCCTGATGCTTCACGTATCGCCTGATAATTTCT